>JASEIO010000003.1 GCA_030017475.1 bacterium | reverse complement strand
TATCTCTCCTATACAGTAGTCTTAATCTCTCCAGATGATTTTTTAAATTTTTTTAAAAACCTGCATTTTTTGCCGCGAACAAGCAGCAGATGTGCTTCTCAAAAAAATCAAGCATTGATGAGATCAGACAGTAGAGAATCTTTGAAGGGCAAGCTGGGTTTAAACCTCAGGCTGAAATGAAAAATTGGCATAACCAAATGCAGAGATGGTGATTAAGAAGAGAAAGAGGCGTTAGGTGAGGATTTTGGGTGATGGGTGGTTGGGAGCTTTGCCTGGAAGCGATACCTGCTCCGCACTTCATGCTCAGTGCCTTGTCATCTGCCTTCTGCCTTTCCAAACCTAGTCAGAAGGGATACCTGGTAGGTATCGCCAAGATCTCCATAGTGGATATAGGCCACATCGAGTTGGGTCGCTTTAAAGTTGATACCAAAGCCCGTACTCAAGCCCTCTCCAAGATTGAACCTGCCCAGTTTATTCTCTGTGATGCGGGAATTATAACCTGCCCTCATGGCCAAAAGATCACCAATCCGGTACTCCACGCCAAGATGATAGCTTGCCCTGTTGTCTCGTGGAAGATTTACATCGAGGGCAAGGATGGTATTTTTGATTCCTTTATAGGCAAGGCCCGTCTTTATATTAAAGGGCAAGGCAAACTCCTTCTCTGTAAATCTCATGCCCGGGCCAAGATTCTGGATGACAAGGCCAAGGTTTAGGAGGTGGAGTTTGTAGAATAGACCCAGATCGGTCCCACAACCCATGGCCCTCTCACCCGCAACCTCTTGCAGGATGTATTTTAGGTTCATGCCCAGGGACAGGTTCTCTCTTATCCTTTTTGAGGCCGAGACAAAGAAGGCTACATCTTCCTCTAATCTGAACTTTTTCCCTGTTCCCCTTGGTTCGAGTTCGGTCGTCTCCTCTATCTCACCTATGGTCAGATAGTCTATGCCAACACCCAGACTGAGGTTCTTTAAGGGATGGGCATAACCGAGGAATCCATGTGTTATCTCACCAAACCATAGATTGTGCATGTAGCTCATTTCATTTCTCTTGAGCAAGACAAGACCAGCCGGGTTCCAGTAGAGGGCCGTAGAATCGTCTGCCACTGCACAATGAGTCTGCCCCATACCAGTCGCCTTTGCCCCTATCCCAATCTTAAGAAAGGAGGCAGCGGACGTACCCCCATGCTCTTCTCCTGCTTGAGAAGACGAGGAAAACACTAAAAGAAACAAGATTATCAGATTAATATATTTTAACTTATTCATTACCAAACAACCGCAATCTTTCCTATCTTCTTTCTTCCATTATCATCGGTGATGATATAGATATAGCCGCCGGTTGCCACTGGTTGGCCATGGTCGTTTCTTCCATCCCATTTCCAATGGTCTGTTATATCCTCTTTGTACCTGATGAGTTCGCCAGCCACATTATAGATTCTTATGATCACATTCTCGGTCAGATTCAAGAACCTGATGGTTTCACCCTTTCCAGGCCTGAATGGATTGGGAAAGACCAGCACATTATCAAGATCAGAGGTGAGAGATCCAAATAATCCGAAGCTACCGAGGTGGTCTGTTTTGCCGGTAGCGATATTATCTATAGCATCTATAGTTGTTGGCAGCCTTTTCCAGCCTGTGTCTCTGTAGATATTAACCTTTAGATTCTCCTCTAAGATGTCTGTGCCATCGACCAGGCCATTATTATCGTTGTCCAGATATGGCATTGAAATGAAGATGTACCCATTTAGGTGTTCCTGGCCACTCTCAAGGGTAATCTCAAGAAACAACCCGGTGGGTTTATCCTTGTTTGGTGGAATATCAGCCGGATCTGGTTTTGAGATTTTTATGATAGTATCTTTGGTTAGAACCCCAGCCGGTATCTTGACCCTGATCCCATCACCATTTTCAATTACATTATCTTTGGCCATTTTCACTCCATATTCAGAATAATCAGCATTTGGATGATCGACAATAACAGTAATATATGGAGGATCTGTATCCACATTGCCCATAGCATCTTCTGCGACTGCCCTTAAATCATAGCTACCTTCTGTCAGCCAAGTAGTATCCCAGGTTACAGAGTATATCGATCCTGTATCTATGCTGCTAACAATATCTGTCCATGCACCTTGATTACTCAATCTATACTGAAAGTTTATGTTCACAATATCTTTATCTTCACTTACCACTTTTATAAGGACTGCATCTCCTGAAACTCTATCTCCTGGATTGGGTCGGACGATGGTCGCCCTTGGGAATTTATCATCCACCTCGCCCGAGTCTGGGGTGGCAGAAAAATCGGTGTTGATAGTATCCGGGGTGTTCAGATCAAAGCTCTCGCTCCCTGCGGCAAGGAGCAACCATTCATTATTACCTGAATAGATCGCATAGACCAGCAAATGAACACCTGGCATGGTATCGGTAATCTCGCCGTTGATTCTGTGTCTTGTCCTGCCACAGGAAAGAATAGCTCCCTTGTTGAAGAAGTCCTCATACCCACCCTCCGGGTTGTAGATCCAGGCCCTGACCAGGATATCCAGGTCACTATTCGATTTGATGGTAAGATCAAGATTCAGTTCATCCCCAGAGTTGTAGACCTGTTTATCCAGAGTCGCCTTTATGATTATCACCTCATAACCAATAACATCAAATCGGTACTCTCCCTTTTCAAGCTGTTGAGAACCTTCTGTTAGCTCATAGTTTATGATATAGGTTCCGCTGTTTAGCTCCTTAGGCAAGATGAAACTGGTTGTCCCCTCATTCTCGGTTAAAGGTATGGTAAACGGCTCAACTACTTCCTCTCCATCGATTGACAATTGATAATTGCCAGTGGCCAATTCTTCATTGCTCATTGATAATTGATAATTGATGATTACCTCTTCCCCGGCCCCATAGACTTCCTTATCTGTCCAGAGTGTTATTATCTCCCCTTTCTTTCTGACATACATCGAGTTAAGATAGATACTCCTTCCAGAGGACATGTAGACCCCATACCCGATCTTCTGGCCTGTGAACTGGATCGGGATGTTGAATTGTAGCTCTACTGTGGATTGTGAACCATCCATGGGTCCAAGCTCAAAGTCCTGACGCTCCTGATAATCATTGAAATTGATCTTGGTGTACATCGCCAGGGATAAGGAGGTGAGATTTGTGACCTTGAGGGTCAGGACGGCCGTATCCCCCTCTTGATAGAATGGCTTATCCAGCTCTGCCTCCACCCCAATCTTTATTCCATTTATATGCACCTGTATCTCTTCTTCTATCTCTTTTATCCCACTGACTACTGACCACTGACTACTGAGTACTGCTATGTGGTCCTTATCCTCCAAATCATCCGGCACCTCAAAAGAGAACTCCACCTCTTCTGTCTGGCCCACTCCAAGCCAGACCTCCTTCTCTTCATCCACAAGGTCAAGGAACTTCAGGTGGAGAATGACCTTCCCCTCTGCCGTTCCCGTATTCTTTACAGCAAATTTAAATCTCCCTTCCTCTCCTACATCAAAACTAATCCCACTACCACCTGCCTCACCAGACTTCCCCCAGATTCCGGTTATTTCAAACCAAGGCTCCAGTTTAAACCTCTGTTCCTTCTCGGCTATCACCCAGCCGTCATGTAGAACCTCTGCCCTGGCTGTGTACTCCCCGGAACTTGCCTCAAGGGGAATTCCGAATCTGTAAGTCTCTTCCTGGGCACTCTCTAATTCTATCTGGCTTTCTTCTTCATAAAATCCCGCATCAAGCCTCAGGACCCCAACAAAGTTATTTCCTCCAAGATTCTTAACCATAACATCTGTAGGCAGTTTATTAGCCTCTAACTTCCCACTTCCCACTTCTAACTTATTTATTTCTACTATACCGTCTTTTGCAACCTTGAAGTATGTTGCGCCAGAGGAAAGTTCTGAGGTAAACAAGAGCTTATAGTCTCCCTCATTCAGATTAAAGACAAGATCCCCCGCTATCTTCTCACCAGCCGGTATATAGAAGGTCTTTACCAACTCCACGCTGTCTTTGTAACTGCTTAACTGGTAACTGGTAGATGTTAACTGGTTGGTAGTAACACTCTGCGCTTCCTTCTCCTTTTCCCTCTGCCTGCTTCCCTCTTCCTGCTGCTTACTGATCCTTATCTGTGGTATTATCCAACACAATCCTTGCAACTGCTCCCTGATCATTCTCCTTTCTCTGTTATATCCTTCCTTCTGGCCATGGACTATCAACCATGGACCATAAACCATCTTCCCACCAATCACCCTTTCTACCTTCTGACTCCTGCCCGATACACTCTCTCCTCTGCCATCTGCCTCCTGTTCCCTGCTCCCTGCTCCATTTTCCTTTTCAGTCTTCTCCAGAACAAAGACAACCTCAAGCTTTGAATCCAGGCTCCCACCGTTAGTGATGACAAATGGCACCTCTATAATCCCGATAGGATAGATCTCCTCGGGTGTAACCCCAATGGTTACCTTCTCCCCAAACCCTATCTGTTTGGCTACGGTCTTTCTTACATCCCCACTCACCTCTACACTCAGGATAACATCCTCATGGATTTGAAGTGGTTGCTCAAATATCTTTGTTTCACCAGGCCTTAGGCAGTATACAGTAGACAATAGACAGTAGACAGTTAATTCTTCTCCATCCTCAGCCTTTGCAATCTTCAATATGCAATTTTCAATTTGCAATTCCACCTTCCCCGTATTCTTAAGAATGATCAAGGGAGTAAACTCATCTCTTGAAACCACCTCTTGTGCATCTATCGTCACTTCAAGCTCTGGTTTTGCTACCTCCACAAAGTCGGTTAGCTTAAGATCACCGATCGATCCCTCTAAGACAAATGACTTATCTGCCGTGGTTGTGGTGGTAAACTGCCTTGTTTCATATGGCTGGAGAACGATATTCTCCTCCTGATAGATGACCTCTTTATCCTTCTTTCTCAACTTGAGTTTCAAGGGATTGGTGGGTATCTGGGCGGCATTATGGATCTTACCTGTTATGGTGACTGTCTCGTACGGTTTATAGATGGGCTTATCTGTCTCAAATGAAAGAGAGGTTGAGGTATTGATGATGTAGAATGTATTCTGACCATGGTCAATTAATTGACCCTTGGATGATGTAAGCACCGCATCTATGTAGACCTTACCTAAAGTATCTAAGATCCCTAAAAGATGGTTTGTGGTAACATCACTCCCCACATTAACCTGGATAGTCTCATCAAAGAGTATCTCTCCTACCTTCTTCATCTTGAATAATCCTCCTCTTCCACCAATCCATAGGAATACTTGATCGGCTAAGATGGAAGTGATACTATCAAACCAGTCTTCCCTATAACTCTTCCACTCACCAGCGGCCTTATCGTATCGTGTTATGGTACCACAGTCCAACCAGATGTAGCTTCCATCGAGGCAGCCGGCAAAAAGACGATTGCTCAACAGTCCACCATCAGTATTCTCCTCGGTAAACTGAGTCCATGAACCGCCTTCATAGTGCCACAATCCCTCTCCATTCGTTCCAAGCCAGAGGTCTTTATCATCAAAGAGGAGGAAGGTTACTTCACTACTTAGATTTAAGAGTTTAGAGAGTTCTGTAGTTGTTGGATCATACCTGTAGAGGCCATTACAATCGATATAGATGACTCCATCATTTGCCCATATCTTGCCAGTCTCAATGTCAAGATCAAAGTATCTCCATGAATCAGCGGCCTTATCATATCTGATTAGACCACTACCTCCACTAAACCAGACATAATCCCCACAAACGGCCACGTTCTTAAGATACTCGAATTCATCTATAAACTTTTCTATATACTTGTATAGATCACTTAGCTCGGGATAGACCTTGTTTATCTCAAGGTGCGAGTCTACCCAATCTCCAAGCTCCTTATCATAGTAGTATCTCTTTTTGAAGTCTAAGTAGTCAGGAACGTCCTTGTAGAGCCTTAGGTCATCATTTATCTTGTCATACCTTATGGCCTGGATGCCTTTACCTCCTTCAAGTCTGAACCAGACATAGTCACCATCCAGGGCAAAGACATCATCAACCAACCAATTGAGCATCCACTCATCAAAGTGATCATTTGTCATATCATACCGTAAGATAACATCGTTATGCTTCCCGACTATCCAGACGCAGTCCCCATCAAGGGCCATCGATGACTCAGAGGAATGAGTGCCTAATGGGATGTTAATCTCTTCTGTATAACCGGTAGCCTTGTCATAGAAGATGAGTCTTGAAGTATCATAGGGAAGGATTATGAGCCGGTCTCCGGCATCGATCATAGATATGCACTCACCATAGCTGACCTTTTCCCCCTGGAAGCGATAACCCCGATCAAAGCGTGTCAACGTATCTCTTCCGGCAAACCAGACATAGTCTTCATCTGCTGCTATGGCCAAGACACTTTGTGGACTACCAATCTCAGAGACAAGCTCCTCCCAGGTTTTTCTCTCTTTATCAAAGATATAGACCCCTCCCTTATCTGAGCCTAAGTAGACCTTATATTCATCCACACAAAGAGAGGCTACAGAGATTGTCCCATCACTTACTCCATCCCAATAATATTCTGGGGAATAGGGGATCTCATAGTCCTTGAATTCACCGGTCTGCTTATTGTATCCGGTTAAGATATTATTCCATCCAATCCAGAGGCAGTCAGAGTCCTGAGAGAGGGCAAGGACACTCATCTCTTTTATAACACTCAAGGTCTCGGTTTCTGTCTCTAACTTGATAAGATAGTCCTGAGAGCCACACCATTCACTAGTACCCATATAGAGGATTCCATCATCAACGACCATGCTATTTATAATCAGGCCCTCTATCCCTATCTTATCTCCAATCTCATCCAGGCTCCAGTGCATCCATTCTCCATTACCCTTACTATATCTGATCAGTCCAGGATAGTCACCACCAAACCATACGTAGTCATTATCTATGGCTATGCTTTGGATAGAGTCGAAGAAGCTTAGTCCTATCTCTTCCTTGGTGAAGTTCTCCCAATTATTCATAGTCTTATCACACCTTGAGACCCCTCTTGATGTGACAAACCAGAGATAGTGGGTATCGACCCCAATTAAGAGAACATTATCATCCAAGAGCCCTGAGTTTGAAGTATCAAAGAGATCCCATGTATCATTCTTCTTGTTATATCTTCTTACCCCATAACCAGCTGTTCCAAACAAGACATAGTCCCCATCTGCCACAATGGCATTGACATCCCTGATGTCTGGATAGTGGGTCCACTCACCCCCAGAGGCATAGGCCCTTATCTTGAGGCTTGCCCCATTTATGGGAAGGCCCAATTTCTCAATCAGCGTAGAGGCATTGACCTGGTCCCCATAGAAGTAGATCTTCTCCTCTGTCTTTGGAGTAACCCTGGCCTGTAAACCATTTACATTGATGTAAAACAATCTCTTTATCCCTTCATTCTTCTTTTCATCCTTAAGCTCCAACATAAGATTGTACCCACCACTCACCAACTGCTCCGGTATCATAAACCCTATTTTCCCACCATCCATCACCAATAACCCATCACCTGCTTTTATGCTACCACTTCCAGCTTCCTCAAAGAAAACAAGTCCATTCCAATCTACCAACCTGAGATTGTAGGAGTAGTTCGTATCCACCCCACCTGCGTTGGTAATCTTAATACTCCCACCCTTTCCACAAGAGTAATACTTCTTATCCAGATAGGCCTCTAATCGTGAAGCCGATACCACAAAACTAAACTTCTTTATTATCTCATCTTCTCCCAAACTTCCACTCCCTTGATTGGATGAGCCATCTCCAAGACTTCCACTCCCCTGATGACTTATAACTACTTCTACTTCATGCACCCCAGGTTCTATATCCTCTATTATGGTGGTCGCATAATTCAGTATCTTGCTCTCACCTGGCAGTAAGATAAGTTCCTGGTCCTCAAGGGCTATTGGCTTAAGACTTGCGGATGTTAGCCCTACCTTAAATCTCTCTTCGAATCCTCCGGCGTTAATCACCTCAAGCTCTATTTTCATTTCATCTCTAACCTTGTATGAGGTTTTGTCAAGCTTAAACTCCTTGATGGTAACCTTTGAAACTATCTCTTCTTCCCCCTTTATCTCTTCAGTCTCATATTTCAAGACATATTTAAGCACATAAGTCCCAAACCTGACCTCTTCAATAGGAATATCAAACTCAAGGGTAGTCTTCTCTCCTTGCTCCTCTCCATATCCTGCCTTCAGTTTCCCAAACTCCCTCTCATCCCTCCACACCTCTTCTCCCTCTTCCTCCTGCCCCCTGCTCCCTGCCCCATCTTCTCCTTCCTCTAAACTCTCAACTCTACACTCTAAACTTACTTCTAATTTCCCATCTATCACATCAATAGGACCTACATTCTCTATTTCAAAATCCACAGGATTTACCCTTTCTCCACTGGCAACCGTCAACTGTGAACCCTTAACTGTGAAGACATCTGGTAGACTCGGCTTAACCGCAAGTTTAGGCTTTAGAACATAAAAGGAAGTAGTACCATAACCTATCATTTCCTCCTGATAGTAGACATAAGCCTTTATATTATAGTATCCCCTCTCAGCATCCTTTGGAATGATGTATGTAAATTCCTTGGTTGCCTTCCCATCGATGATCTCTACTTCCT
This sequence comes from bacterium, assembly GCA_030017475.1. GTDB lineage: Bacteria > UBA9089 > JASEIO01 > JASEIO01 > JASEIO01 > JASEIO01. Next base: position 50,929 of record JASEIO010000003.1, on the reverse strand, counting down.
CATCACCTATAACCCATAACCCATTACCCATAACAACCTTCACCCGGGCCGGATAGTCAATCTTATGACTATCTTGAATGTCCAAGGTAATCTTTACCTCCTCTCCACGAAGATACCTCTTTTTGTTTGTGGAGAGAGTACTCCTTGGAACCACTTTATAAACATCAAACCACTTATCTATTTGTTCAATCTTTACTCCCTTCTCAGTATAAAGAGAGGCAGTGAGTGTTGATCCACACCAAACTGTTTCTATAATATGGGTGTAAGATACCTCGCCACCGGCCGGGATAAATAGAGTTTTCTCAAATGGTTGATAATAACAAGAGAAGAAACCACTCAGGGTAACCTCCCTGTCTATATCTCCATCATTCTTAATAATAAAATCGAGGTTTGCATCATTACCCCAAGCATAAGCTTCTTTGATTTTCGACTCAAGGCTTAGCAATAAGGGTGTAACCTTGAAGGTGGTCATAGCCTCATATAGAAGTACTTGATCTACATAGGCCTCTGCCTTAACCTTATATATCCCCCCATAGAGGTATTCTGGAACCTGGAATATAAGCTTCTCTCTTACAGATTCTTCTGAGCCAAGATCCACTTCAAGGGTTCTCTCCTCCTTCCAATCTTCCCAATTCAGATCAACTATATTGATCTTCAGATTGACGTTTTGTGGATTTGACATTAGATTTTTAACCAAAACATCCAATTCCAAATCCTCTCCCCTTTGATACTCATATTTATCAGTTAAAAGAGAGACATAAACCAAAGGTTCTACACATATTCCCGCTAAACCAATCCACCTAGTGCCGGCCTCAGGACAATATATGTAGAACTCCCACCTTGGACCCTGCCAGTAAAAGTAGATACGGTCCGTGGTGTAAGGAATAGAGATGCTCGATTTAGGTAAAACAGTATATGTTCCAATCGAACCCCCTCCTGCATGACTATGCCAGTTGAGGGTAACCTTCCTTATTTCATCACTATTATTCCTCACAGTGATAGTAAAGGTGGCTGGTGTCCCTTTGACTCTGACTTCATCTCCATCTGAAGTAATGTTAATTGAAAGGTCCTTCTTGGCCACTCCCACAAGGCCAAGACTTACCCCAAACCTCAGTCCTACCTCTTCCTCCTGAATCTCCTCATCGTCTCTATCAAGAAGGATATAGGTTACCTCATAGATACCAAGGCTTTGAGGGGCAGTATAGTCAAATGGAATGGTGATTGACTCTCCGGCCTCTAATGGGGTTGTAAGTTCTTGGTTGTAAGATACAAGCTCGTTTTTGTCCGGATCATACACCCTAACCTTTATTCTTTCTGCAATTGTCAATTGATCATTTCTAATTGTTAATTGCTCATTGATCTTTTCTTCACCCCTATACTCTGGGATATGCTTATCTGGATCTTTGGCAAAGGTAACAAGATCTCTTACCAGATTTCTTCCATCCTTGGTTGATTGGGAATTTCCATAGGCCCAGTCCTCATAGAAGCCAGAAACTATAACTATTCCCTTTCCATAAGGATACATCAGCATAGCCGGCATATCATTCTTTGTTCGTCTCAAGAGAATAGTCGAATCATCTGGCCATCTGTCAAAGTAGCCATCAGTGACTATGTCAAGGATTTGGGTATCCTGACCAGCAAAGACTGGATGAGGGGTAGAGATGGATACCGAACCACGCCAGCATGACTGATCTTCACTCCAGCCATACCCTTTGAGTTCATCTCCCCTGGGCAGGGCCTCGAAGTCATACCCATGCTGCTGGGTGAAACAGATTATCGTTCCTCCATTCTTGACGTATTCTTCAAGTTTTGCCTTGGTGGTAGGTGAGTTTGAGATGCCTGATAGGCCCAGGGTAGGTATGATCAGTACGGGGTAATCTGAAAGGGTTCTTTTCTCTCTAAAGATAGGGGTAAGATCATCTAAGATGAGAGAAACTGGTATCTTCCATCTTCCGAGTAGATGGCCCATGCCATCTGAGTATCCCCTTAACAACATAGCAACATCGGCCTTACTGGAGATGTACATATTGGTTGGATACTGTGGATCAGAGATCTCGTAGTTGTCATCCGGATGGTCATTAATGCGTTCACCCTGGGTTATGTCTCCAAGGTATACTACTTCTCTTTCTGTCTCTGGTTTATCCTTTATCTGAATAAAGATCTGAGCCGTGAAGACACTCGTACATGGTACACGAGGGGCCTTGGCCATAAAACATACTGTAGCATCATCATCTTTGTACTTATCATTCGATGGATCATATGGGGCATTAACCTCTATCCGTTCTCCTCCACCAGGACTACCAAAGCCCCAGGACCACCCCATGCCTGATGGATTTTTTACAACAAGCTCAAAATCCTCATTCTTTCCTAAATGGTTGCTGATAGCAATAACATGAGTTACAGTTTCTCTAGGATACACTTTCTGATAAGATGTCGTTAACGCCTTTGCCCCAAACCAGCCACTCTTGAATGTGAAAATGTGGCTCTCTAATTCATTACCAGCCTTATCCTTAGCTGCCTCCTTGGGGATGGTGACTTTGTAGGTGGTCTCTTCTTTTAGGCGTTCATTAGGAATAAAGATAAATCCTTCTCCCTTGATCTTCCAGGTACCATCGATTTTGGGATCAATCTTACATTCCTCTGGCTTTAGGGACTTAGGATCAATCCCTGAGGAATAGTCGTTCTTCTTTGGGTCTTCTAAGGTAATCTCAATGGTACTATCTAAAGGAACATCCTGAGCATTATTTCCAGTGGTGCTCTCCTTTACCTTGGGTGGGGTGAGGTCGATGATCACTGTGATCCCTTTCTCAGCACTCCTGCCTTTAATATCTTCCACTAAACTCTTAACCTTATACCTTCCGTCTTCAAGTCTTTCTGTATTCCAGTAGCCATTAGAATTAGGGTAATTTGTTGCCAAGTAGATAAAATTAACAGGTATATAACTTGATTTTGGATCATAAACATACTTCACCTTATAATCAGAGGAGATGGTATCGAATTGAATCCTATATGTTGGTCCTTCAACAAGAGTACCATCAGATTCTTTTCTGACCTCATATCCAATTCTATATATCCCCATACCACCCCTTTCACCAGGAGTCCCATCTGCATTAACCCTTGGATCATAGGCCCATACTTTAATATCAACATTACCAGATACAATAGGAATACCATTACTATCTGTTGGAAATGGTTTCCCAGCATCAGGAGCATCAGGAGTACTATCCTTCACTACTTCCACTTTCTTAACTTTTGGTTCACCCTTATCAGTGAATGGAGTAAGTCCTCCAGGGCGAAGAGGGTTTACTGCCCCCTCATCTTCTTGAAAGTGGAGGTGGTTTAGATCATTTATTGTACCAAGAACAGTCTCACCCGCTGTTACAGACTGATTTACTCGTATTGATGGATTTGGATTTATATGGACATAATCAATCTTTCTATTTCCATCTTCAACTGTGACATAAGAGTTCTTTCCTCTATATACTATCTTAGCTACTGTCCCACTAACAACAGGATATACATTGGTTTTTTCAGGTTCTCCTATATCTACACCTCTATGAAACCTACCTATATCTACACCGTTATGAAACTTAGATCTGTACTCTCCTAATGTAGCATTGATTGGATGTTGTTTATCGAAAGAATCAACAGGCCATTGATAACCTGATGCTATAATTGGAGATAGAATAAACAACGAACTTAAAATGAAGAGATTAAAGGTCTTTCTTAGCATTTTTTCTTATTCCTACTATTTTTTAGATTGCCAAAGCATCTCTACATTACCTTGCTCTTGAATAATCTGGGTTGAATTGCCTAAGTAATTCTAAATTACCTTGTTCTTCTTTAACCAAATTGCCTTTCTTATCAAAATGATATATCTTATATTCATCTCCACCTGTCATTACCGTGATTATGTCATCATCTGTAATATTTATTGGGCAATAATCTGCGGCAATTCCTCTTGTTATACCATTCTTTCTCCAAAGTTCATTTCCTTCTCCATCAAATACTATTAAATCTGCTCTATCTTCACCTTCAATTCTTGTAGTTAAAGTTACAGCAAAATAACTTCCATCTTTAGAAAAGCTTAACCTACAAGATAGATCATCCTTCTTTATTTCCCTAACCAATCCTTTTTCATTATAAACATATATTGGGGCATCACTCCACTCAATAGTAGGAAGTCCAACCAAATACTTGCCATTTGGTGATGGATAGACTTCAAAGAGATTATGCTTAACACTCCATAACACTTTTCCCTCGTCATTCAACATTATAGATTCTGCTTCTTCTTTTTCATAATTGATAATAGAATGGACATTAAGGTACTTCTTATTCTTGGAAACCATAACACCCGTCCATTCTCTTTGTCCTTTAACTTGATATTCGCTCTTCATCTCTCCTTTTTCATTCAAGAATCTAATCGATTTTATAGATACATCACCTTTAATATTCATGTCTTTGATCGTTATTACCTTTGGATACTGCACCTTCACGGTTTCGGTTGCCTTCTTCTGCTCTAAGCCTTTTATCCCTAAAGCCATTGCTTCTTCTACAGTCATCTCTGCCTCACCAAAGATAACATCCACAATCTCCTCACCTTCAGGAAGCTTATACTCCATAACTGGCTTTGGCTCTATGGCTTGAGCCTCTGAGGTTTGAGTCCCTTTCTGCTCTGCCACCTCAACCTTAGCTGGTTTACTCTCACCCTCTGGCTGAACCCCTGTTGACTCAATCTCCTTCTGCTCACTGCTCACTAACAACTGCTCACTCTCAGCAGGCTTCTTGCCCATAGCCCAACCTGTGCTTGCAAACACTCCTATTGCCACAAGGCAAATTAACCCTTTAATTGCTTTTTGCTTAAACATTTTTATCACCTCAATTTTTAAAATTTTTCTTCTAATTGTGGATACAATACCTATTTTTCGAGCCATGTTCATATCCTCTCACATCTCCATCCTTTTTGTCAAGCATTAAGTATTGTGCCCCCACAAATTTCGTAATGATACTTCGAGTTACTTGTAGCAATTACTTCAACTTTTCCTGACTCAACAGCTTTGATGTTTTTATCATCAGGAAAATCTAAGCCTTTATGGAAGTACTGATACACCTTTCTTGGCCCATAATCACTCTCCAAATAGTTGGGATAAGTTTTGCCAGAAGGTGCATTAGGCCAGACTACTGCATAAGCAGTGCTTGTTAAGCCTATATAGAAAAAGAGGCTTATTAAAGTTGTTAATCGCTTTCTCAAGGCTCTCTTCATTTTAATCTTCCTTTAAGATGTCAGAGATATTGAATATCTCAATTTTACCTCCTTTTCTTCTCCAAAGCTTGTCTTTGTCTAAGAATTTTCCTCCTTCCTTAATCCGTTTTAAAACCTTACCGCTCTTTCCATCTAACAAAAGCACATTTCCCAACAATACATATTTACCATCTGGGGAAATTTTTAAAGTATCAGGTTTCCATCCTTTCAAGGGATATTTCCATATAAATTCCCCAGTATTTATATCCATTACCCATAGATGATCCCAGAGGGTAAGTCCTGTCAAGTAGTTTGCATTTTTAGATACAGATAGTTTATGAAATGAGTTATTAAATCCTTTATATTCTTTAGGCTTCCAAAGCAAATTGCCATTTTTATTGAATCCATATAGAATATAAGTAAATTTTTCAAAAGGTGTACCTGCAAAATGATACTCTCTTGTATAAACTATTATTTTTCCTTCTGCTGTAGAGAAAATTTTATGGGTTCCATCAACTATTTCGTTTTCCCATAATTTCTCTCCATTTACATCTATTAAAACAATCTTCCCCTTTTTAATCCCTTCTCCTTCTTCAACTGATCTCACTATTACAACAGAACCATCGTTAAATATATCCATCCCACCATGATATGGATATTCAATATCATATGTCCATAATTTATTTCCATTTATATCATACAACTTGCACTCACCAACTTCGGGTTCTGTCACTTTCACTCCAAGTCCGATAGCAATATATTTTCCATTTTCAGACATAAGAACTCCACCGAATTCACCTAAGATGTGTTCTTCTATTTTTATTAATTTTCCTTTTTCGTCTGTCCATTTTGCGTAAACATTACAATTTTCACCCTCGCCCTTTTTACCTTTAACCACTATTCTGTTTGTTAACAAAGACACCATTGGCTTCTCATAATTTTCTTCTTTCAACAACACCTCTCTTTCCATTCTCCCCCTCTCATCCAAAAACTTAACCGCATTCTTAGTCACTAATACCTTCGGATACTGCACCTTCACAGTTTCGGTTGCCTTCTTCTGCTCTAATCCCTTCATCCCTAAAGCCCTTGCTTCTTCTACAGTCATCTCTGCCTCACCAAAGATAATATCCACAATCTCCTCACCTTCAGGAAGCTTATACTCCATAATCGGTTTTAGTTCTACAGCTTGAGTCTCTGGGGTCTGAGTCCCTTTCTGCTCTGTTACCTTAGCCTCAGCTTGACTTTCAACCTCAGCCACCTCTGGATTCTCTTTAACATCTGCTTGAGGTTGATCCACTACTGCCTGCTCTTTGTTCATGGCAGGCTTCTTGCCCATAGCCCAACCTGTGCTTGCAAACACTCCTATTGCCAGGAAGCAAATCAGCCCTTTAATTGCCTTCTTTCTAAACATAGCCTTATTCACCTCCTTCTCAAAACAGAAAACACCAAGACGCATTCTGTCTGAGTGTCTCTTGATTATTGTATCATGGTATAATGGTATTGTCAAAACTTTCTATGCAAGAGGCAATAGAGACACTCAATGAAATAGAACTATACTACGGGTAAAGAGAAAGAAAAAAGGAAATGATACAGATCATCATTGACAAATGGAGATCGAGATGGTATAATGACAACGTGATTGAAGGAGGACAATCTGACTTCTGTTATCTGAAGAGAGGAGGTAGATATGTTTGGAATTGGGATGCCTGAATTGATTGTAATCTTAATTATTGCCCTGATTGTGTTTGGTCCCAAGAATCTACCAAATATAGGAAGGGCATTAGGAAGAGGATTAAGGGAATTCAAGAAGGCAACACAGGAACTGAAACAAGAGATAAAGATAGAAGAACCTGAGGAAGAAAGGAAGGAAAATATGAATGAAAAGTAGATTGATTGATTCATACAATCGTAAGATTGATTACCTAAGGATATCTGTTACTGATAGATGTAACTTGAGGTGCATCTATTGTATGCCGTCCGATGTGGTAGATTGGGTAAGCCATTCCGAAATTTTAAGTTATGAAGAGATAATCCAGTTAGTGAAATATGCTACTGAAATAGGGATATGTAAAATTAGAATTACTGGTGGTGAGCCTTTGGTCAGAAAGGATGTCGTAAGCTTAATAAGGAAGTTGAGCGAAATAGATAATATTTCGGATTTAAGTATGACTACAAATGGTACTTTACTTTCAAAATATGCCAAAGAGCTAAAGCATGCAGGATTGAAAAGGGTCAATATAAGTTTAGATACATTAAATAAGAAAAAATATTGGAAGATTACTGGGGGCGGGAAGATAGAAGATGTATGGGGTGGAATTCAGGAGGCGCAAAACGTAGGTTTGCAGCCGATAAAGATAAATGTGGTAATTATGAGGGGAGTTAACGATGATGAAATAGTGGATTTTGCAAAGCTCACTATGAATAATCCCTATTATATAAGGTTTATTGAATTTATGCCCATTAGCAGGACATGGGATGAACGCAGATTTGTTCCTATATCAGAGGTTAAGAATAGGATAAAAGGGCTATTCTCTATAGATTCTGTGCCTGGCTCTGGGCCAGCACACTATTATAAACTAAATGGGGCTATCGGAACTTTGGGTTTTATCAGTCCAGTGAGTGTGAATTTTTGTTCTAATTGTAACCGACTGCGCCTAACTTCAGATGGGAAATTGAGACCTTGTCTTTTGTCTGATACAGAAGTGGATGTAAAACCTGTACTTCGGAATGATCCAACACCAGAAGGGATAAAAGATCTATTTGTAACAGCTATTAAAAATAAACAGCTAAGGTATAACAATCTACCATTGGTTGGACATAATCTGAGTATGTCTCAGATAGGGGGGTAGTTCATTTTAGTGTGAAAACTTGCGGTTAAATTTGATCAAAAGTAGAAATAACCTTATTGTAATCATTATGCAGGTTCTCTTCTTGAAATGTCAAACTCCTGAGCAACTTCAGAAGGATTAGGAAGCTTAGGAGTCTTTTTCATGTCTTGGTGGTATACCTTTTAGTCACTAAGTTGTGGATTATGATCTACTTTGATAATGCTTCTACATCATGGCCGAAGCCTGAGATAGTATATAAAAGTATGGAGAGTTGTATGAGGAAGTGTGCCAACCCAGGTAGGTCTGGGCATAAGATGTCTATTGAGGCAGGTCGTATTGTTTACAATACAAGAGAGTTAATAGGTGAATTATTTGGGGTTAAAAAGCCAAACCAGATTATATTTACCTCAAATGGAACCTTGGCTCTTAATTTAGGAATAAAGGGGCTATTAAAAAAAGGAGATCATGTAATTACAAGTTCTTTAGAACACAACTCAGTAATGAGGCCATTAAGATATTTGGAAGGAAAAGGTAAGATTGAGATAACAGTAGTATGGTGTTCTGAGGATGGAAGATTGGATGTAAAAGAGATAGAGAAGGCTATAAAGGATAATACAAGATTGGTGGTCATCACTCATGCATCAAATGTAATAGGAACTATCTTACCTATAAAAGAGGTAGGTAGAATAGTTAAGAGGTATAATATATTATTTATGGTAGATGCTGCCCAAACTGCAGGGGTACTTCCTATTAATGTAGAGGACTTCTGTATTGACCTATTGGCCTTTACTGGCCATAAATCATTATTTGGTCCTCAAGGAACTGGTGGTTTATATATTAGAGAAGGGATTGAAATAGAACCACTAACTCAAGGTGGAACTGGGAGTAATTCTGAACTTGAAGTACACCCTGATTTTCTTCCTGATAAATACGAATCAGGAACGCATAATACGGTAGGGTTAGCAGGATTAGGGGCTGGAGTGAGGTTTATATTAGAAGAAGGAATAGAAAATATTAGGAACCGCGAGAAAGAATTAACCAGTTTTCTACTTAAAGCATTAAAGGATATGGATGAAATAACGATTTATGGTCCAAAAGACCCAGAATTACAAACATCGATTGTCTCTTTTAATATTAATGGTTTAGAATCAAATGAAGCAGGGTATGTTTTGGATCAGGCATTTGATATAATGACAAGAACTGGATTGCACTGCGCACCTTCTGCCCACAAAACAATTGGCACCTTTCCCAGGGGTACGATTCGATTCAGTTTAGGCTATTTCAATACAAAGGAAGAGATAGACTGTGCAGTTAAATCTTTAAAGAAGATACTTGTTGAAAGAAGGATAAGCAGATAATCCTTGGAGGAGAATAGATTGAGGGTGATATTATTCACTGGAAAAGGTGGAGTTGGAAAGACAACTATAGCAAGTGCTACTGCCTTACAGTGTGCTAAGCTTGGTTATCGGACGATAATCTTATCAACAGACAGAGCCCATTCATTATCCGACTCGTTTGATCTGCATATTGGAGCCAAGCTTATGAAATTACGGGATAATCTATTTGCAAAAGAGGTAGATGTTCAGGAAGTACTAAATAAAAATTGGGGTACTATCCAGACTTACATAAGAGAGCTATTCACAAAATGGGATTTTGATTCAGTCATATCCGAAGAGATTGCCATTTTGCCAGGGATAGAGGATTTACTTAATTTGATTGAATTAAAGTCCTTGAATGAATCAGGAGAGTATGATGTAGCGATTATCGATTGCGCCCCAACTGGAGCAACCCTGCACCTCCTATCTTTTCCAGAGGTCTTCAAATGGTATATGAAAAGGTTATTTCCAATTGAGCGAAAGTTGGCAAAGGTGGCAAGACCGTTAGTCAAAAAAACCATAAACTATCCCTTGCCTTCGGATTCGGTATTTGAATCCATAAAAGACCTTTATCAGAATGTAGGTAAGATGCGGGATATCTTAATTGACAGAAAATCTTCATCCATTAGGATTGTATTAAATCTTGAGAAGATGGTTATCCATGAAGCGCAGATGTCTTATACCTACTTCAACCTATTTGACCTTCCAGTAGATGCGGTTGTAGTCAATAAGATATTACCAAAGGATATGGATGCATCATACTTTAGTAAATGGAAGGACTTCCAAACTAAATATCTGAATCAGGTGAAAGAGATCTTTTCACCCCTTCCTATCCTTCAAGTAAAATTATTCCAAGAAGAGATAGTTGGTTTGAATCTCTTAACTAAGTTAGGGGAATTGCTTTACACAGAAAGCAATCCAACAGAAATCCTCTATAAAGGAAGACCGATTGAGGTGAAGAAAAAGGATTCAGAGTATCTTATGTTGATAAGCCTCCCTTTTATAGAAAAGGAGGATATAGACATTTACAGAAAAGGTGACGAATTAACCATTAGAATTGGGAATATAAGAAGAAACATCTTACTACCTAAGACACTGGCCAATCGAAAGATAGATTCAGCCAAGTTTGAAGATGAGAGATTAAGGATTACATTTGGAGGTGATATAGGTGAAAGAGAAAAAGAGTGAATGGAGTAGCTGTCCAGTATACAATGCCATTTCAGAACTTTTCTCTAATGAAGCAATAAGGCATCTGCTTAGGGCAAAAAAGGAGATCCTATTGGCTTTTAGATCCCTAATTGATGCGAAATTGGAAAAACTGGAAGAACTAAGTGAAGAGAAAAAGAAGGCAGAGAAGATCAAGGTTGAATAATAACCTTAAACATGTGATTAAATTGATCATTGGTTTAGTAAGTGTTGGAGTATCAATATTATTATTTTTTCTATATGCCTATTTCTATGAACCAAATAATTTAGAGATTGTTAATCTTACCTTATCAATTGAAGGCTTGCCAACCACACTCTCTGGATTAACTATTGTCCATTTGTCAGATCTGCATATGAAAAGGATTGGAAAAAGAGAAAGAAAGGTTGTCGAAATAGTCAATGAGATAAGACCAGATTTGGTCGTAATTACTGGAGATTATGAATCTGGGAAAAGGATAACACCGAGATGTATGGAGTTTATGAATTCTTTACATTCAAAGAATGGAATTTTTGGGGTATTGGGAAATAATGATATCTATATTCAGGAAATAAAGAGATTGAAAGGAGGAAGGATATTAGTTAATGAAGGAGTTAATTTAAGGATAAATGATACAACCTTTTCAATCATCGGAGTTGACGATCCGTATACAAATAGAGATGACTTGAAAAAGGCAATGGATTGTATAGAAAAAAAGGATTTTACTTTATTGTTGGCTCATTCTCCTAAGATTATAAAAGAGGCAGCTAAAAAAGGAATCTCCTTGGTTTTGACTGGACATACCCATGGTGGACAAATCTGTCTACCATTTATTGGACCAATTGTAACCTTGTTAAAACATGGAAAAAGATATTTTTCAGGATTGTATAAGGTAGATAACACCTTTCTTTATGTAAATAAAGGGTTGGGGGTAACTATTCTACCATTTAGAACCTTTTGCCAGCCAGAGATTACCTTTATTACCTTAAAAACATCTAAAAATGAAGAGAGTGCGAGATAACCAGTCCTTAGCAAGAGACGGAAGAGAATATTTTTCGTTTTTAGAATGTCTATTTGGAGCTGTATATTATGAGAGTAATCGGTGGTCAAGCAAAAGGGATAAGATTAAAGTCAATTAAAGGTATAAGACCAATATCGGATCGGGCTAAGGAAGGATTATTTAATCTATTGGGTGAAGAATTGAGAGGAAAGAGGTTCCTTGACCTATTTGCTGGAACAGGTCAAGTTGGGATTGAGGCTTTGAGTCGTGGTGTAGAACGAGTTACGTTTGTTGAAAAGGATAAAAAGGTAGTAGAAGTAATTCGGGAGAATCTAATAAAAACGGGTTTTAAAGAGAGATGTGAAGTTTTAGATTGTAGTGTAGAGAAGGGGATAAAGAGCCTACATAAACAGAATATTGGATTTGATATAATATTTCTTGGCCCTCCTCAGTTCAAGAATTTAGTAAATTTTACCTTGAAATATCTATCGAAATATAATATACTTGAGGAGGATGGCTGGATAATCGCTCAACATGATCGAAGAGAAAAAGTAGAAGAGAAATATTTCAATCCTGTAAAACAAAGGAGGTATGGAGATACTGTCTTCTCCTTTCTCGTTCATCGATAGAAGACAGGTAGCAGTAACATTTCTACTATAATAATGAGATTTGATCCACGATTATAAAATTTCCTATTTCTGATTGTACTGATTGAAACGTTTCAACCTTTTTACTATTTCATCACGTACCTTTGCATTTCCAAGTAGAATTTCTCCACCTTTCATTGTTCCGTGACAATCTGAGCCACCAGTAGGAATAAGGCGATAGTCTCTTGCTAACTTTTCATAATACAACTGGATTTCCAGAGAATGTTCAGGGTGGTATATCTCCAATCCCTCTAACCCAACCTTTATTAATTTAGGGATAAGGTTATTATATCTATTATGATAAGGATGAGCCAAGACTGGTATTCCGCCAACACACTTTATCATTTCTATTGCCTCTTCAGGTGTTAGGCGAAACTTTTCTACATAGCATAATCCCCCATAATTCAGATATTCAGAAAAGGCATCTTTTATTGAAGCCACCACTCCCTGTTCTTTCAGAACATTGGCAATATGAAGTCTTCCTATAATTCCTTCGCCAGCAAGGAGGGCAACTCTTTTATAATCAATTTCAATGCCAAGTTTTTTAAATCTATTGATTATTAAATGGGCCCTTTTTTGTCTCGAAATCTTAAATTCGTGTAACCTACGGTTAAATTGCTCATTTTCCCAATCAATATAATACCCTAAGATATGAACCTCTTCCCTTCCTATATCAGTAGATAGTTCAATCCCTGGGATTACATCTATCTCATATTTTTTACCCCATTCTATTGCCTCCGGTATTCCGTCTACGGTGTCGTGATCAGTGATAGCAATAGTTGTTAATCCTATACGACTTGCCTCCTCAACAACCTCTTTTGGTGTCAATGATGAATCAGAATAGGTAGTATGGATATGTAAATCGCAATACATCTCATATCTCTCCAAGTTGCTATAAGTCGTAAGCTGTAAGCAGATAAAAAACTTAATCCTTACAGCTGTTATTCTATGTCGGATAGATCCTTTGCTGCGTCTTTTATTACTATCTCCAAAAGTTCATCATGCGAAGTCTCGCCTGATGAAACACCTTCTCTTAACTCTTCTAAGTCCTTTTTAGCCAAATAATATTGATTATGAGCTAAGTCAGCTATTTTTTGCTTAGCCCCCTTATCCTCAAAGACCTTTGCTAAATAACTTATGGCCTCTTCATAATTTCCTAATCTTCTACTTATCTCTCCTATAAGATACATGATCTCAGATTTTGCCATTTTCAAATCATAGTCTTCATAAAATGCCTTTTTATAGAAAGAAGAACTTTTCTCCAGGCATTCATGCTCCACATCCCAATCACCAATTTCCCGAGCAACCCATGCCTCTCTTAAATAGATACTCGCCAGTTTTTCATTAGATGATTTCCTCTGCTCATAGCAAAAACCAGCTAATTCATAGCTTAATATTCCTAAAATCTCATCCCTTTCCTTTGTAAAATCAGCCATTTTTGATATACTGAATCTTTTACTTATAGTGTCTTGCAAAATCTTCTGTTCCTTTTTGGTTAAGGTTTGGAAGTCATCTCTTAATGCTGCATAGTAACATTTTGGACATACCCAAACAAGATACAGATTTGGATTTATACCTTCGTAGTAAACCATAAAATCTGTATCTCTTCCTTTCACCCTTATTGCATCTTGTCTTACATTCTCTGTTGTAAATTCTGCCTCACATACTGGACAGATTACGCTTTTCTGCCAAGTTGCATCCATTATTATCCCCTTAATGTTTTTGCCTTTTCAAAGCATTCGATTGCCTTTTTGGTTTTTCCCTTATCTCGATAGGTAACTCCTAAATTGTACCAATAGGTCCCATCTTTTGGATTTAAGGATGTAGCCTTTTCAAAACACGATAAAGCCCTCTCTAATCTCTTTCTATCCCTGTAAGCGATCCCTAAGTTATGAAAGGCCTGGGCATTTTCTAAATCGATTTTTGTCGTTCTTTCAAGACATTGTAAAGATAGTGCATCTTTCCCCTTATCTCTATAGGCAATTCCCAAAGAGTACCATGCATCTCCATATTCTGTATCAAGGGATATTGCCTTAGCAAAGCATTTAATTGCTCGATCTGTATCGTTAAGCGCCTTAAAAATCTCGCCTAAATAATACCAACCCATGGCATCATCTAATCTATAAGAGAGCGCCTTCTTGAAACAGATTAAGGCACGATCAAGCTCTCCTTTATTTTGACAAATAATCCCTAAGTTAAACCAAGGTAAATGATAGGTTGGATCTATATTTACTGCCTTTTCATAATGATCGATTGCCTTATCCATTTGTTTATTCCTTTCATAAAAGATCCCTAATTTATAACAGATCATAGGATCGTTAGGAGAGATTTCTATTGCCTTTTCAAAACACATCCGTTCATGCCTCTCATCTCCCTTCTTTCCATAAGAGATTCCTAAGTTAAACCAAATAGTGGGATCATTTGGAGAGATTTGTAATGCCCGCTCAAAGCATTCCCTTTCTTTTTCCATCTCTCCTTTCTTTCCAAAGGCCAATCCTAAGTTAAACAAGATAGAGGGATTATTTGGAGAAATCTCTAAGGCGATCTCATAGCATTCTATTGCCCGATCAATCATATTTTGGAAAGTAAACCCGAGGCCAAAATTATAAAGGATTTCTGATAGATTCGCATCCCTTTTACAGTTTAATGCAAAATCAGCTATCTCCAATAACTCAGCCCTTTTCTTTGCCAAATTACTAATTATCCATAAAACTGATATATCCTCCTTTTTCTCTCTTAATAATTCCACATATCGGTCTCTTTGTCTATAATCAAATCTTTCATATCTTTTTAATAAAGAGATTATTCCTTCCCGCTCCTTTACAGTCGAAAGGAAGATATCTGGGAGTACCTTTATCCGTTCATAATGGAAGGTGTGTTGTTCAGTAACCACCTTTAGGTCACTGAAGGTAGTTAAAACCTCTGTTTGGGTGAAATCAGGACTACATTTGATAGAATCAAAGTAGATGATATCCCTTTTTAGTAGTCTATCTAAGGCATGCCCTTCAATTCCAAAATGCCTCATGGCTTCAAGTAATACCTCTTTTTTTGCAAAATCTAAATAGGTTAAAAACTTTAAGACAAATCTTTCTTCATCCGAGCATGAATTGTAAATAGCTTGAAATATCCGCAAGGGGTCTTCTGGTAATCCTTTTACTACCTCTTTCTGAACATAGAGTATAGTCAAATGTATAAATGGAAGCTCTCCTTTAGATAGAATTATCTTTCTTTCTTCCTTGGATAGGTCGAATATGGAAATTATCTCTTCTACATCCTCCTTTTCTAAATATCCGGGGAGGTTTTCTTCCTGAAACTTATCTTTGATTATCTCCCATTTTTCTTTAAGTTGCAAAAATCCGTCCGGTCTAGCCGTACAGATGATAGGAAGCTTAGGGTGTCTTTTTTTGATTTCAGATAATAGATCTACAATATATCTATTCTTATGGATATCATCAAAGAATAGAACAAGTTTATCTTTAGGCAATTGTTCGAACAATAGGTTATATGAAGGGAGCCTTTCTGAAACCTTTATCCAAATTGGAGTATATTCATTTTTTAAGACCTGGAGACTCAAATAGGAAAGGAAACTGGTTTTACCAGTTCCTGAAGGAGAGAGAAATAGGTAACTTCGGAGTTTAAATCCTTTAATAAATTGCTTTATAGCACGTGTGGTCATAAAACACCTTTCTACCTCATGAGGACGTAAGATTGGTCTTCCTAAAAGTTTTCCAGTCACCGAGGGGACTTGTGGAAGCTTTGAAAAATCCTTATATGCCCAGATGAACGCCTCCTCTTCCTCTTTTTGTATCTTACCTTCCCTTTTTTTCACTAAATAAAAGGAGTGTAGGTAATCTTCCCTTACCTTTCTCTTAAGAACTTGTTGTTGTCTTTTATAGAACCTTATTCTGTTTTCTACCGTAAGCCTATCTTTAGGATTGACTTCCAATGCCAAACCTTCTAAAAATTCGATTGTTTCTCCAATTACTACAAATCTCCATTCGTTTAATGTAGGAATTTCTTTTGGAAAGACCCGATTATCAAGCAGAAAATCAAGCCTTTCTTCCGAAAGTCTATAGTAATCAGTTAATAGGTTTTCAATCTTTTTAATCAAGGTTTTTGGAGCAGTTTCACTCTTCCACCACGAAAAAATCTCCTTCTCCCACCTTTCAATAACCGATCTTTTATCTTTCAAAGCCTTCTCTTTCTGATATTCCAGAATAAAATCCTTATAACCTGGAAGAATCCCTTCATAGACAAATGGAGCTACACAAACCTGAACTGGTTTTTCCTTAACAAATTGCGTTCCAATCCTTACATCTAAATCCATAATTAGGATTCCTTCATCCCCCTTCGGAATTTGAAAAGAGCCATCCTTCTCTAAGGACGAAGAGATATCCGTCCCTTCTTCAAAATGAAAAAGGATTTGAGAACCACCAGCGGAGGAGATATTGGTATACAGGACAACCTTTTTATATCCAGAGATATATTTATTCTCATCCATATATCTTTTAACCGATTTCTCAAAACAAGACCCATCCTCCATAAAAGATGGAACACAAACAAAATTTGCCTGATAAAAATGTTTATTCTTAACAAATCTTTGCCTATTCTCATTCGTCTCATTAATAAAATCCATAGATAAAAATACCAAAAAACTTATCTCTTTTCCTTTAATTAAACCCCATTTGTCTCCAATCTCTAATTTTCCCTCTTCCCAGGGTGAAGGGGATAGTTTCTCTATCCAACCAATCTTATTATCATTTGGAAGAAGGCATACTGAAATATTTCTCCCCTCCTCAGGGGAGATATTTAATTCCCGATAATATCTTTCATTCTCTTTTAATGCAGTATGACTTCCACATACAATACACATTCCTTTATTCGCATAACCTTTTAATAAACGGAGACTGGATGCAGGGATGGAATATTCTGGAAAAACCAGGACCTCTACCTTTTTCTCTTTGCAAAAAGAAAGGATATATTCTATTTTATTTTCCATCATTTTTTCATAACTCGTTCGAATCTTCCGTCGAAAGGTAGAGATCTCTTGTGTGTATCCAGGTAGGTCTAAAGTAGATATTCCATCTTTTGGATCCTGGGTGTAAACTGGCTCCTCTAAAAAGTTTATGTCCGAAAAACTACATGCTGGATTAAAATCCATCTGTACAATTGCTACCCTTAACACCCTAATAACCTCCTAAATCTCTATACGTGTTTATCTTGAGTTTTGTGATTTTTCTTGATTTCTGTGGTTTTTCTCCTCCCTTATTTTATCTAAAATCCCATTGACAAATCTTCCAGACTCTTTACCAGAGTATTTCTTGGCTAATTCAATGGCCTCGTTTATAGAGACAATATCAGGGATGTCTGAACAATACAGAATTTCAAAAACTGCTATTCTTAGAATATTTCTATCTACAATGGATAGACGATCGAGCTTCCAATTATCGCAGTGGGTCGTTATTAAGTGGTCAATTAAGGAGATGTTTTTTTGGACACCGTTACACAATCTTTCTACAAAATCTTTTACATCCTTTGGAACATGCTTATCAAAAAGGAATGTACGCTTAACCTCATCCAGTTTTTCATTTCTCAAATCCACAGCAAATAATAGTTGTAGTGCCAAAGATCTTCCTTTTCTTCTCATCATTTAAGCTTACAGGATTACAGTCCGCAAGCCTTTTTAGTTGTTAGCTGTCGACTTAGAGGCTATTGATCTTTCTATAGAGGTTTACCATTTCCATAGCTGAGAAGGCGGCATCCCGTCCTTTATTACCTGATTTTACACCTGCTCTTTCAATTGCCTGTTCTGTTGTATCCGTGGTTAATACTCCAAAGATGACTGGTGTACCGGTAGATAAAGAGGTTTGTGCTATTCCTTTAGCAACCTCTGAGCAGATATAGTTAAAGTGAGGGGTTTCTCCACGAATTATCGTTCCAAGACAAATTATGGCATCATATTTTCTATCCTTGGCTAATATGCGAGCTAAATATGGAATCTCAAAAGAGCCTGGCACCCAAAAAACTTCTATATCCTCCTCCATTGCCCCATGTCTAAGTAAGGTATCTACTGCTCCCGAAAGTAATTTTTCGGTTATAAATTCGTTGAATCTCGAAACCACAATCCCAAATCTTAACCCCTTGGCAATTAGTTCCCCTTTATATTCTTTAACCATTCCATTATCCTTTAAGTTTATTTTCCAATTCTTGAATCTTCTCCCTAAATTCCTGCACTAGCTCTGCTCTAAAACGCAAACCCTTTTTAGTGAACCCCTTATAGGTTCCTGTCTCCACCCATTCTCTAATGTCTACATAATTTTCTCCTCTATAGTCTGTGAGTGAAAAGACGAATTCTGTGGTTGCATTCTTTTGCAATCTACAAACCTCTTTTAATTCAGCCATTTACAACTCCTTTCCTCTCCAATATAAGATGATATGATTAAGGTTTAAGGTAAAATCCTTGACCCTTCTTCTGTCCCCGATCTATATTTTTAGTAGGTGACCTAATTTTTCCTTTTTTGTCATTAAATAATCTATGTTAAATTTGTGAGGTTGTACTTCAATAGGTATTCTTTCCGTAATACGTAAACCATATCCTTCTAATCCAACAATTTTCTTAGGATTATTGGTTAAAAGCCTGATGGTAGTTAGACCTAAATCCACCAATATTTGGGCACCAATTCCATAATCACGTAAATCAGGTTTAAAGCCGAGCCTTTTATTTGCCTCTACAGTATCCAAGCCCTGATCTTGCAAGGCGTATGCTTTCAATTTATTTATTAGACCTATCCCTCTTCCTTCCTGATGCATATAAAGGAGTACACCAACTCCTTCTTTCTCAATCAATTCCAGGGATGCCCTAAGCTGTTCCCCACAATCACATCTCTTGGAGAGGAAGGTATCTCCAGTTAAACATCGAGAATGAACCCTAACCAATACATTTGGCTTTGAGGAAATATCCCCCTTTATTAAGGCAATATGGTGTTCTTCATTTATAATGGACTCGTAACATATCAATCTAAAATCCCCAAACTCTGTGGGTAAGTTTGTTTCTACTACCCTTTTTATCAATTTCTCGGTTTTTCTTCTATAGCTTATTAGATCCGAAATAGTAATGATCTTTAAATTATGGACCTTAGAAAAATTCAAAAGAGCGGGTAATTTGGCCATTCTTCCATCTTCATCCATTATCTCACAGATTACCCCTGCTGGATATAGATTTGCCAAGCGGGCTAAGTCAACTGCTGCCTCTGTATGCCCTGCCCTTTCTAATACTCCGCCTTTTTTTGCCCTTAATGGAAACATATGACCTGGACTGGTTAAGTCTTCAGGCTGTGTCTCAGGTGATATAACAGTTTTAATAGTTTTTGTGCGGTCATAAGCAGAGATTCCTGTGGTTATTCCATATCTTGCATCAATAGATACTGTAAATGCTGTTTCATGAGGATCAGAGTTATTATAAACCATAGGAATGATCTTTAATTCATCCAATCTTTCTCCAATGATCGGCAAACAGATTAACCCTCGGCCGTATTTGGCCATAAAGTTGATATGTTCCGGGGTAACGAGTTCTGCAGCGAAAACTAAATCTCCTTCATTTTCCCGGTCTTCATCATCGACTACAATTATCATCTCTCCTCGTTTGATACAAGATATAGCTTCCTCAATAGTGGCAAAATCACCCATTTTGTTCTCCCATATCTACCTTATTTTCTTCTTTCAAAATCTTCTCTATCTCTTCTCCTTCCAAAACCTCTTTTTCTTTTAATCTATTGGCCAGCCTATCAAGTGCTTTCCTATTCTTTTCTAATAATTGACGGGCTTTATTATAACTCATCTCCACAATACCTCGGATTTCCTTATCGATTGCAGAGGCAACCTTTTCTGAATAATTTCTTTCTTTTACAATGTCCCGTCCAAGAAATATCTGTTCCTCTTTCCTTCCAAAGGTTAAAGGTCCTAAATTTTCACTCATTCCATACTCGCAAACCATCTTATGGGCTATTTCGGTGGCCTTCTCTAAATCATTTTTTGATCCTGTTGTAACATCATTAAAGACCAATTCTTCTGCTACCCTTCCGCCTAAAAGTACAGTCATTTTATCTAAGATTTCAGATTTGGTAGTTATATACCTATCTTCAATTGGTAATTGCAGGGTATATCCTAAAGCACCTACTCCTCTTGGCATAATAGATATTTTATGTACTGGATCAGCATCTGGAAGAAGTTTTGCTACCAAGGCGTGGCCAGATTCATGATAGGCTACAATGCTCTTCTCTTTCTCTGAAATTATGCGGGATTTCCTTTCCGGTCCAGCAATTACTCGATCAATTGACTCCTCAAGCTCTGCCATTTCTATTTTTTCTTTATCTCGTCTTGCAGCTAAAAGGGCTGCCTCATTAACTAAATTTGCTATATCTGATCCAACAAAACCAGGGATACGTCTTGCAATAACCTTTATATCCACTTCTTCAGATAAAGGCTTATCTTTTGTATGAACCCGCAAGATTCCTTCTCTTCCAATCAAATCTGGGGTATCAACCACAATGTGTCTATCGAACCTACCAGGTCGAAGTAATGCAGGATCAAGGACATCAGGTCTATTTGTAGCTGCAATTATTATTACCCCTTCCTGGGTATTAAATCCATCCATCTCTACCAACAACTGATTTAAGGTCTGTTCTCGCTCATCATGACCTCCACCAAGACCAGCTCCCCTTTGTCTTCCAACAGCATCTATCTCATCAACAAAGATGATGCATGGGGCGTTCTTTTTACCTTGTTCAAATAGATCCCTTACCCTGGATGCACCAACCCCAACAAACATCTCTACAAAATCAGAACCAGAGATAGAGAAGAATGGAACATCTGCCTCTCCTGCTACTGCTTTAGCCAAAAGTGTCTTGCCAGTCCCTGGTGGACCAACTAGCAAAACCCCTTTTGGGATCTTTGCCCCTAACTTTTGAAACCTTTTTGGATCCTTTAGAAATTCAATCACTTCTCGCAATTCCTGTTTTGCTTCATCGATTCCAGCAGCATCATCAAAGGTGACCTTTGGTTTCTCTTCAGATAATAACTTTGCTCTACTCTTTCCAAAGGATAAGGTCTTTATTCCATGTCCTTTGATTTGGTGAAAGATGAACAACCAAAATATTACTAAAATCAGAGCCATAGGAAGGAATGGATAAAATGTACTCCACCAGGTAGGAGATGTAGGTTCTTTTCCTCCAAATGCAACCCCATTTCCCTTCAATAGACTAAGCAAATTGGGATCTTGATAAGGAATATATGTAGTAAAGATTTGTCTATCTCTTTTCAATATCTTTCCATTCTGGATAATTGCAAATCCCTTTCTTAACTCTCCTCTGATATTCCTTCCTACAATCTCCACCTCTTTAACCTTCCCCTCTTTTACATAGTCTATAAAATCTGAATAATTTATATAGATGGGTTTTGGAATAGACATTTGAAGGGAATGGTAGAAAAGGGTAAATGTAACTAAGGCAACTAAAAGGCATAAAGCTAAATTTCTAATTCCTTTATTCATAATTATTTCTCTCTTTATTTCTTAAGTATTACTCGCAAGATACATGATAGGAGACCTTAAGTATCCTTTTGGTATCTCTTGAGATTCTTACCCTATCATCAATCCTATATCCAACTACCCAAATTATCCCTTCTTTATCCAATAATAAAGGGATTTTCTCTCGATCTAACTTTCCTATTTTCAAATCAATAAAGAAGTCCTTTACTTTCTTCCTACCCTTCATTCCTAAAGGGGTGAATCTATCTCCTGGTGCGCGACTCCGTAGAATTAAGGGTAATTTAACCTTGTCATAATCAAAATGGGCTATATTTAGAGAGGGATGAGGGATGAAGAATGAAGAATCTCTTTCTAAAATTTCAGTCTGAAGTTCCGTATTTAAGAAAATTATCCTTGTTTCACCAGGTACATTTATTGGGTATTCAAAACCTATCTTTTTGTCCCTATCCCTTTTTTCCTCTTCTCTATAGATTATAATATGCTCGTACTCTCTTTGGATCTTAATTCTGTCAGGTAAATATACCTCTCCCTGAGAAGGACCTCTATCTATTAATCTTATAATCTGGGCTATATGGCGATAGGTAACCCTTTCTAAATTGCCTTTAGCTAATCTAATCCCTTCTCTTAAGATCCTCGATAAAATAGCCTGGGGAAGATATGTAATTTTACCTAAATCAAGGATTATCCTTTTGTTACTTTTTAACAAAGCCTTGGAGAATTCAATTCTTGCAATTTCGTTAAGGTATTCATCATCCTTCTCCCAAAGTGAGGCTGTCTTTAACAATGCCTCTTTAAACTTGCGATTATATTCTAACATAAGTGGCAAGAGTTCTAATCTTATCTTATTTCGTAAATAAATGGGTTTAAGGTTAGATGAATCAATTCGATATTCTAGATTATTCTGCGCAATGTAATCTTTGATCTGAAGAGAGGTAATATTAATCAAAGGACGAATAATCTTTAAATTATCATTAAGCGAACGGTCAGGAGGTATCCCTTTTAAACCACAAATACCTGTCCCTCGAATTAACCTCATTAAAATGGTTTCTATATTATCATTTGCATTATGTCCTAAAGCAATCTTCCTCGCATTTACACTTTCAGCCACCCCAACGAGGAATTCGTATCTTAACCTTCTTGCTCCAACCTCAAGGGAAACTTTCTTTTCTTGACTCCATTTTAAGACATCAACTTCACGCAAGGTAATTGGAAATCCATACCTTTTAGCTAACCCTTTTACAAAACATGCGTCCTTCTCTGCCTCTTCTCCACGAAGTGAGTGATTTAGATGTGCTATATGTAGATTCAACCTCCATTTATCTTTCAAACACCATAAGATATGCAATAAACTCACTGAATCAGGTCCACCTGAAACAGCCACTATTACCTTGTCCTCTAATTCTAACATATTATATTGAGTTATAGTAGTTATTACATCATCTAACACCTTAAATTTCCTGATAGCGGTGCAGGGATTCGAACCCCGGACACTACGGATATGAGCCGTATGCTCTGACCAGCTGAGCTACACCGCCATGACATAATACCTCTAAAAGAACTGGTTGCGGGGGCTGGATTTGAACCAGCGACCTTTGGGTTATGAGCCCAACGAGCTACCACTGCTCCACCCCGCTATAATTAGTTATCCAAATTTTGCAAGTGCCGGGGGCCGGAATCGAACCGGCACGGGGTTAAAACCCCAGCGGATTTTAAGTCCGCTGCGTCTACCAAATTCCGCCACCTCGGCTTTTTCCATTATTTTATTTTACTATAATAATAACACCGTTGTCAAGATAATTCTTGCGAAGCAAGGATTATAAAAATCAAAGATTAAACCAAAAAGCGTATCAGGATAAATCAGGAATACCAATTATCTAAAGAGCGGGAGATGGGATTTGAACCCACGACTCCAACCTTGGCAAGGTTGTACTCTACCACTCTGAGTTACTCCCGCTATCCTTTTTCTTTAAGAAAGAAAAGGGTTTAAGTGCGAGAGGCGGGATTTGAACCCGCATGGGAAATTCCCACTAGATCCTAAGTCTAGCGCGTCTACCAAATTCCGCCACTCTCGCAAAAGCCAGAGGTTAGAAGTCAAATCTTTGTCTTCTGTTCTTTGTCATCTGTTGTCTGTTATTTAGTGGGTCGTATAGGACTCGAACCTATAACCTTGGGATTAAGAGTCCCCTGCTCTACCAAATTGAGCTAACGACCCAATCTTGTATTACAAATCATATTAAGTAATTATTATCGTTTAATTCTCTAACTCTTTAAATTATAACTGAGATATGTGGGAATTGCAAGAAAAAACTTTTTGAAGGTAATGGAAGTCAAGGATGAGAGGGGCATTAGTAGATCGAGGAGGAATACGTCCCCAATTACCTCTTCTATTTTGTGGGAAAATGTGCTATCATATTGATATGATAAGGGCATTCATTTGGTAGTGGGAGGTGCAATGTGAAGGATAGAAAATGGAAGTTTGTGATGATCATTCTTGCAATTGTGATTATGTGTGTATGGTTTGGTAATTTAGCCTATATTCAAGAGGTTAATTATGGACCAATTCCAGGTATTGACTCGAAAAGTAATTATCTTTGCTATTATGGAGATTGGGATAGTGATATGATAGAAAAGGCAAGGAGGTTTGATCTTGTTATTATCCACCCAAGATCCCGGTTTAAGGATGGTGGTCTTATTGATGCCAGTCTAATAGAGGATATCAAAAGGGGTACTAACGGAATACTTGGTGATGGGGATGATGTAATCGTTATTGGATATATATCTATTGGAGAGGATGATGTACCTGAAGTGGATAAAAATGGAGATGGAATTTGGGATCCAAGAGAAGGAGATGGTACTGGTCCTGTGTATTACGATCCAGAGAATAAAAGATTCGTATACGAGAATAATGGTTGTGCCTCATGGTATTTGGATGAAATTGATAATGAATCAGGTAAACCAGGACATGATGGAAAACCAGATAGGAATGAAAAATGGGGTAGCTTTTATGTAAATGCAGGAGACCCAGATTGGCAATACCTTATAAAAAATAATCGTATTTTGAAAGAAGGAGAAGATTTGTATGATTGGCCTGGGACAGAAGCTATAATCAGTGAGTTGGGATGTGACGGGTTGTTTTTAGATACAGTTATGACAGCTAATCCTTATGATGGCTATCCAGAGACTGGTGAGGGAATGGCAGAATTGATTGAAAAGATTAGGGCGTGGTATCCAGATAAATACATAATTGCAAATAATCCACATTTTTACTTCGATTCTGAATATGAAGATAGTTTTGCAAATCCTAAACATACAATTACTTTCAGAAAGCTTGAGTCTGTTGTTAGACGTTCTATAAATGGAGCTATGTTTGAATGTTTCTATTGTCCAGAGAATCGTGACTGGAATATAAGGCATATTGCACCAGGGTTAAATCAAGAGGCTAAGAAGAAGGATGGATTTACTGTCTTTGCTATAGACTATGTAGAGGAGATAGGAGAAGAGGATATAAGTGATCAAATTGATGAGGTGATAGAAAATCAAGGATGGACAGATTATATTGCTCCATATGTGGATTTGAGTAGGTCAGTAATTGGTTGGGATGTTTACAAGCACAACCCACCAAAGGTTGTGGAAGGACCAGATTTGTTTGAGATAGGTAGTACTTATGCAAAGATAAGGTGGATGACAAATAAACCTACAAAGGGGAAGGTTAGATATGGAAAGGTGGGAGCTGGTATGAAAGAGGAGGCATCCTATGATCCAATTGGTGAATGGTATTATACGGAACATAAGATTTGGTTAAAAGGATTAGAGCCAGAGACAACTTATGAATACAAAATAATTTCCATATGTGAAGATGAAACTGGGGAAGAGAAAGAGTATGAAGGAGAGGGTAAGGTCAATTTACTACAACTAAGGAGGATGTGAATCCAGAACTATCCAAATCCATAAGACTATTTTTGGTGCGCCAAGGGGGATTTGAACCCCCAATCTTCGGATCCGGAGTCCGCCGCTCTATCCAAGTTGAGCTATAGGCGCGTGGCACGCCTGAGAGGATTCGAACCTCTGACCTTTGGATTCGAAGTCCACCGCTCTATCCAACTGAGCTACAGGCGCACACTTAGGGTGAGCGAGGGGATTTGAACCCCCAACCTAAGGATCCACAGTCCTTCGCTCTAACCAATTGAGCTACGCCCACCATATTTCCAGGCACGCCTGGAGGGACTTGAACCCACAACCTACGGATTAGAAGTCCGTTGCTCTATCCATTGAGCTACAGGCGCATTTACTAAACTTAGCTTCTCACACATAACTATATCAAAAACCTTTCCCTTTGTCAACGCATTTTCTAAAAATTCTGGGATGTGGAGGTAAAGATGGTTCGACCAGATGGTAAAGCGCCTTATAATCCTTTAAGCCAATCGATTAGGTCTTTTAAATTTATTGTCGCAAGACAGCATGTCTTATCCGCTGCCCCGTAATAGATGTAAAGTCTTTCATCTAATAAAACGGAGCCCTCTGGAAATACAACGTCTTGGGTATCACCTTTCTTCTCATATTCTTCTTGCGGCTCTAAAATTGGTTCATCTGAGCGGCTAATAATCCGAGAAGGATCACTTAAATCCAACAAAGCAGCACCTACCCTATAGATGTTCTTCTCTCTTTTCCTTTCCACCCCATGATAGATTAAAATCCAGCCATATTCTGTCTTTATTGGGGGAGGGCCGGCACCTATCTTATACGACTCCCAGGTCTTTTGGGGCTTCATTATGGGTTTATGATTGAACCATTCTTTTAAGTCATTAGAATAGGCAATCCAGATGCTTGGGTTGTCTGTATTATATTCAGGGCCTACCCAATTTAGAGGTCTATGCAGCATTACATATCTATTGTTTATCTTTTCTGGAAAAAGTACTGTATCTCTATCAATTGCTCTATCAGGTGTAATAATCCACTGCCTTTTAAAATTGCGTAGATCCTGCGTCGATGCCAATGCAGAACGAGCACCACTTCCGTTTAGGGCAGGCTTTGAGTGAGCAACATAGGTTAGATAAAGCTTTCCTTCAAGTTCAGTGATCCTTGGGTCCTCACATCCCCATCTTTCATATTCTTCCTGTGGCTCAAAGATTGGTTCGTTACTAACTCTCTCAAAGTTTAGACCATCCCTTGATACCGCAAGCCCAAATCGAGAAATATAGTTTTCATATTCGCCGATTGCCCGATAGATGAGATAGACTAAGCCGTCTTTATAGATAGTAGCAGGATTGAAGACTGCCTTGGACTCCCACCAATTGTTTTCATTCGGTTTTAAAATAGGGTTATCTTTATAACGTCTTAATTTCATCTCAATATCTAACGGTCTTCCTTTCTATTCCCAAAAGAGGTCTTATGCCAATTACGCTGAAAAACAATTGACTCCTACTAATCTTTTCAACCGGCCTTACCTCTTTCAATTTCATGGACATAAGAAAACCAACCAAAAGTCTCAATATTGAAGAAAGCAAAAAGAGGGTCAAAATCTTATAGCCGAAAAGAGGAGATAATTTCTGAAGTAAAAAGCCGCCTAAGAGGGCGCCAAAACAAAGCGCTAAGCCATTAAGGACATTAAAATATGAGATGCATCTGATGCGTTTTTCAGGTGTTACTGCATCGTAAATAAAATTTGAAGCGCATAGATTAAAGCCAGCCCAAGCAAAGCCAGAGATAACTTGAGCAAAGAATAGAAAGATAGGATTACGATTCACAATCCATAATAGAGGAATAACGCCAATTAATGGAGATGTAAATTTAATTACTTTAATGTTACCTATCCTATCGGCGTGTTTGCCCCAGCGGCTAATTGTAAGATAAATTGTCAAGGTAGCGGTAATGGTAATGAGGGAGTAAAGTAGGTAACTAAAATGAAGGTCTCTTAACATCAGCACCGCAAAAAACGGAGATGCTAAATTAACGGAGAAGTTCATCATTGATACGAATAAGACAAATTTTGCAAAGTTACTCTTTCTTATTCGAGACAAAAAGTTAATAAGAGTAAAATAATCCTCCTTTTTATACTCTAATGGGGGCTCATACATTCTCTTCAGGAAATACCAGGAGATAATTCTAAATATAAAGGCTAAACTAAAAACAATTACGAACCCATAAAATATATTAATCTTCTTCATCTGATGAAGAATAAATCCAGCAATAAATGCCGAAGCTACCGTTACAAAACCAAGGGTTCTATTCCTCCAACCAAAATATTGGCCTCTTCTATCTTCTGCTACCAGATCTGACATCAAACTTCCCCAACAAGGAGTAGCCAGTGCTCCAAAAGAGGTAAATAGAATTACTGTAGCTATAAAAACAACCGGCTTTTCTATACCTAACAAGGCAATAATTGCCATTGGCAATAACATAAGTGCCTGAAAAGATACAAAGATACTAATAATCTTCTTGCGCGACTTCACCTTCTCAGTTAAATCGGCACTTTTAAGTTGTATTAAAGAGGCAAAGAGATTAGGAAAGGCGGAAAGCGCTCCTACATGTCCTGCTGTCCCACCCAAAAGTAGCAAAAAAGGAGTAAAATATCCCTGTGTAAATCCAGTCATTCCGCTGGCAAATACCCCGTCGAGAAAGGAAAATTTTAGACTTTTATTTGCCTGTTTCTTCTCAAGAACCATAGACATTCATTTTAAAAAATTGGGCAAGTCAAGATATACTTGCCCGGTTAAATCTGTAACAAAAGGACGTGGCCAGCGTCCTCTTATTCCAATTTTTAATCCCTTGATATCCTCTTTACTCTTCCTTTTTAGCCTTCTTCTTTTTAACCTCTTCCTTTGGCTTTGTTACTGGTTTAGCGCATGGTTTTTGAGTCTTTTTCTTCTTTGCCATTTGGAAATCCCTCCTTCCTTCTCAAGCTACATCTCTTTTGGCCAGAAAGAGAAATAACCTTACGATAACGATAAATTTCGTGTCCCCCTATCAATCTCCACTAATCCATTCCACATATGTCCTACATCAAGTGCCCGTCGGGAAGAATTTCTCCTACTTTTGCCCCTCTTGCTCGCCAAGTGTGAACGACGTTTCCTTCCATTCCGCTCTATATCCTTACGGATACCATCATAATCCTTCTCTCTTTTGTTGTTCATACAATCTCCATTTTTAAATTAAAAATCTGCGCTAACCCTTTTCTTATCATCATAATGGCTATAGCGGCCAAAAGGAGACTTGTAATCTTTGAGAGGGCTTTAGAGCCTGCTTCGCCAAGAAACCTTGTTAAAACTCCGGAAAGAGAAAAGACTATGCCGGCTAATATAACATTAGCTAAAACCGAGAACAATGTAGCACATAAGCCATATTCACCAATAATAATTAAGGAGATAGTTAATACAGCCGGACCAACGATTAAGGGCGTGCCTAATGGAACGATACCCAATTCATTACTTGGTATACGGCGCCTCTTCCCCGGATTTATTATATCCATTATGGCAATACAGAAAAGAATAGCGCCCCCTGCTACCATAAAATCGCCTAAGGTAATACCAAGAAGTTTGAATACAATTTTGCCTAAAAATATAAAACCTACCGCTAAGCATATAGCTGTGAGCATTGACTGAAAGATAATCCTTGATCTTTCCTCTTTCTTAAGTCCCTGAGTAAGTGAGACAAAAATCGGTAAAACCCCTACTGCATCAACTGCCACAAATATTGGGATAAAGGCTAATAATAGGTTCTTAGTCATGATTAACTCACAAGATTCCCCGCGATAAACTCCTCCATCATCTTCTTAGCTTTATAATCCGGATATTGAAAGGTGGATCTTACAATAGCAATTTTGATCCTTTTAGATGAAACAACAGCACGACATGTAGAAGCACTACCTCATCAGGAGGTTTCTAGTGAGGAGTGAGTCGGGGCGACTGGATTCGAACCAGCGACCTTGTGGTCCCAAACCACACGCGCTAAACCAAACTGCGCTACGCCCCGATTAGCTATTATTCATTGTTTAGATAGAATGTCAAGCAAAATCTTTTTTGCCTTTTTGAAGGCACGTGCCCTATGGCTTATTCTATTCTTAGCGTCTCGAGATAATTCGGCAAATGTCTTACTATAACCTTCTGGGATAAATATAGGGTCATAACCAAATCCACCTCTTCCTCTGGGTTTAAAACTGATTGTACCTTTACATTCAGAAGATACCGCAGTAACCTTTCCATTATCAGGTAAGGCTATTGCTACAGCACAGACAAACTTGGCTTGTCTTTTTTCTTTTGGAATATCCTTCATCAATCCTAAAAGTTTATCTATCCTATCCTTATCTGTCTTGGCAAATCTTGAAGATTCAATCCCTGGCACACCATTCAGCGCCTCTACCTCCAATCCTGAATCATCAGCTAATGAGATCTTCCCTGTAAGATTAGCTATTGTAAGAGCCTTTTTTTTTGCATTCTCCTGGAAGGTCTTTCCGCCCTCAATTATTTCAGGTAAATCTTTAAAGGACCCTAAAGGCAGCAATTTAATTGGGATGCCTTTAGTGATCTGTTTTATCTCTCGAACCTTTTTCTCATTCCTTGAGGCAATGACTATCTCAATCATTAAATATCACCCAGAATCTCCTTTTGTATATTAATCAACTTCGAAATCCCTGCCTTGGCTAAATCAATAAGTGAATTTAACTCCTCCATAGAAAACGGATTCCTTTCTGCTGTACCTTGGATCTCAATAAATTCAGAAGAACCTGTCATAACTACATTAAAATCACATGATGCCGCAGAATCTTCTTCGTAGTTAAGATCTAACAGATATTCTCCATCTATAATCCCTACCGATGTTGCAGCAACATAGTCTTTAATTGAATGCTCTTGAATTACGCCCTCTTTCATTAGTTGAGCTATTAAATCAACTAAGGCAACATATCCACCAGTGATTGAGGCACATCTTGTTCCACCATCAGCTTGGATAACATCACAATCGATAATTATTGTCCTTTCTCCCAAGGTATTCAAATCAAAGATAGCCCGTAAAGCCCTTCCAATTAACCTTTGAATTTCATGGGTTCTTCCACTAATTCCTCTACCCTGTTCCCTTGGGATCCGTTGAGGAGATGAACATGGAATCATAGAATATTCTCCTCTTATCCATCCCTGATTTGTTCCTTTTAAAAAAGTTGGTACCCTATCCTCAAGCGTTGCGGTACAGATTACTTTTGTTAAACCGATCTCTATCAGAACTGAGCCAGGAACCTGTCTTAGGAATCTCCGATGAATATTTACCTTTCTTAGTTCACAATTTTCTCTCCCATCCCTTCTTAACACCTTAACCTCCTTTATTCCCATCCAGCTATCTTATGAATCTGAGGAATAATTCTAATATTTGGTATCTGACGGGCGGCAATATCTCGAAAATGAAGTAGCTTTTGAAGAGAAGGGGAATTATCATAACTTCCTATCTTTGCTATGGGTTGTAGGACCAATGGAATATCTTGATTAATGGATTTAATCAAAGAAGACGCCTCCCCTATTTCCTCATCCAGTGTATTATTGCTAACTACGATCTTTACAAAAACCTCTTTTTTATTAGCAAGCTTCAAGAATCCTTTATGCTCTTTCCAAAAATAAGGTAGTCCGGTTACACTTCTTAGCTTAATATCCATAGCTATTATATCAATCCAACTAATGATTGTGGAAAGTGCTTTCGAGATTGTTCCATTTGTATCTAAATATATTTCAAATCCTTCACTCTTTAGGACAGGTAATAACTTTTCTAAATAATCTACTTGTAATAAAGGCTCACCCCCTGTTAGACTGATGGAATAGCAAACTGGATTAATCCCTTTTACTACCGAGACCACCTGATGTACAGTTAATGGATTAGGTAACTCTGTAAAATTAGTATCATTTTTAATCTTACAAACCTTTGGAATGGTTAATGAAAAAGGGGTATCACATGTTTTACACCTCAGGTTACATCCAGCAAATCTTATAAATATCTGTTTTTCCCCAACATATATCCCTTCCCCTTGAATTGCAAGGTAAATCTCAAGTAAATTAGCCTTCCTCATTTTACCCCTCTTACCTTACACCTTGCAATCCTAATCTCCTCGATCTCTTTGCAATATCTTCTCATAACATGTTCTGAAAAAGGACGTGGATCAATCCCATAATCTAAAAGTCCACGGGTTTTAACAGGTGTACCAGTTGATACAACATTTATACCTTCATGGATAATTACAGAAACCGGACTCAGGGTAGCAATAGAAACAGAGATCTTATATTTCCCATCATATATATTATCCCCTCGTCTTTCAACCACATTTTTTCTAAGTTGATGATTTATCTCACTGCAAATTATGGTTGCTAACAATCTCTGGCGATGGATACCTAACTCTAAATCCATTCCAAAGTGCTCTACTATGAAATGCAACATCTCACTACTTTCGATAAAAAATCCTGCCTTTTCATCTTCTAAATCAACCAAATCATCTTTCTCAACCTTTGCCCTTCCAGTAAAGGCAACAATAGCATCCCCTAATAGATTAAAATTTTTGTATATCCAATGTGATCTGAGCTGACGCCCAGTGTAGCTAATTGACTTTTCAATAAATTTCCAGTTCATTAATCGCCTCTAAAGAAAATCTTTATACTTTTCTATATATAATAATCAAGTCTTGAATTTACCGCTTATCAAATCCCAGTTATCAGTAGCCTTAAATGCCCTAATTGTTCTCTGGCAACTTTCGCACCTTCCGCACATCCTATCTTCTCCATCATAACAACTCCAAATATAACGGAAAGGGACCCCTAATGCCTTTCCCAGAGTAACAATCTCCGATTTATCCAAATTGGAGGTGAAGCTTATTACCTTTATGGACGTTAACGTAGAAAACTCGAGAGAATGATTTATAGCATCAATAAACAAGACACTATTATCAGGAAAGGTTTCCCCTTCTTCTTTGTTAAATCCTGTAACTACTACGCTACATGAAAGACCTTCAGCAAAACTTGCAGCAATATTTATGAATACCCCATTTCTATTTGGAACCCAAACAAGGCGTGCAGTATCTCTCGAGGTAGAATCTTTAAAATCAAATTTGGGGATTTCTTTATTCCTATTTACTAAGGCAGTGGATGTAATCTCCAAAAACCATGGTAGTTCAACCACTTTATGAGAAACCTTATACATCTCGGAGATCCGTCTTGCAGCTTCAATTTCCTTATTCGCTGATTTTTGTCTGTAATCAAATGTTAAGGTCAATTCTACATCTGTTTCATCCATTGCTTTAACAAATGAAACACTGGAATCAAGTCCACCTGATAGTAATACAACACTCTTCAAACCACTTCTCCAAAGGATGCACAACTATTATCTGTCTCCCAAACCCTAACTTTACTTATAGTAAACAACGGAAAGTTAGAACTCATAGATTTCCGAATCTGATTGTAGATATATTTAGCTATGTTCTCACTTGTTGGATTTTCATCTCGGAAGACTTCTAATTCATTTAGATTCTTATGATCAATCCTTTTTATAACCTCATTAAGCACCTCTTTTAAATCCTTAAAATCCATCACCATCCCTAATTCATTCAATTCTCGTGATTTAACCTCGGCTTGTACCCGGAAATTGTGTCCATGCAAAGATTCACACTTGCCTTTATATCCTCTCAGATAATGGGCAGCACTGAATGAAGATTCTACCATTAACTCGTACAAGTCTTCCTCCTTATTATTTAACAAATTCACTCATATCTATCTTAATCACTTCCCTAATCTCCTCCCCTAAAAATCTCTTTGCAAGCTCTTTAAATTTTGGAGGAAGATCTGAAACGTAGAACTTATGAGTCGCTTTTCTATTAGATTCACGAATCAGTCCGTTTTTTGATAGAACATCTTTGGTTTCTATGGCAACTTGCGTAGCAGAATCAACCAATTTCACTCCATCTCCTATAACCTTTTGAATTACCTTTTTTAGCATAGGATAATGGGTGCAACCTAAGATCAATGTATCTATCTTCTTAGTCTTTAAAGGGGCTAAATATTCCGAAGCAACTAAGTTGGAAACCTCTGTATCTATCCATCCTTCTTCAACTATGGGGACAAATAATGGACATGAAATACTTATAATCTCTACCGAAGGTTGTATTGATTTAATCTCTCTTTGGTAAGCTCCACTCAATATTGTTCCTTCGGTACCAATAACTCCAACCCTTTTATTTCCTGCAATCTCTACTGCCTTCTTTACCCCTGGTTTAATAACACCTATAATTGGTAACCTAAACTCCTGCCTTAAGGTCTCTAAGGCGAAAGAAGTGACTGTATTACAAGCAACAACTATTATCTTTACCCCTTGGGAAGATAGAAAATGGACAATTTCCCTTGCATATTTAGTTACAGTCTCCTTACTTTTTGACCCATAAGGCGTTCTGGCTATGTCTCCAAAATAGATAATATCTTCAAAGGGAAGTTCTTTGATTACCTCCTTCATTACTGTTAATCCACCAACACCTGAATCAAATATCCCTATAGCTTTATCTATCTCCAATTTCTTACCTCATATAGTAAAGTCTCGACCAAATCCTTTTCCTTAATCCTTTTTACCACCTTTCCTCTTTTAAACAATATCCCTACCCCTTTACCTCCTGCAATACCTATATCTGCATGGCGTGCCTCTCCTGGACCATTCACCACACACCCCATAATAGCTATCTTAAGTGGGAAGTGGGAAGTTGGAAGTTGGAAGTTGGACAATCTATCTTCCACCTCCTCAGTAATCCTTACTAAATCTATCTCACATCTACCACAGGTTGGACAGGAGATGATCTCATAGCCATATGTCCGTAAGCTTAATGCCTTTAAAATTTCATAGCCTGCTTTAACCTCTTCTACAGGATCTCCAGTTAAGGATACACGTATCGTATCCCCAATCCCTTGGAATAGCAAAATCCCTATCCCAACAGCCGATTTAATACCTCCTTTCAAAGGCAAACCTGATTCAGTGATACCAATATGAAATGGATAATCAACATGCCCTGCCATCAATTGATATGAGGCTAATGTAGTAGGGACATCTGATGCCTTAAGAGAAATGATAATGTCATAAAAGCGCAATTTCTCTAATATACCTACGTACTTTAGCGCAAGATTGACCATTTCTGAAGGGGTGGCTTTCTCGTTTATTGATCCACTATTTACACCAATCCTAATTGGTATACCCCTTTCTTTTGCCTTTAAAACTATCTCTCTAATCTTAGCTTCATCCCTAATATTTCCTGGATTTATCCGGATCTTATCAACCCCTTTTTCAATTGAGGCGATTGCCAATCTATAATCAAAATGGACATCAGCCACCAATGGAATACCTATCCTTCTCTTGATCTCTGGAAGTGCATTGGCTGCTTCAGAATCTTTCACTGAAACCCTAACAATCTCACAACCTACATCCTCAAGTCTCCTAATTTGCGAAATAGTAGCATCTATGTCTCTCGTATCAGTCTTTGTCATTGATTGAACAGATATAGGTGCACTTCCACCAATTACTACATCTCGAACCTTGATCTCCTTTGTCTTTCTTCTAATCATTTCCTTATTATGTTTAGCATCTCACTTGCCTTAGAGATAAATGCATTCCAAAGTGAAAACCTTGGAAGGTCATTAAATATGGTTATATAAACAATTAGGCATATTAACATACTAAGACTGATGGCTTGAGCAATCTCTTGTATCTTTGGTTTTATTGGTTGGCCTCTCAGTTTTTCTATAACAAAAAACATGATATAACCTCCATCTAAGACAGGTATAGGAAGGAGATTGATTGCACCTAAGATTGCAGATAAGGATGCTACAAGTAAAAGGATGTTGGTTAAGCCAAATTGCATTTGTTCAGAAGCCACCTTTGCGATACCTAAAGGTCCAGCAAGATGCCGGAAGGAAAGTCTTCCCATAATCAACTTTCCTATGGCAACTAACGAGACTTTGATAATGTTGTAGGTCTGGTATATCCCTTTTCCAAATGAGGTTATAATTCCATACCTTTCATATTCCATCTTTGGACTAACTGGTGTTATTCCAATCAATCCAATCTTACTACCGGTACCCAATTCCTCTATCTTTGGAGTTATATCAACTAAGAATTCCTTACCATCCCTTTTTACTAAAATCTCTAAGACCTTATCTCCTGACTTATGGATAACCTCTGCCATCTCATTCCATCCAGAAACCCTCTTTCCATTAATGGAGATTACCTTGTCTCCTTTCTTTAATCCACAAGCCTTCGCAGGATAACCTTCTAATACATCCCCTATTTCAGGAGGAAGGAAAGGTGATATACCAAAATTTTCAATCTCTACATCCCTTATCACCTTCTTTATTCTCAGATTATCTCTTGAAACCACAAGTTCCATCTCGCTTCCTGATTTCTCAATCATCTTTTCTATCAACCTATTAAAACTTCGGATCTTTTCTCCAGAGATATCAATAATTCTATCACCTGATCTTAATCCAACCTTCCAGGCTGGAGAGTCCTTGTCTACACTTATCTTGTTCCCAAAGGTAGGGATTCCTAACATAAACACTGCGGAAAAGATCAAACTTGCGGAGATTATATTTAAAGCTGACCCAGCAATAACAATAAAGATTCTGGTTAAGACATCCTTTGTTCTGAACTCTGTGCCATCTCCTTTCAATTTCGCACGAATATCCTCCCCAGCCATCTTCACATAACCACCAAAAAGGATTAGAGAGATAAGGTATTCAGTATCCTGGAAGCGAAACCCAAAAATCTTGGGACCAAAACCTAAGGAGAACTTCTCTACCTTTACCCCTGCCCTTTTGGCAATTAGAAAATGTCCTAATTCATGGAGTAAGATTATTGGTGATAAAATAACTATAAAGGCAATGATAAACATTATAACCCCTTTTCTGCCTCAAGACGCGCCCATTTATCAATCTCAAGGATCTCGGATAAACCAGGGTTTTCTATTACTTGATGTTTATCCATAACCTTCTTTATTAAAATTGGGATCTCCTGGAATCTAATCTCCCCTCCCAAAAATTTCTCTACGGCTACTTCATCTGTGGCATTTAATACTACGGGCATTGAACCACCGATATGTGCTGAGGTAATTGCTAAGCCTAAAGCAGGAAATCGCGAGAGATCAGGTTCTCTAAAGGAAAGCTTTCCAATTTCCAACATATTGAGCTCTGGTACGGTATTCTGTATCCTCTCAGGATAGGTTAAGGCATAACTTATTGGGATTTGCATATCGGGTTGACTTAATTGAGCAAGTAAGGTACCATCCACAAATTCAACCATTGAGTGAATTATTGATTGAGGATGTATAACCACCTTAATCTTATCAACTGGCACCCCAAATAGATGATGAGCTTCAATGATTTCTAACCCTTTATTCATTAATGTAGCTGAATCGATAGATATCTTCTTACCCATCTGCCAATTCGGATGCAGGATTGCCTCCGAAGGTTTAATATCTTCTAAATCAGCCCTATCTAAAAATGGACCACCTGAGGCAGTAAGAATTATCCCTTTCACATAATGGGTATCTTTTCCATCCAAACATTGAAAGATAGCTGAATGTTCAGAATCAATAGGGATAACCTTACATCCATTTTCCAAAGATAAAGACATAATGATATGTCCTGCCATAACCATTGTCTCTTTATTTGCTAAGGCAATATCTTTTTTGCATCTTATTGCCTCAATTAGTGGAATTAAAACCCTCCCTCCAACAATTGCTAAAACAACAAGGTCTACTTCCTCGCTTGTTGCTACCTTAACTATCCCTTCTAATCCTCCATAGACCTTACATCCCTTTACCCTTTTTTTTAATTGATCTGCTTTCTGCTCGTCCATCAAAGCCACTAAACGTGGATTAAATTTCTTGATTTGAACCTCTAATAGATCAATGTTCTTATTAGCAGTCAATCCAATGACCCTAAACCGTGATCGATTCTTTTCGATTACATCTAAGGTACGAACTCCAATTGATCCTGTTGAACCAAGAACCGAGATGTTTTTTACAACCATAATTTGGTCTCCCTTTTATTTTCTTGGTAATGAACGTAATAGAGAGGTACCTTCCGACTCTTTCTCTTCAGCAAAAAGTAGGGGGATAAATTATCCCAATAAAAAACCTACAAACATCTCATAATTTATTCCTTCATTAGAATTAGGGATTATAACATTAAATCTTGACTGCGTCAACTAAAACTTAATCAACCTTCTCTTCTGTAGTGGGTTCTTCGATAGACCCTTTTCCATAATCCTCAATTGCCTTCTGAACCTTGTCAAGAACTGAAACTATCTTTTGTCTTACTATCTCTATTTCCCTCCTCGCTTCTTCTATCTGTTTTTTTACAGACCTTTCTACAATCTTTTTATCCTCTTTTGCCTTTTTCATAATCTCTTCTACCTTTTTCTGAACCTCTTCCTTTGCGATCTTTTTTGCCTCCTCCAAAATTTCACTAACCCCTTCGCAAACCTCTTTTAACGCCGTAATAGCATATCTAAATTCTTCAAACAATGCCTTCACCAATTCGTCAGTTTGTTCAGACGAAATTCCATTCTCAATCTCCATTACCTCAGATTTTGAAGTGTCCTCTTTTTCTCCCTCACAAAAGGCATTAAAACTTACCGAAAGAAAAGCGCATATTGCAAAAACCAAGATTTTACACCTCATTAATATCCTCACCTCCTCTTGATTATTCTATCACATAGCCTAAATAAAATCAAGATAATCTTTTCAAATAGGTTATACCTATCTTATGAGGTTATCCCACTGACTTAACATCTCTAAGAGATTGCAGCTTAGGCACAATCTTTTGAGAGATGAACCAAAACAAAAATTACGTGAGAGAATTTTTTGGTAAAATTAATATATTAGAAATCTGGAGAAGATAGGAGAAAACATTAAGAAATGGACTTATATATATAAAAAGTTATCTTGGATAAGGAAATAATTGGTGGGGTTATGAAGGATAGACTTTTTATTGGTATTAGCTTTTTCTTTCTTTTATTACTAAGTAATCTTTCAGAATCCATTGAAGTTATAGAAAGGAAGAATGGCTGTGTGACTGTAAGAGTCACAGAAGATGATGTTAAAAACCAGAGATATAATTTAAATATAATAGATAGTGATGGCAAAAACCTAAGGACAATATTTTCAAGTAGATATTATATACCGAGCTTTCCTTGGTGGATAGATGATAATAGGATAGTATTTTCATGGATTAAGGAAAAAAAGGGGTTTTCTCTTGGGATAATTGATATAAATAATGGGAACCTCGAGGAATTGGTTACTAAAGACTCTATAATTACAGATGTTATTCCATCGCCAGATGGTAAAAGGATTGCCTTCATTTGTTCCAATAATCTTTTCTTATTTAATCTTAATGATATTAATTTAAAACGATTGATCAATCTTAAAGATAACTTTAAAGATGGGCACATGGTTACCAATTTAACTTGGTGTCCCGATGGGAAAAGGTTGGTTTTTGTGGTTAGGTCTTTTGAAACCGTTCCATCAAAAGACAATATATGGTTGTTCGACATAAATAAAAATAGGATAGAGCAATTGACTTTAGGTAATAATACACTTTGTAAAGACGGAAATTCTCCACTCAGTTTTTCCCCTGAGGGGAATAAGGTTGTCTTTTCCAATAAAAGAGAGAGGTCTTGTATGCTTATTGTAAATATAGATAATAAAGAGATTGAGGGATTAAGATTTACTAAGATAAGCTCGAGTATAACCGATCCTATCTTCATGCCTGATGGAAAGAAGATTATATTCTCTGGAGTAAAGAAAGGAGGACGTACCCGGAATATCTGGGAGGCTAATTTAGAAAGAAAGGATTCAAGGCAATTAACATTTTTTGAAGAGGAAAATAATGGATTGATCGGGATTTCTCCATCTCCAGATGGAAAAAGAGTAGTCTTCTCTGAAATAACTCATGGGGGAAGAAATCTTTGGGTAATGAACGCAGATGGAAATGGATTAAGAAAATTGGGAGAGTCCTTTTCCAATGATCCTTCTTATCTCTATACAACATACATGACACCTGCCTGGTCAAAGGATGGGTCAAAGATTGCCTTTGTAACTCAACATGAAGTAAAGCCAAAGAAAGAGATCAACCGAGGAGGTTATCTTGGAATAGTAGTTCAGGACCTTACTGAAGCATTGGCAAGACAATTTGATGTTAAGAACGGGAAGGGAATTTTCATCTTAGAGGTTAGAAGAGGCAGTCCAGCTGAAAAGGCGGGTTTGAGGAGAGGGGATATCATTAAAAAGATCAATAGGAAAGAGATTCACTCTGTTACTGAATTCCAAAAAGAGGTGAGAAGAAAAACAGCTGGAGAAAGTATAGTGCTACTGGTAATTCGTGAAGGACAAAAAATGTCTATCTCAGCTACTTTAGAAGAAATGCCATAAACAAGAATCTGATACCTACTCTATATCCTTTGAACCATTACGACTCTTTTTGGTTGGTGTTGCTTTCATAGGCAGGCAGAGTCAAGCTTTTTGGGACGGTCCATTTTAGCAGCATATACGATTTTGTTAGCTGTTCTTTTTCAGTGCGGTGGCTTTATTTGTCTTACCCTAACAAATTAAATGAACCACCCCATCTTCTTTAATCTTATGAATTCCAATTACTCTATAAACAATTCTCTTATTTCCTACTTTAAAACAACTACATCTCCTATTCTAACATGAGCAGGATGAAGAGTTTCTATTGCAACATCACTATCCTCCATAATTATAGGCTCCATACTTTTCCCCTTCACTATCATTCTAAAATTCCGGTTTTTATGTGCCACTACTTTCATATCTGGATAATCCCTTTAACCACAATAGATAAGCTATTAACGGAAAGATTATCCCTATTAATGGGATACAAATGATATATCCAATAAATTCTTCCTTCCGAATAAAAAAAACAGCGGGGAAAAAACTTATAAATGCAAAAGGTATTATCCACGTAATAACAAATCTTATTGCCTTTCCATAGATTGTAACCGGATATTGAGAAAATTCCTGGATTCTCATTATTGGACTGGTTAGTCCCTGTATATCCTTCGTCCAGAAACATATAAT
Organism: bacterium; assembly: GCA_030017475.1. GTDB lineage: Bacteria > UBA9089 > JASEIO01 > JASEIO01 > JASEIO01 > JASEIO01. The sequence continues at coordinate 10,022 of JASEIO010000003.1, read as the reverse complement.
CACAGCAATTAAGTTTATGGATCCATAAATTATTATTCCATTCAGGAGAAAATAAAGAAGAGCTAAAAGTTCTAAGATACCAAAATGTATTTTTAAACCAATAATAGATTTTATTATCAAAATTATCCCAACGAATAACTCTCCTATCTCTTTTTCTGAGAAATCAGTAGCAAGAATATGAAATAAAGGATTTATAGGCTTAGTTAATATGGCATCCAATTCGCCTTTAATAATGTATCGATATCCAAAATTATTTAAGTTGGAAAATACCATCCTTCCAAATGCGTAACAAACAATTCCTAATCCATAAACGAATAATACCTCGTCAAAACTAAATCCCGCTATATGTGGCACCTTTTTAAAGATAACCCAGATAACAACTATTGCTGACAACTGAAGGAGAATAAAAGGAATTATTCCGATAAAAAAACTTAACCTATATTCAAATATCTTCTTTAAATGTTGAGATATAAAACAAAGATATAACCCTGGATAGTGAAAAACAGTCATTTTTTCTCTTATCCTCCTTGAATAACAACCCTTCTTATTCCTACATGCCATATCACCCTGCCAATCAGAATTAAAATAATAGCCCAGAAAAGCTGATTTAATAGAAGATAAACAACCTTATAAAGTGATATTGTGCCAAGATAGATAGAGATAGGAGAATAGATAATTCCATGAAATGGTAGGATCATAGCTATATTCTCTAACCATTTTGGGAGGAAATGTAGAGGTATAAGACTCCCGGAGAAGAATATCACAAGCGCAGTTTTTACAAAAAATATTCCCCAGGCATCCTTTGTCCAAAAACATATAGCCCCGGTTATAAACCCTATACCAGTCATAATCATAAAACCTAATAGGAGGCTTACAATAAAAAGACTGAATTCCGTTGTAGAAGCCGGAGGTTTAATCTTAAATAGAAAAACAGTAATAATGAGAAAGGCAATATTATAAGTTATTAGTTGATTAGTACTTGTACCAGCACTTTCTGCAAAAAATATTCCCTGCAAGTCAATTGGTTTAGTTAAATCCATTGCCACTTCACCCCGAATAATTTTGTTTGCTAATGCATGTTCGACAGGTAAGTCATAAAGTGCATTGATAGCAAAAGATAGAACTAAATATGTTAACATCATCTTAAAGGAATATCCTTCAATAGTAGGAGAAGTGTTAAACACTGCCTTCCAGAGGTAATATACTACAAATAATGAGACTAAAAAACCACATAACCTGAAAACCATACTCATCCGGTAGGCTAATAGTCTTTGAAAAGATTTTTTGGCAAATTCTATATAAATATCCATCATGAACTTAGATTCACCTTTTTCTCATATATTAGCTTTATAATCATTTCAATTGAAGGTTCTTGAATCTTTATATCATAGACAGAAAAGTTATTAAGGATATTATCTATCAATGAAATTATTGAATTGTTGGTATCAGAGAATCTAATTAGATATGAATTATTATTCCCTTTTGCTATTTCTAATTCTCTGAGCGAGACTTTTTCATCACGACTAAAAGATTGGAATATCCTTTCTGGGCTTATATTGTCTTGTGAGAAACTCACCACCAACCTTCTGAAATTACTGAATCTTTTAATTATCGTATCCATTTCTCCATCAAAGACAATATTGCCTTCATTGATAATGATTATTCTTTTACATATATCCTGAATATCTGATAAATCATGAGTGGTCAAGATTACTGTACAATTATTCTTTTTATTCCACTCCGTTATAAAATTCCTTATTTTTAGTTTAGCTATTATATCCAGGGCAATAGTGGGTTCATCTAAAAACAGCACTTGTGGATTGTGCAAAAGTGAAGCTATTAATTCACACCGCATCTTCTCTCCAAGACTTAAGGTTCTTACAGGTTGACGAAGCAATTTCTTAATCTCTAACAATTCTGAGAATTCTTCTAATCTATTATTAAAAGTAGCGGTATCAATGTGATATATTTTCTTTAGAAGGGTATATGACTCATACACTGGTAGGTCCCACCATAATTGACTTCGTTGTCCAAAGACTACACCAATATTTTGAGTGTACCTTTTTCTATCTCTATAAGGTATAAATCCCAAAATTTCTACCTCCCCACTGTCTGGGACTAAAATTCCGGATAGGATTTTAATAAGCGTTGATTTACCAGCACCGTTTGGACCTATTAGTCCTACCATCTCACCTTGTTGGATACAAAAACTGATTGACTTTACGGCTTCTTTAAGTGTGTATTTTCTGGTAAATAAACCCTGAATAGCGCCAATTAAGCCTTCCTTCTTTAAAGGTATCTTAAAATTCTTAGAGATATCTTTGAGTATTATCATTGAATATTACCTCCCAATCTTTACCGGTTTAATTTCACTATCTCCAAAATTCAGTAAATATTCAATATAGATCCCAGCACATGCAGGACGATAATCACATATAAAACATTTCTTAGTATATGTTATCCTTGGAGAGGTTAACCTTCTTTTATTTCCAAACCTTTGGCTTAAAGCCAGGGCTCGTGATACACTTGGTGCAACAAGTCCTTCCACATATCAGTCTCCTCCTGTCTTTTTGCAATCTCCTCCTGCCTTCTTGCAGTCTCCTTAAGGATTCCCCATATCTCTATCTTTCCCCAAGGCACGAAATATTTTTATCTATTATCCTTTTCGTGTCTTTCATGTATTTCGTGTGCTAAGTAGTTACTGTCTCTTTTTGAAACAAGATGAGCAAGTCTTAAAGGTTCAGGTAACCTATATCCTTTGCAGCAGGCTAAAACGATTTCTATAGACTTTTTAAAATCTATCTTAAAACCAGGAGAGACAAATACGGGTTTCACATTCTTGCGGGTTCTTAATACTATACCAACAACCTTTCCTTTTTCATATAAATAGGAATAGGCACCTTTTTTATTAACTGGCTCTTTATATTGACCCAAAAGAGGAGATTTTGCACAGCCAATAGTAGGTTTATCTAAAACTATACCCAAATGGGTGGCTATACCTAAGCCACAGGGATGGGCTATTCCTTGCCCATCGAAGATAATTAAGCTTGGTTCATTCTTCAACCTTTCGCATGCCTTTAGTAAACAAGGCCCCTCCCTAAAGGTCAATAATCCAGGGATATATGGAAATTTTACTTCATCCCTTACTTTCACCTTCTCGATCAATTCAAGTTCAGGGTAGGTTAGTACACAAATCACTCCATACATCAAGTGATCCCTTTTTGAATAGGAGCAATCAGCACCAGCGACTAAATCTATTTCTGAAAAATTACAACTCAATACAATTCTGTTTCTCAATCCCCTTTGAATATCCTTGGCTTCTTTATAAGTAACTTCCCATGGATGCAACCTCTGATAATCCATTTCGGCTCAAGTTTAACATCCTTTATCTAAGCATGCAAGATTTTATTGAATTTTTTTATGAAATATGGTAGGTTTTTTAGTATGAAGCATGCGATTGAGGTTCAGAATTTGAGTTTTAGCTATTTTGGAGGAGGAGATGTAAAGGTTTTGGATAAGATCAATCTTTTGGTAAATGAAGGTGAATTTGTAGTGATTATGGGTGAGACTGGCGCAGGAAAATCAACCCTTTGTCAATGCCTAAATCTACTTGTTCCAAGATTCAGAAAGGGGAGATTAACAGGGAAGATAAGAATTTTTGGTGAAGATATAAAGAATAAAAGGGTTTATGATTTAGCGGATAAGGTTGGTTTGGTTTTTCAGGATTTTGAATATCAATTATTCTCTACAAATGTGGAGCTTGAGGTAGCATTTGGCCCTGAAAATCTTTCCATACCAAAAGAGACAATCAATGAAAGGGTCAATGATTGCTTAAAAAAAGTCGATCTTATTGAATTTAAAGGTCGCTCACCCACAAATCTATCCGGGGGAGAAAAACAGAGATTAGCTATTGCCTCAATCTTATCCATTAAACCAAGGATTTTGGTAATGGATGAAGCTACTACTGACTTAGATCCAAAGGGGAAATTGGAGATATTTAAACTCGCAAAGATATTACGGGATGAAGGTACAACCTTGATTATGGTAACTCATGAGATAGAGGAGGTATTGGATGCTGATAGGATAATTATTGTTAAACAAGGAAGGATAGTATTAGAAGACACCCCTAAGCATGTTTTAAAAAGATCCTCTCTTTTAGAAGAAAATGGAATTAGACCCCATCAATTGACTCGCCTTTTCCAAAAAATAGGGAGTCGTAGTCTCCCTTTAACTATAGATAAAGCCCTTCAAAGATTCAAAAAGGATTTTATCCTACTTGATGATAGATATAAAAGACTCGTAAATAAAGATAAAGAAAGGAGCTACGGAAAGATAGTTATTGAGGTAAATGATTTGGAGTATATCTATCCTGAAGGACAAAAGGCATTAGACGGAATAAGTCTCAGGATAAGGGAAGGAGAATTTGTGGCTTTAGTTGGTCAAAATGGAAGTGGAAAGACAACCTTGGCTAAACATTTTAATGGTTTACTTAAAGGAAGTCGGGGAGATGTTAAGTGCTTTGGAGAGAACATCAAAGGCAAAAAAATATCAGAGCTTTCAAGAGTGATTGGATATGTATTTCAAAATCCTGATCATCAAATATTTTCAAATACTGTAAAAGATGAGATAGCCTTTTCACTAAGGAATTTTGGATATACCGAATCGGAGATTTCCACTCGGGTAGATGAAGCATTAGAGGAGGTTGGGCTTCTTGGATATGAAAGAGAGGATCCATTCTCCTTAGGAAAAGGTGAGCGTCAAAGATTAGCCATCGCTTCTGTTTTAGTAACTCGTCCGCAGATCTTGATCTTAGATGAACCAACAACAGGACTGGACTATTCAGAACAGAAACAGATAATGAAACTATTAGAAAGACTCAATAAAGAAGGGACTACTATTATAATTATCACCCACAATATGTGGATCGTAGCAGAATATACCCATCGATCCATAGTAATCCATGAGGGCAAGATAATACTTGATGGGACTACAAGAGAGGTATTTTCCAAAGAGCATATTTTAGAAAGGTCAAATCTATACCCACCAGACATTGTAAGACTGAGTAATAGACTTGGAAAAACCTTACTTTCTATAGAGGAATTTAAATATTGCACAGAACGGAGATAATTTCATGTATCTCTATTTAGAAAAGGATACGTTTTTGCATAGACTCAATCCAATAACCAAGATTATTGGGGTAATCCTTCTATCTATTCAGGCGATGATTTTTAATCACCCAATTTACTTACTTTTTATATTAGTACTTGTTATTATAATTGGCATTGTATCCCGCTCTTTAGCTAATATAAAAAGATTTACCTTCTTCTTAGTGCTCTTAGCAGGATTTAGTACAGTTCTTTGGTCTCTTTTTTTAAAAATAGGATCCCCAGTCTTTAATCTTTTGTTTCTTTCTGTATCCAAGGAGTCTTTTCTATATGGCTTAGGTATGGGTATGAGATTAATTACCATGGTTATATCAGGACTAATCTTTCTTTCATGCACCAATGTAGAAGAGGTAACATGGGGATTAAACAAATTGGGATTACCCTTTCCAGTCAGTTTTTCGCTTTCTCTCGGGTTCCGATTAGTACCTGTATTGTTAGGGAGTGCCAAAACAGTTAAAGAGGCCCAAATCACAAGGGGGTTAGATTTGGAGACAGGTGGTATAATTACTAAGATAAGAAAGTATGCCCCTTTATTAATCCCTATTTTTGCTGTAGCCTTAAGAAAGGTAGAAGGGTTTTCTATGTCCCTTGAAGGAAAGGGATTTGGTGTAGACAAAAAGAGGACATATTATCTTAAATTCAAAGTGAGAGCAAAGGATTATCTTGTTATAGGGTTGTTAATGGCATTAAATATTGGCTCCATCTATCTTAGGATAATAGGGTATGGAGTGGTCTTTTAGCCATAGATACAATTGGTTCTATGATGTCCCATTTTATCCCTTTGCCCTTATGCCATATGGACAAATTCCCTTAAAAATACACATCGCACAATATCTGTTTGGTCTTGCTTCAAATTCCTCGGTTGATTTAATCTCATTCACTATATCCTTAATCCTATTCAATCCAACTCGAATTAGTTCAGGGGTTCTTACAATACTTACTTTCTGGTTTTTCTGTAAGAAGTAAAAGGTTAATATGCGTGGCTCTATCCCATATGCATATTTAAGTCCAAGTGAATAAAAGATCAGTTGCAAATTCTCTTCTTGAGTTAATAGACCTTTTCCTGTTTTATAATCAATCACTTCATAACCCCCGCCCCTAAGTTTATCTACTCGATCAATCCTTCCAGTAAGTATAAGTCCATCAAGTTTTGCCTCAAATGTTCTCTCTATCATAATAGGGGTTATATGACAATCATAGGTATTATAGAAATTAGTCAACATCTCTAACGCCCGCAGCCCCCACTTTCTTTCTCTCTCCCGAGTGCCATATCCTGCCCTAATCCAATTTTTTCTAAGTAAATAGTGAAGATTCTGAAGTGTCCTTTTCTTCTTTTCTCTAATTCTAAAGAAGTCCTCTAATGCTTGATGTATACTACTTCCCATACTAAAATAAGGTCTCGTTTTCCTATATCTTTCTGCTAACCTATCTATATAATAGTACTTATACTTCAATGGACATTGGGAGAACTGAGACAGCATAAAGTAACTTACTTTCATAATAAGATTCCTTGATCATGGATTACCCTTTCTATTAATAACGGAAAATATGCCTATTTTCTTTAATAAAAAATTCTATAAGCCCTTATTCTATCAGTTGATGAAGGGATTATGAAAGGAGAAATACGAAGACAATAGGATAGCTATTCTCTGAGAGTTTCATGCCAAAAATGGACATTTGAGGGATTAGGAACAGAGTATGAATATCAATCATTATTACTTACTCTTTACTACCTTGATTGTAGGACTATCTTCTATCTCTTTAAAGTTTCCTTCTGGACTTCCTTTAGATTCCACTTTAAACTTAACCAATTCAGTACTTTGTTGTACCTTAACATTAGAATATTTTATAGTTATCGTGTCAGAGTCCTCTGCATAGATAATTGGTATATCAATTACTTCTGATTGATTATGGATTGTTGGGATTAAGGTTGAACCGCTTGACGAAATGGTAATATAGCCTTCACCTTCTTCATCCACTCCCTGAGCACGTGACCAATCTTTAGGTATAACCATTCTTATACTACCGCCACTCATGGTGCCTTCGGCAGTAAAAGTGAAAATTAGTGTGTTTCCCTTACTTCCTGAAATCACCTCTTCTTTGTCTACACTACATCGGCCTGAACCATCTTTTACATTTACCATAATCTCTGGACTTTTTCCTATCTCTTTCAACTTCCCTGATTCGCTTGCCTTTGAATATACTACAAATTTGGATAGACCTCTTGTTTCTGGGATTACTACATTCTGAAATGTTACATTAATCTTTTGATTTTTTCCGAGGGTATCAATAGGAACCACCACCCTATTTTCAGAAAATTCCAAATTCCTAATCTCCTTTCCATCAAAGGCAGTAGCAACAGTATAACCAGGGTCTCTTTCCGATCTATTTTGTGGAGAAAACCATCCATCTGGAGTTTCGATACTGATTGCGCCCGAATCCATAATCCCTGTGGATTTGAAAGAGAAGATTAATCTATCTACTAAACTTTCCGAAGATACACATGTAGGTGTAACTGTACATATGCCAGAACCATCAAAGGTGTTAACTGCAACCCAAGGATTTTCTTCTATTTCAAGAAGATTCCCTGACGCACTTCCCTTAGATTCTACCACAAATGTAACATTAGGATATGGAGTTGGCTGCACCGTAACATTAGAATAGGTTAAGATTATCCTTTCTCCTCCATTTAAACTAATTATAGGTATATTAACCCTTTGATCACTAAAAGTCAATTCCCCTACTTTATCAACGGTTGTACAGGTTACATAACCTTCCCGGGTTTGAGACTCTCCTTGTGGAGAGCTCCAGCCATCTGGCATTTCAATCGATATTTCACCAGTATCCATTCTACCAGAAGCTATAAAGATAATGGTTATCTTATTTCCAGAACTTTTTGCAGAAAGACTTCTTGGCAAAATGGTACAAGCTCCAGCACCGTCTCTTGCATTAACCCAAACTACTGGATGTGTTTCTATCTCCTTCAAATGACCTCGTACACTTGCCTTAGATTTCACTAAAAAGCGAGCCTCACAAGACTTGGGTGGAGCTTGAACATTAGAGTATACCACTTCTATCTTATCCCCATTAGCTAATTCGACGACAGGAATAGATACGGATTGAGTAGAGAATTCTAACGAAGGACCAATTTTACCAGTAGACTTACATGTAATGAATCCTGGTAAATTGGTTTTTGTACCTTGAGGAGAAGACCATAAAGGGGGTATGGTTATAGAAACTGTACCATCTTTCATAGGAGAAGTAGAAGTAAAAATAAATCTTAACTCATTATTCAAAGAACCTGCTGATACTGGAGAACCTGAAACTTCACATACCCCTGAACCATCAACCATCTCAATTATAGTAACTTTTGGAGACTCACTTAACTCTTTTAATCTACCTGTCCTGCTGGAGCGAGAACTGATTATAAAGGAAAACTCCCCAGGTGGATCTGGAATCTTGATATTTGAATAGTTTACCTCTACTGTATCATTAGCCTGTAAAAGGATAATAGGGATAATGATTCTTTGTGGTTCAAAACTTAAATGGTCAATTTTGCCAGATGAAGAGAAATCTACATAGCCTTCATTCGAAGGTTCTTCGCCTTGAGGATTGGGCCATTCCGAAGTAGGTAAATGTATAACTATTTCTCCATCTGACATTCTCCCAAGGGAGGTAAAAGTGAAAGTCAATGTTTCCATAACTCCAGTAATAAGAATTTCTTTATCTAAGCTACATCTTCCACTTCCATCCCTTGCATTGACAATTATACCAGGTACCTCCAATTGCTTAGGTTTACCCTCCTTATCTATCTTTGACATTATTTTAAATAATGCCTCACCTTCTTCATGCTGAGCCGTAGCATTAATATAAGAAACGACTATTGTACCCGAAGTTGCCAGTTTTATAATAGGGATGGTAATCTCTCTATCTGAAAGCACATAACTTCCGATCGCTCCAGTTGAGGAGATGGTTATATATCCAGCTACGTTAAATTCACTTTGAGGGGAAGACCATCCATCTGGTATAGTTATACTAAGCTCCCCTTCTTTCATCTGAGTTCCAGCAGTAAAAATGAAGTTTATAGTATTTCCAGTGGAATCAGCAGAAACTGAACCTCCAATAATTTCAACTTTACCAAATTCATCTATTTTGGGAACCTTTTCTACTATCTTTTCTACAGGCTTTTCTACCTCTACTATCCTTTCTACAACCTTCTCCTCTTTAACAACAAAATTTTCCTTAATCCTTTCTACGATCTCTTTAGTCTCAGGGCTCTCTGGGTCAAAGATTGAATCCCCCCTTCCTATTTTAACTATCTCTAAAAAACTGGAGGCCTTATCCGCACCCAATCCATAAACCAAAAATCCCCATCCTTTTTTTAACATCTCACCTTCTATCTCCCAGGATTTAATCTCTGATTCAAAATGTTCACAATTATTACATTTACTAAAATCATATATGGGTTCCTTTTTGAAATCGCAGATAGCAGCATCCAGTTGAATCTCTGATCCCTTTCCACCTAAACCAAAGGCTTCAAAATAGGTGGTCTTCTTTAAGGAGAATTTTAAATATTTACATCTATCTTTTGGCACTGGACAGATTTTACACAGTTCCTCAGTAACCTCATTATTTCTTCTTACTATTTTAGTGCAGATTGATTTTCCTTCGTTGGATATAGTATAAAAATCACATCTCTTTTTCATCTCTAAGTCCTTTCCGAAATACAGACATATGTATATATTTTACAATATTTAATGGACATTGTCAAGTTTTTTTTGCTGAAACTTACCCACATCTTAGGGGCACCGTTGCACAAATCAAGGGGTTAATCTGATTGCAAGTTTTTCAAATTTA
>JASEIO010000039.1 GCA_030017475.1 bacterium | reverse complement strand
TATTGTTTGACAATTATTACAAGACTGGATACCATGTACCTATGCCAGCCAAATTACTGAAAATTTTTGGTTGCAAATTTTGAAAGGATATGGTATATTGTTCCAACTTTTGGGAATCCTCAAATCTATTTTATAAAGGTGACCCTTTCCTAATGTCTTGAAGAGAAGGAGGTGATATATAGAAAAGTTCGATCAATGTAAGATAGCTGATAAGGGTGTGTTGATTTTAGAAGGATAAGGGGTACTTATCTCTATAAGAAAGAGCATATTCTATAATTTAAGGATAAAAGGAGGTAGAAAGTGAAAAAGATGATGATTGTCTTTGCAGCCATTCTGATGATTTCAGCTGTATCTATGGCTGCAGAGGTTAAGATTGGCGGAAAGATTTGGACCCAGACAGGGGTTAACATAGAAACTAAAGGATTGCTAGATCCAAAAGTAAAAAAGTACAATGTAACAGATTTTGATGTTGGGATATCTGATCTATCCAGGATAAATGCTACGGTATTAATCTATGGAAAAGAAAGAGGCTTTGTAGAGATTAGAACCAAAGGTGATATAGAGGAGGAAACCAAAGGTAATATTATAGAGCAGGCATATGGGACAGTTAATCTTGGTCCAGGAGAGTTGTTGGCTGGACAGAGCGAAAGTCTATTTGACCTTGTTTGGGGTAGGACTGTATGGTCAGAGACTCCATTATTGATTGGTTGGGGTAAAGCATGGGGTGGAAGGATTCCTCAGGTACGTTATAGCTATGGACCATTCAAGGTAGTATTTGCGAAACCTGATACAACTGAGATTCAACCTGATAGGATTATTATTATTGATGAGGCTACTGGTAAGACTAAAAAGGTTTATAAAGAAGGTGTTACCGAGGATATACAGCATGCTGTTATACCAAGGATAGAGACGTCCTTTACTCAGAAGATTGGTGATATTGGTAGTGTAACAGCAAGTGCCTTATTAAACATGACAAATGCAAATAAAAAAGAGACTGGTTGGGATAAAGGGGTTACTGCCGTTGGAGCTGCTGTAGTTGGAGAATTTGCTGTAGATCCAGTAAATGTTACTGCTAATGTCTATTTTGGTCAGAATATAGGTTTTGCTGTAAAGGATGAGAATGCTAAATATACATATACAGCAAGATATGTTGCTAGGAAGGATAAGGTATACGATGCCACAAGTATCGGTGGTTTTGTGGACGCAGAAATAGCTATAGTTAAAGATATCTCTTTCTGTCTTGGTGTTGGTATGGGATTAGACGATTATGCGAATATTAAGAAATTGAGGTACGACAAGGTAGCCTATTTTGCTGATCTCCGATATAAGGCAAGCCCCAATATGACCCTAATCTTTGGGTATAATGGAAAGCATGCGTCTCTTGATTATAAAGATGTCGCTTTAGTCAATGGGGTAAATGTGTTTACAGCTTATAGCTTCTAAGAGGATTAGTCAGGATTTGGTACCTTAGTTTACAAAAAGGATTAGCGACCAGTGACCAGATTCTTTTCTGGAAACTGGTCGTTACTTTCTTAGAATGAAGAAAATATGGGGATTTTTCAGTTCAACAAGATTTGCCTTATTACTTGTAATACTCATAATATCTGCCTGTATCATAGGAACATTTATTCCCCAGCGTATCTCTTCTCCAGAATATATAAGGATATATGGCAAGGATCTGTATCTCTGGCTTAATAGAATAGGGTTTACTGACCTTTATCATTCCTTCTGGTTTATAACCCTTCTCTTTCTTCTATTTATAAACCTCATGATCTGCGTAGTCAACAAATGTTTCGTCTTGAGAAAGAGAAAGAGCCTCTTCTTAGGAGGATCTATCCTCACCCATCTAAGTATTTTGATCATCCTACTTGGAGGTATCATAAGTGGAATATTTGGATTCAGAGAATATCTCAATATAAACGAAGGAGCCACAAAAAGGATATCCAATATCCCTTGTATCTCAATCAAGGTTAATAGTTTCAATATTGAGTACTACCATGGTTCAAGGCAGGTGAAGGATTATAAGACCACCCTTACATTGATAGAAGAGGGAAAAGAGGTAATCAGTAAGAAGGTAATTAGAATCAATCATCCATTAAGTTACAAAGGGATTAAGATCTATCAGTCAGGTTATGGTAAGACGAATAGGGTAAAGAATGTGACCTTAAAGGTGCATAATGGTGAAAAGGCAAGTGTTCATACGCTTAAGATTGGAGAAAGATTTGCAATCCCTAATACAGATTCAGTGGTTAGGATAGCGGAATTCTTACCTGACTTTGTTATGCTTCGCTCAAGGGCTATCTCCAAATCAACCAAACTGAATAATCCAGCTCTTAGACTGGAGATCTATGAAGATGATAGGCTTAAAGATAGTACATGGGTATTTCATAAATTCCCTAATTGGCATTCCAGTAAAGACTCAAGGTATAGATTTGAATTTACAGGACTTGAATTACCATTTTATACAAGGCTTGAGATAGTAAAAGACCCAGGTGCGCCTATTGTCTTCTTAGGATGTGGCATTCTGATTATTGGACTGTGTATCCTGCTTCCTACTATAAGGAGAAGAAGGATTGAGAAGTGAGATCTACCTTGGACTATCATTCTTTTCATATCTACTGGCTACCCTATTTTATGTTGGGCTACAACTCTTTAAGCACAATCTTATAGGTATATTCGCCACTTCGATAACCACTTTAGGGTTTCTTTCGCATACAATTGGTCTTATCTTAAGAACCAAAGAGGCAAGCCATCCACCCTTTACCAATATGTACGAGTCAGTTGTTTTCTTCTCATGGGCAATTATACTCATCTATCTCTTTATTGAACATAGGTTTAAAAGCAAGATAATAGGCATATTTGTCCTTCCTATTGTGCTACTTGCCATTGGATATGCCTCAGTACTTCCCGGAGAGTATAAGGAAGTAAGACCCATTGTTCCTGCACTCCAAAGTTTCTGGTTGCCGATTCATGTAAGTACCTGCTTCTTAAGTTACGCCTGTTTTGCGATCGCCTTCTGTACGAGCTTGATATATCTACTAAAGGAAAGATTTGGATTTAAAAGGATACCTGATACCGAGTTTCTTGACCAAATAACCTATCGAGTTGTGTCATTTGGCTTTCTACTCCTCACCTTTGGCATAATAACTGGTGCAATCTGGGCGAATTATGCCTGGGGACGCTATTGGGGGTGGGATCCGAAAGAGACATGGTCACTTGTAACATGGTTAATCTATGTAGGATACCTCCATGCAAGATTTATCTCTGGATGGAGAGGAAAGAAGACTGCATGGATAGCTATTATAGGTTTTCTGATCAGTATGTTTACCTTTGTTGGGGTAAACTTTTTACTTTCGGGTTTACATAGCTATGTGTAAGAGAGGGAGGGAAGTAATGACATCTATAATCCTTGCTGGTGGAAAGGGTAATAGGATTGGAAAAGAAAAGGCATTTATAAAGATAGGTAATAAGACAATAATAGAAAGGATTATTGATGTATTATCTAATCTATTTGAAGATATTATTGTTGTTGCCAAGAATCAGGAATTGTATAAGGATTTTAATGTAAAGGTTACCGAAGATATAATTCCCAATCTTGGTCCATTAGGAGGTCTTTATTCAGGTCTCCTTAAATCAAATACCTTTCACAATCTTGTTTTGGCAAGTGACATGCCTTTCATTAATCCTTCATTTGTTAATTATATGAAAGGGAAGATAGATGATTATGACATCTTAATCCCTGCGATTGACGAACGCACAGAGCCACTACATGCTATATATTCCAAAAGGTGTTTAGAGGCAATTAAAAACAGATTAGATAAAGGCTTGCTTTCGATGCAGTCTTTTTTTAGTGATGTGAAGGTAAGATATATATTAAAAGAAGAGATAGAAAGTTTTGATCCAAATTATCGAATGTTTTTCAATGTCAATACCAAGGATGATGTTGAAGAAGCAAATAGGATTGTGGAAGAAATCCCTTGATACTAAGCGTATAGGGGATAAAAGGACCCTTTTATCCATTCTACCTCTTTAAGTAATCCCTCTTCTAAGTTAGACTCTGGTCGATACTTTAATAGCTCTCGTGCCTTTTGTGTATCAGCATAGGTGTGTCTAACATCACCCTTTTGAGATTCAATATACCTCAGGCGTACCTTTTTACCCATAACCCTTTCTAAGATTTCAATTGCCCCATTAAGCGTAATCTGCGATCCACCACCAATATTAAACACCTCTCCTACCACAGGACTCTCCATAGCTGATATATTGGCTTGAATAGCACACTTTATATATGTAAAATCACGAGTTTGATTGCCATCTCCATATATAATACACTCTTCATTATTAAAGGTAGCCTTAATAAATCTATGAAAGGCCATATCTGGTCTTTGCCTCTCTCCATAGACAGTAAAATATCTTAAAGAAATAGTGGGTACCCCAAATTCTTTAAAATAAAGATAGCATAGATTTTCTGCAGCAAGCTTTGTAACACCATACGGAGATATCGGCTTCAAGATACTGTCTTCTTTCATAGGTAAAGTATCTGTATCTCCATAGACTGAAGAAGATGAGGCATAGATAAACCTTTTAACATTAGAGCCTTTTGCGGCCTCTAAAAGTCTCTGGGTAGCTAAGATATTGCAATTGACATAAATCGAAAAGTCCTGACCCCAACTTGCCCTAACCCCTGCTTGAGCTGCTTCATGAAAGATATAATCTACATCCCTTATCATATCACGCAGGTTTACCTGTAATAGGTCTCCCTCTATAAAGGTAAATCCCTTTTTACTTAATAAATTGGCTATATTCCCCTCTTTGATTTCCCTGGGATAATAATCCAAAAATGAATCGATTCCAATAACCTCATAATCTAAATCAATCAGCCTTTCTGCCAAATGCGATCCAATAAACCCAGCTACCCCTGTAACTAAACACTTCAATCTCGTAACCTCCTTTTCCGTTCATAACTTACTCATTTATAAAAAGGTAAATCTCCCCTTCTTCATTTCCAATTATTAAATCAGGTCTTCCATCCCCATTCCAATCAAAAGGACAGGGCTTGGCAAATCTGCCTACATTAATTTTAATAGGGAAGGGGTCTATAAAAATGGGTTTTTTGTCTGAACCATAATTTAAAAAGATTTTTACATCCCCTTCTTCATTTCCAACGATTAAATCCTTCTTCCCATCCCCATTCCAATCAAAAACACAAGGGGATGAATAACTCCCAACATCTAAATTTACGTCCTTTATCTTAATCAATTGTGGGATTCCAAATATAGGCGAAGCATCCGTACCTTTATTCAAGTATAGATTGACATATCCACCTATATCTCCAACTAATAAATCCTTCCTTTTATCATTATTCCAATCACAAACAAAAGGAGTAGAAAAAAGCGAAACATCTATGTCTTCGGTTTTCACTCTAAATCTATTTTTACCTAAATTTAAAAAAGTGATGATCTTACCATCATAATTCCCACAAATTATATCCAATCTATTATCGTTATTCCAATCACAAACAAAAGGCGATGCAAATGTTCCTACATCAATCACAGCATATCCATTTTGGATAGGAAAAGGTTTAGTAAAGAGTGGTTTGTTTGAGCCTATATTCTTATAAAGAAGGATATGTCCTCCTTCCTCTCCAATCAGTAAATCCTCTTTCCCATCTTGATTCCAGTCTACACACATGGGGGAGGAAAATCTTCCTACATCTATAATCCCCTCCTCTATTTTTACTTTAAAGGATTCCCGAAAGACAGGAGAGGTATCTGCGGAATTTAAATAGACATAGACATTGCCCCTCTTCTCACCTACAATTAAATCCTTTCTTCCATCCGAATTCCAATCCATAAAAACTGGACGTGAAAACCACCCTACGTCCAACTCCCTATCTTTAAATTTGACCTTTTTTGCATCTTTAAGGATTGGATTCTTTGAATCTCCATAATTTAAAAATAGATTTACCCGACCTTCTGAATCACCAACTATCAAATCGGATTTTCCATCTTTATTCCAATCACAAACAAAAGGGGTAGAAAATCCAGGGACCTTGAGAAAAACACCTGGTGAAAGTTCGATCTTTGAATAGGTATTAAACTTGGGATCAAAATCCTTGCCTACATTTAAATATACACCTATATGTCCTTCTTTATCTCCAATAAGTAAATCCTTTTTCCCATCCCCATTCCAATCCGCAACCGCTAAACAAGGGGAAGACCGATATCCTACGGTTAGTAATTTTCCATCTATTGTCTTTAACCTTTCACCTCTTATAAACTCAGGATCTCCATCCTTACCATAATTTATAAAGAGATAGATATATCCTTTTCCAGAGGCCACAAGCAAATCCTTTCTTCCATCTTCATTCCAATCACAAACAAAAGGATGGGCATTAGCAAAGACACACAAATCCTCATTCGAGACTTGAATAAACGAATACATAGTAAACAAAGGACTTTTATTCGATCCCTTATTTAAAAATAGGTATACATAACCACGACTCTCTCCAACTATTAAATCAATTTTCCCATCTCCATTCCAGTCTGTAACAATAGGACTTGCTCCCCAGCCAACATCCAGCTCTCCACCAATACAACCTATCTTTGAAATCTCGCCAAAACAAAGGTTTATCAAAGAAAAAGATATTATTAAGAAGATAAAGGTTTTCATAGTTTCTCACTATCTTCCGACTTTTTATATTATAGTATCTTACAGAGAGAAAGGCAACTGATATTAATAGAAATTGGTTGCAGATCAATAAAAAGATGTGATAGTATTATCCAGAGACTACCGAATAAAAGGGGAATGTATGAGGTTAAAGGAGTTTGATTACAACTTACCTAAAGAGCTTATTGCTCAGAGACCAATTAAAAAAAGGGATGAATCACGCTTATTGGTATTAGATCGAAAGAGTGGTGAAATAAAGGATCTAAGATTTAAGGATATAGTAAACTTTTTAGGGAAGGGGGATTTACTGGTCTTAAATGATACCAAAGTGATACCTGCAAGGTTGATTGGGAAAAAGAGAGATACAGGAGATCATATAGAGGTTTTACTTCTTAGAAAGATAGAGAGAGATCTGTGGGAGGTTTTAATCAAACCAGGGAAAAGGGTGAAAAAGGGGATTCAAATTGTATTTGGAGAAGGACTTAGCGGAGAGGTTATAGATAGAACAGATTTTGGTACCCGTTTAATAAGATTCTACTACAGAGGAAGGTTTGACAAGATATTGGATAAAATTGGTAAAACCCCTCTTCCGCCGTACATAAAAAATGAAACGGTGGATAGAGAAAGCTATCAGACAATTTATGCTAAAAGAAAAGGCGCTTCGGCCTGTCCTACAGCTGGACTTCACTTCACTCGGTATTTATTGAAAAGG
The DNA here is from genome assembly GCA_030017475.1 of bacterium. Taxonomy (GTDB): domain Bacteria; phylum UBA9089; class JASEIO01; order JASEIO01; family JASEIO01; genus JASEIO01. The sequence goes on along the minus strand of JASEIO010000039.1, from coordinate 6,787 downwards.
ATTGAGGATATAGGGGTTAATTTGGCCTTTATTACCTTACATACAGGACTTGGTACCTTTAGACCAGTTAAATGTGAAGACATACAGAATCACCACATGCATCCTGAATATTATGAGGTTCGAGAAGACGTAGCTAAGGGTATAAATGATACAATGAAGAGGCGGGGACGAATTATAGCTTGTGGCACAACAGTAGTTAGAACCTTAGAGACTGTGGCATCCATTAATGGGGTTAAAGGCAGCAAGGGGTGGACAGATCTATTTATTTACCCAGGTTTCAGATTTCAGATTGTAGATTGCTTAATTACCAACTTCCATCTTCCAAAGTCAACGTTATTGATGTTAGTTTCGGCCTTTGCCGGAATGGAGTTAATAAAGACTGCATACCTTCATGCTATAAAGAATAACTATAGATTTTATAGCTTTGGAGATGCAATGCTTATAATTTGAACAAATTACTTACATTCTCAGGGGAGATGTGAACCCTCATTTCTTCCTCTGGATTGAGTTGTAGAGAGCACAGAGAATATCCAAATAATTTAATTCCCTGTGCTCTTATAGATTGTGGGAAGGGGAAACACTGCTCTATCTTTATACGGGGATATTCGCCTCCTGCTTTCCATAAGTTGATGGCACTTCAGGAATCAAATCTTCTTTCTGTTGGTTTAAAAGAAGAGCTTTGAGGAGATCAATCGTGATTTGGTCATTGTCTGTCTTTATCTCCTGACCATTTAGATTTACAATACTATAAGGAGAGATATCTAAACAAACTCTACCATCCTGGAATATATTTAAATTTGACTTGCCCTTTATAACCTTTACTTCTTCTTCGTCTACCTTTACTGTATACTCCTCATTGAGATCTACCCTTACTATACCCCCCTCCAAAGCTAAGATGAAATTACCACTCAGTGCATGGGCAAATCTATCATTTATTCCTACCTTTTGTCCTTCCAAAAGGTGTAACCTTGCCCCCTCTTCACTTATAGCTATAGTTAAATCCGAGTCAGTTGCCTCAATGAGATTGCCATTTACTCTTGCGGATTGCCCCTCTTTAAGGTTCAATGTAGCTACTCCATCATCATTCTGGATGATCTCTATTTGATCATTTATGGCTTCAATAAGTTGTCCCTGAATGGCTACTGATTCCCCTGACTCAACCTTTATTACTGGATTATCTCCAGGTCTTTTACCCATTATTTCTTTATACCAATCATCCATGCCTTGCATGGTCAAATCATAGGTCTCATTGATCATCGATTCTATATCATCTGGAAGGACACCTAATATATCGCGAGCTTGTTTAAATCCCTCGTCTATTGCACCCTTGAGCACATTAAAGAATCCATCAAACTTTTCCGGCTCAGCATCCGGATGATTAGATTTCCACATTCCATATAGGCCTTTAGCAAAATCTACAATCCTTCCTGCAACATTCTCTGGCTTTATATATTCTTGAATTTCACCTATAGTCATTTCTTCCTTTGGTAATCCAGGCGACTTAAATTCTCCCTCTACTCCAGCCCTTTTCATTCTTCTGTCTATTATATCCTCTACCTTGGTGATCACATCCTTTGTTTTATATAATCTATTTCTAAAGGCCTCTTCCTGGTGGATTATCCTTGCTATATCTTGATATCTTGTATAGTCTCTGTAATGGACACTGCTATAGGTAATTTTTATAGCATGATCCACCTCTTCACCAGAGACATTTTGTTGCCCTTCTATAATACCAATATCCGATCCATTTCCTCTTCCATTTATTCCTTTTTGTTCCCCTAATAACTTGGTTACATCATTCGTTTGAGTCAAGGTATTGTTATAAGCCTCAATTCCCCTTATCATTTTAGTCCCTCCTTGTATTGTTTATTCTCCCCCATTTTGCCATTTTTGGGGCATAAAAAATGGTTTCCCTCTAAAAAAGAGAAACCTTTGCAGTGTTTTCTATCTTTTCACCCCCTCCATGGTTTTTATTCTCCTATATATATAATATATCGGCAAGAATCCATTAAAACTTTAGTACATTCTTGACATCTTTTTTAATTTTTCTACATAGCCTTGAGCAGAAAATGCTGCATTTGCTCCATCTCCACAGGCAGTTACCACCTGGCGCAGGAGTTTCTTTCTGCAATCACCGCAGGCAAATACACCTTCTTGAGAGGTTTTCATATTATCATCAGTAATAACATATCCGGCTTCATCCAATTCTATAATTCCTTTATCCTGTGAGAAACCAGAGGTTTTATGGGGTTTAAGAAAATCCGTGTTGGGTATAAACCCGACAAAGATAAATACTCCCTCGCAAGGGATCTTTGATTCTTCCTGAGTTTTAATATCTTTGATCTTAACTGCCTCTACATTCTCTTCTCCCAAAATCTCAATAACCTGTGAGTCCCAAACAAACTCAAGTCTTTCATGCGCCAATGCCCTTTCTTGCAAAATCTTTGTTGCACGCAGTCGGTCCCTGCGATGGATCATAGTGACTTTTCGACAAAATCTTGTTAAAAATAATGCCTCTTCTACCGCCGTATCTCCCCCTCCTATAATTACTATATCTCTATCTTTAAAAAGCGGCCCGTCACAGGTAGCACAATAAGAAACACCGCGACCACGTAATTTGGATTCGCCCGCAACTTCCAATTCCCTTGGTCTTGTGCCAACAGCAAGAATTATTGACAAAGAATCGTATACCTTGTCTTCCGCTATTATCTGCCATTGTCTAAAATCTTTGCCATTCTGTGGTTTGATATCTACTACATTCCCAACATCAAACTCTAAGCCAAAGGCCTTTGCCTGTCTTTTAAATCTATCTATCAACTCAATCCCACTAATTCCGGAAGGTATACCTGGGTAGTTCTCAATTCGGTCTGCAGCAACAGCCTGACTTGGAACAGCAAAACTTTCGATCAATAGGGTTTTCAATCTTGCTCTTGCAGCATATAATCCTGCGGTCAACCCCGCAGGCCCACCACCAATAATAATCAAATCATACTCAGCCATCTCCAATCAACCTGGTTTCTAAGGTTAGGGTATCTTCCTAAAAAGGGTATTCCCTAAAATAACCTCAAGAAATAAAATGGAAAAGGCTGGCCAGATAAAATAAGGAAATAGCTCTATATAATCTATATATTTCTTCACTTTTATCCTACTCTTTTCCATTTTATCAATCTGTTTATAGATATCATTCAGTGCCTTTGTGTTTTTGGCATAAAAGTACAAACCGCCGGTTTCTTTCGCAATCTTCCGCAAGATTTCTTCATCCAGATCTCCATGGAGTTTCATATACCTCCTTCCAAATAAAGGATGATCTACAGGATAAAGGGCTCCGTCAAGGCTACCTGCTCCAATAGTGTAGATCTTTATCCCCATAGTTTTAGCAACCTGTGCAGAGGTCAAGGGATCGATTTCTCCCATATTGTTTCTTCCATCGGTAAGGAGGACTATAATCTTACTTTTGGCTCCACTTTCCTTCAATCTATTAATACAAGTAATGATTGCTGTACCAATGGCTGTTCCATCAACCTGAACCATCCCAACTTCTACTTTATCCAAGAGGTCTAATAAGGCCCTATGATTCATGGTCAAAGGACATTGGGTAAAACCTAAACCAGAAAAGACCACTATCCCAATTCTGTCATTTTTTCTCCTATCTATAAATCGCCTGGCTGCCTCTTTAGCTGCATCTAACCTATTATAGGGTTTAAAATCCAAAGCCTCCATTGAGGTGGATGTATCTATACAAAGCATAATATCTATTCCCTTGGCTTCCTGCTCCTCACTTCTAACCCCTGTTTGTGGCCTTGAAAGACCTATAATGATTAATCCAATCGCAATAATCCTTAGTCCAGTTAAGATATGCCTGGGATTCAATCTCCTACTTGGTGAAATCTCCTTTATACCCTCCAAATCAGAGAATTTGATACTAGGTCTAGACCTCCCCCTTTTTAGATAAACCCAAATTAAAAAGGGTAGGAACAAGAGAAGGGATAAAAAATATGGAGTAGCAAACCTCATAGTCTCTCCAAACTCTTTATATACATCTTAGAAGTAGGAATAAGGTTAAGCCACACCAACAGTCAACGGCTTTTCTTCAGCAGGCTTAGTTAAATCCACAATCTCTCGAGCTATCCCAAAATCTTTTTCAATCCTTCCTTCCTCTGGCTTGTGCTTAGCAAACTTAACTAAATCACAATATGCCAAAAAATCCCTTATCAATAGGCAATGTTTCTTCGTAATATTTATCTCTTTCATCTTCTGGAAGACTTCATTAGTGGTCTTATCTAAAACCGAAATTCCATATCTTTCTTCAAGGTAATGCCGGATGATTTCAGATAGGATAATGTAATACTCCTTAATCTTCCCTTGCTTTAATAGATCCATCTCTCCTAATCTCTCTAACCTTTCATAAGCGACCTCTTCTGGTGGTCTTTTAGGAGTAGAATCAAAAATAGAATCCTTCGATTTTCTTTTTTTACAGAAATGATACCCAAAAATTCCTAAGACACCGAATAATAGAGGGATGGATAGTATGAGATAAAAGACCCATGAATAAGGGATCCGCAGGGGTGGCTTAATGTCTCGAATATCATCTTTATCGCTCTTTCTCCTAACACTTTTCACAAAGATGCTTATTGGTTTAGAACTAACATACCTTACCTTACCTTCCATATCTTTATATTCTAATGTAACAGCAGGAATGATATATTTTCCAGTATTAAAGGCTGCTATAGTATATTTATACTTTGCAATTACCTTTCCCCATCTCCTCCGAGGACCAATTACTCTATGATTCTTAACCTCAAATTTAGATAACTTGGGATATATATCTATTGGTGCATCTATCTTTACTTTAGGGTGATTTTCAACAATTAAGGTATAAACTACCTGATCACCAATAGTAATATGCTGCTTATTTATCTCTGCCTTGATCTTAACTAAATGCTCATCCGCTAAAATGGAGTTAATTCCAAGCAATAGGAAGAAAACAATTTCCCAATTGGACTTCATATTGTCCATCTTTCTTTTGGCAGCGTATACGATTTTGTTAGCTGTTCTTTGTATCTTTTGTTAAAAAGTCAGAAAGATTAGTCACTGGTCAATACTCATTAGGATTGGTTGTCTTCTAATAACCAATGACTAACCAAAATGTCATCTAAACCTCCTTGCTCGGTCCTTGAAAAATTCAACCAAGGGTTCTATATAAGATTTGTGAGTTGAGATATGTATGTTATCTAAATTCATGGATTGAAAAAGCCCTCTTCTTGCCCTTTCTTGTTCAAGATTGTATTTAATAAACTCCTTTCTAAATTTTTCGCTTTTTGTATCAACCAAAAAGAACTCGCCAGTCTCTAAGTCCTCTAATTCCAAAAAACCTAAAGCAGGCAATTCCATTTCTCTGGGATCGGTGATAGTAATAGCAATTACATCATGCCTCTTATTGGTTATTCTTAAAGCCCTTTCGTATCCTTTTGCTTTAAAATCAGAGATCAAAAAAACCACTGCCTTTCTCTTTAATACCTCATTTAGATATTCCAGACCCTTATTGATATCTGTCTTTCGATGGCTTGGTTTGAAATATAGAATCTCTCGAATGATTCTTAAGATATGGTTCCTTCCCTTCTTTGGAATGACAAACTTTTCTACCTGGTCAGTAAAAATAATCATTCCCACCTTATCATTATTTCGGATAGCAGAAAAGGCCAAGATTGAGGATACCTCTGCAGCGATCTCTGATTTTAGCTTTTTATGTGTTCCAAATCTTTCTGAACCACTGGCATCTATTAAAAGCATAACTGTGAGTTCCCGCTCCTCCACAAATTTCTTCACGAATGGCCTTCCAAATCTTGCAGTAACATTCCAGTCAATAGTTCGAATATCGTCCCCTGGTTGATATTCTCTTACCTCCGCAAATTCCATTCCTCTTCCTTTAAAAACTGATTCATATTGCCCAGAGAATATATCATCCACTAACATGCGAGCCTTAATCTCAATTCGCCTAATTTGTGATAAAACATCCTTGGGAATCATAATGCACCAAAAAATTTAGCCACGCTTATCACTTCCTGATTTACTGTCTTCTGTCATTAGAATTCCTTATTCTTCTTTTTTACTCCTGCCCTTTTCTTCTTTTTCCTTCTTTTTATATTCACTGCTTCTATAATCAGTAGCATAAAAACCAGATCCCTTGAATATGAAACCAGCCCCAGGGGAGAGTAATCTTTTAACCCTACCATTGCATTTTGTACACTTAGATATTGGGTTAGAAGTCATACTTTGGAAAATCTCAAACCTATTTCCACAATCTATACATTCATACTCATAAGTTGGCATAGGCTATCAACTCCTTTTATCAAATAACAGAGGGCAGACAACAGAATAAATTCCAGATCATAAACAAATCTTAAATTACAGATTCAAAATCTAAAACCCCCTATCTGTTTGGAATTTTGGTCATTAATTTAAAATCTGTTTTGGGTTTTGGTGCTTGTGATTTGGTGTTTCTATCTATCTGCCTTCTGATTTTTGGTTTCCATATTATCATCCTTCTCCCAAGTAATCCCTTGGTGCCCAACGAATAATTTACCATCTGAACGATCATAGATTAAACAAAACATTATAATACATGAATGATATTTTGTCAACGAAAAAGTCTAAAAATGATTCTTATGGTATTTGGCACCGTTACACAAATCAAGGGGTTAATCTGATCGCAAGTTTTTTCGAGTTTACCATCCTACAATTCAGTCTTTCCTTAATTTTCAACCACTTAGGAAATTTCTTATTGCAA
>JASEIO010000038.1 GCA_030017475.1 bacterium | reverse complement strand
CTATTGCTCCATTGAGAGGTTAAGGGTGGGTGAATCTCATAGGTCTGGCCAAGAAGTTCAATTGTCTGTGGCTCACCCGCCACACTGAGGGTCTTATCGAAACCCATCCCAAGGTCCAAGTTAAGGCCAGGATACCATTCTGATCTAACCTCCCCGACTATGGCCTTGCTGCCAATAACCGCCTCCTGCGTCCTTTTTAAGCCCAGGTTATTTTCCAGGGCTATCCTGATGGACTCTTTTAGAGAGAGGTTCTTTACCTCCTCACAGACGCCCCCAGCACAGAATACCGCCACAAGGCCAATGGCCAGGGTCCATATGGCTCTATTCAAACAGACTTCCTCACTGCAAGACGCAAGAGACCCCATAGGTCAGATCAAGGACCCTCTGGGTCTCCCAGATAGAGAGAAGCCAAACTACAGCTGGACGTAGGACGCGGTACGTAGTTAAAAAACGTAAAGAATCACCCTAATAGTTTGCCTCTCATATGTTTTCTGTCATTAGATTTAGATATTTTTCTCCTCGAGCTACTCCTACACCCACTGCTTGTCCGCCTCCTCTATGTCTCTACTACCTTTATAAAAATAAAAGCCTTTATAAAAGCCTTAACGATTTTAATACCTCTTCCATCTTTGGCTCTTTCTTTGCATATTCACGAAGGACACGGAATGTCAATTCTTTCTCTTCTTCCAACTCCCGAGCTTTTCTCACAACAGGAGAAAGAGCAGTTCTGCGATCCCAGATGACAAATCCAATCAAAACAAACATCCCAGCAAACAATATTCCAAACCCTGTAAGCATTATACTTCTTAAATCATCTATCCTTCCACCCAATTCGCCTATATCCCCTTTTAATTCACTTCTTAAATCATCTATCCTTTTATCCAATGACTTCTGTCCTTCCTCTAATCGAGTCAGCCTTTCGATGATCTCTTTACTTGAGATAGTAAACTCCTCCTCTGAAATACACTCTTTACACATCGATACAAGAATTATTAAGCATAAACTCATAATTACCCATTTTCTTTTTAGCATAATTCTTATCCACCTTCCTTTAAACCAAAAAATCACCCGTAAGTTAGAGTTTAGAGACGTTTGGCCTTCTGTGTCCCCAATCTTCCTGCCTCCTTAATATCTGCTTAACAAAATCTCCGCCTCCCAAAATCCTATCATCATACCGTTTTTTATCCTTTCTTTTCAAAAGGTTCTCTATCCCTCCTGCACTTTTTATTAATCCTCCACAAGAAAGACCAGTCCTTAGTAAGAGAGGAAAGTGATTTTAGATAATCTTGCGTTTCTTGGCATATCTAATAAATATCACATCTCGTAACTTATGTCAAATGTTTTTCTATAAATCTGATATAAGACCACCATACTAATTGCCAATCCTTATCCACGCTTCTTCTACCTTATCTCTCCTATACACAGCGGTCTTAATCTCCTCAAAGATAATTTTTAAACTTTAAAAAAAGGGAAACTCCTTTCTATGCCATTCTTATATCCTATAATTTAGGTTTTTTCTTGACTTTACCACTTTTCTAAGTTATAATAATACAACAAAAATAAGAATAAAGCTAAACTTAATTTAGGAAGGGAAGATGAAAGGAGTAGTTTTATGTGCTGGATATGCCAAGCGGATGTGGCCTTTAACCTTGGAGACTCCAAAACCTCTTTTGCCAGTTGGTGAAAAACCAATTGTTGAATATATCCTTGAAAGGTTAAGAGATATTGAGGAGATTAAAGATGTAGTTATCTCTACCAATCTCCGATTTGAAGATAAATTCAAAGAATGGCTTACATACCTTAGATTTCCTAAACCCATCAGATTATTAATTGAAGAGACCAGAGAGGAAAAGAAGAAGCTTGGATCGGTTGGATCATTAAACTTTATTATAAATAAAGCCGAAATTGATGAAGATTCATTGGTTATAGGTGGAGATAATCTATTTGATTTCGATCTTAGGAATTTAATCTCCTTTTTTAAGGAAAAAAAGAAAACATGCCTGCTTCTTTATGATATGAAGGATAAAGATAGGGTCAAAAAGAAATATGGAGTTTTAGAATTAGATAATACAGGGAGGATTATAGAATTTCAGGAAAAGCCAGAAGAACCAAACTCTACCTTAATCAGTACTGCCTGCTATCTCTTCACGAGGGATGATTTAAGGCTTATTAAACGTTATTTAGAAGAAGGAAACTCACCAGACCAAATGGGATTCTTTATCTCCTGGCTTAAGGATAGATCACGTATCTATGGTCTTAAATTTGAAGGGTCCTGGTTTGATATAGGAAGTTTCGAGGAATATGACCGAGCTAAGGAGGCTTATGGTAAAGGATTAGTGTAATGTTAATCATTCCAGCTATAGATCTAATGGAAGGGAAGGTGGTTAGGCTTTCTCAAGGTAGATTTTCGGAAAAGGTCGTTTATTCAGATGAACCAGTCCGTGTGGCTAAAAAATGGAAGGAAAAAGGGGTAGAACTTTTGCATGTAATTGATTTGGATGGAGCACGGACAGGATCTCCTCAAAATTTAGATATAGTTAGAGGGATTATATCCCAGGTTAAGATACCTATTCAGTTAGGCGGTGGAATTCGTGATATAGAAATGATTGAAGATGTTCTATCTACAGGAGTTGCGAGAGTTATTTTAGGGACAAAGGCAATAACTGATCCCTCTTTTGTTAAAGAGGCATGTTCCAGGTTTAAAGAGAAGATATTAGTGGGTGTGGATTCAAAAGAAGGGAAAATAGCTATTCATGGATGGACAAAGACTATAGATCAAGATATCTTTTCGGTAGTTTCGAAATTGAAGGAGTTGGGTGTTGCAAGAATAATATTTACAGATATATCCCGTGATGGGGTATTAAGAGGACCTGATATTGAAACCATAACCAAAATCCTTCAGCGATTGGTTAATATAGAGGTAATTTACTCAGGAGGGATTTCCTCCTTAGAAGATATAAAAAGGTTAAATCCTTTAGAAAAGCATGGATTAAAAGGGGTTATTATAGGAAAGGCCCTATACACCGGATCGATAGATTTAGAAGAAGCAATAAGAATATGCAATCCACATACTTCTGAGTGAGGAGGACTGTTTGACTATTGATAAGGCAAGAGAAGAGCTAAAAAGGTACAGTCGTCTTGCTTATGAGTTAGGATTAGTCTGGGGAACAAGCGGAAATATGAGTGTTAGAGTGGATAAGGATCATTTTCTTATTACTGCTTCCTCGGCAAATCTTAGAGAGATATCTTCGAAGGAGTTGGTAACCTGTTCTCTCCATTCTGATACAGTGACTTGTGGGAATCCTTCAATGGAATTTAGGATGCATCGTCGAATATACATAGCACGGGAAGATGTTTTCGCGATCCTTCACTCACATCCTTGCTTTAGTACACTGATTGCCTGTTCACTGGATTTTAAGATAAAGAAGGAGATAATCCCAGAATCAATAGCTTACCTGGGGAAAATAGAAAGGATTTCGTATAGCCATCCTGGAAGTAAGGAATTGGCTGAAGAGGTAGGTAGAAGATCCGCTGAATCTGATACCTTACTCTTGGAAAATCATGGAGTTGTTTGTGTTGGGGCTTCTTTGAAAGATGTGATTAATAAAACTGAAACCATGGAATTTCTATCTCGATTGATAATCCTTGCTAAAGCAGCTGGGGTTGAACTTAAAGTTTTACCTGAAGATACGGTCCGAGGCCTCAGACAGAGGTTAAAAGATCGTTTTCGATTGACATAAGGTTGGACGTGTGGTACATTAGCTAATAAAATCCTCGGATAAAAGGTTATGGTATTGAAAGTCAGACTGGCTTCTTAACCCTAAACCCCTTTAACAAAGATAGGGAATAAAATGGTAATTGAATCATGGATTAAAACTATAACCTCTATTCTTAAAGGTAATTTTGAAATATTAGCTAAAAAAAGGATTAAGAGGAAGCCCTTAATTAAGGGTTTGGATGAGCGTGCTTATATTTCATACGCCTTAAACTATGTCCCTAAAATGATGTCTTCTGCCTTTGATTCAAAGGAACTTTTAGACATTGTAATCCGTATGTTCACTGAAATAGGAGAAGTGGAGAAATGTTCTATAATGTTAATTAATGAAGAGACTAAAAAGTTAGAGATCAAGGTAGTAATGGATAAGGGAGTAATTGAATATCCAAAGATTGAGCTCGAAATTGATTATGGACTTCCCGGAGAGGTGATTAAAAAGGGGACTCCTTATTTTATCAACTATTTGAACGAGGATAACACTGAGTTTATATATAAACATACAGGAGACGGTTTGGAGGAAGAGATAGATTCCTTAATGTGTGTTCCATTGGTTGGAAAGAGGGGAATAATTGGTGTTGTAAACACCTATAATCGAATTAACAATAGAGGATTTACGCAAGAGGATGTAAATATCATGTCTACATTAGCCCATCAAGCAGCCGTAAGTTTTGAGAATGCCCATCTATACGAATTGGCAACTATTGATGGCTTAACTAAGTTATATATCCATCGTTATTTCCAAATAAGGTTGGCTGAAGAGATGGCTAGAAGTAGAAGATATAAAAATAACCTATCTATTTTTATAGCAGATGTTGATTATCTTAATAAGTTTAACGAAACTTACGGACGGGAGCAAGGAGATATAGTTTTAGCTGAGACAGGTGATGTTATAAGAAAATGGCTCAGAAAGGACATAGATATACCTTGTAGATATGGGGGAGAGGAATTTGCGGTTATTTTACCTGAAACAGATACCTCTAATGCATTCTTTGTTGCTGAAAGATTAAGAAGAGAAGTGGAAGAGCATAAATTTCCTGGGGTAGAGAGAATATTGAGAGTAACCATTTCAATTGGACTAACCTCCCTTTTACCTAATTCTGATTTGACCAAGGAATCGCTCATCAGACAAGCAGAAGATGCCCTGGCCATGGCAAAAGGATCAGGAAGAAACAAGGTGTGTGTGAATGTGTAAGATATGGGTTTGAACTTTTCCCAAAGGACTATGAAGATTGCTAAAATGAGAATAAAAAATAGGAAGTTGTTTCTTTTGGAATTAATAATTTTACTGTTGTCAATCCAAGGTATTGCCTTTTCTGAAAAGGGAGATGAACCAATAAAGGATGGTAGAAGAAGGATAGAGAGGCTTAAAGAGGAGATTGATAGTCTCGGCAAGAGATTGACTGAGGAGAAAAAAAGAAGAGAGAAAATGGAAAGGATAGAAGAAGAGATTGATAGAATTATTAAAGGAGTGGCTGACAAGAAAACCAGTCGGGAAGTGGATGAAGCAAAGGAAAAGGTTATTGGGGTCATCGAAAGGCTATTGGAAGAAAAAGGAAGGTGGAAGAAGATAGAAGAGGTAAAAAGGGAAGAGATAGAGGAGTTAAAAAAAGAAGTAGATGAGCTTAGTAAAATATTAAAGGAGAAAGAAAGGGAAAAGATAGAAGATGAAGAAAGGGTAAAAAAAGAGGTTATTGAACTCAGGAAGAGATTAGAAGAGGAGAAGAGAAAAAGGCAGAAAATGGATAAAGAGAAAGAGGATATAGATAAAATAAAAGAAAAGATTTTGGAACTTACTCGCATGTTGGATGAAGAAAAAAGAAAAAAAGAGGAAATTGAAAAGAGGTTATATGAAGCGAAAAGAAATGGCGAGTATATAGAAATTGAGCTTGCTAAAAAGTTAGATGAGGAGAGGCAAAAGAGAATAGATCTTGAAAATGAAGATATTGCGAATAAAAGGAAAATAAAAGAACTTAAGGATGTAATTGCGGAACTTAATAAAAGATTAGCTCAACGAGAAAACGAACGGGCAGAAAAGAAGGGAAAAAGGGAAAGGATAGTGAAAGAAAAAGAGGTGGAAACAGAAAAGGCTAAAAGAACCATTCCTAAATCATATGTTTGTGTCTTTGGAGATGTAATCACTCAAGGATTATTTACTTATCGAAAAGGCTTGACCCTCGGACATACAATTATTATGGCAGGTGGTATCTCTGATACAGCTACATCACGAAAAGTTAAGGTAGTAAGAGGAAAAGGCAAGGATCAAACCATTATTTGGATAGATATTGGTGAAATTATGAAAAAAGGTAAAAATATTCTACTAATGCCAGGAGATTATATCATTGTTTCTGAATAATCAACTTTTTATTTGACAACTTATTTATCATATAGTAAAATTAAGAAGGGAATTCCAAAATTGGACACGAAGTTTTATCCTTTGTGGCAGATATCTATTTAGTTGCCTATATATCTTGGGTGAGAAGATTATCGGATAAAGATAAAACAAAATATCTCGGTTTGTAACTCTAATTTACATAGTGAGTTAAATTTTCCGAGGGTGTTCGAAAAGATAATGGGAGGTGGTTCATTTGGTTATAAAACAATTAGAGTTATTGGAAGAGAAGATAGATGAGGCATTGGGAGAGATAGATAGATTAAAAAAGGAAAATCAAGAGTTGAAGATGTGTGGTTCACCTTTTGAGAGATTAGATGTATTTAAAAGGGAAAATGAGGAGTTGAAGAATGAAAAGATGATTTTAAAAGATAAGATAAGAAAATTACTCCATCATTTGGAAGAATTAGAAGGAGGAGGTAATGGCGAATGAACATAAGGCAGAGGTAGAGATTTTTGGAAGTGTTTATACTATAAAAGGTGATGAGGATCCAGAATACATAATTCGATTAACAAACTATGTTGATCGAGAGATGAGATCGATCACCGAAAAAACATCTACGGTTTCTACAACAAAGGTAGCAATTTTGACAGCTATTAATATTACAGATAGATTGTTTAAAATAAAAAATACTGTGGAAGAAAAGGTTTCGGAGTTGATTAAAAAGATAGATGCAAAATTGGAAAAAAGGTGAAAATTTTTGTTGTAAATAAGATCAAGATGTGAGAGGATAAAATCTGTTGATTTCTTAATATGTAAACCTTCCTGCTGTGTTTGTGCTGCATGGTTTGTTTTTTGAGTCAACACTGAGAAAATAGGGGAGTTTCGATTTAGGCGTGGCATGCGTGTCTCAGTTTATGAGGAAGTATAAAGCGCTTATGAGGACACCCACTTTGTTCATTAGGTTCAAAAGAGTCATGCATACGGCATAGCGGGATTTTTTTTGAAATTGAGGAGGGTAGGTTATTAAACTTGTTTACTCAAAAAATTATTGGGTTGATTTAGGCGAACATGTATTTCCTATGATTAAATATAGGATGATTTATGAGCAATTGTTAAAGGAGGGGGTGGTAAATAGAGAAGATTTTTTAGAACCAAGTGAAGCACTTGATTCTGAAGTTTTGCTTGTCCATGACCCTCAATGGGTGGAAAAGCTAAAAAGAGGAAGTTTATCAAATCTTGAAATCTTAACCTTAGAGATACCCTATTCAGAAGAATTGGTTAAAGAAACATGGCTCTGTGCAGGAGGGACAATACTTACTTGTAAACATGCATTGAATGATGGTATATGTATCCATTTAGGTGGTGGTTTTCATCATGCCTTTCCTGATCATGGAGAAGGATTTTGTCTCTTAAATGATATAGCTATTGGGATTAGGAAATTATGCCTTGATGGGGATATAGAAAGGGCTATGATAATAGATTGTGATTTGCATCAAGGAAATGGGACAGCTTATATATTTGCACGGGATGAAAATGTATTTACATTTTCAATCCATCAGGAAAATAATTATCCTGCAGTGAAGGAGAGATCAGACTTAGATATTGGATTAGAAGATGGCACAACGGATGAGGAATATTTAACTCTTCTTTCAGCGCATATCCCAAGAATAGTCGAGTCCTTCCGTCCAGAATTGATTCTATATGTAGCAGGAGCTGACGTTTATGAAGATGACCAATTGGGTGGTTTGAATCTAACTATGGAAGGTTTGAAAAAAAGGGATGAACTGGTTATTGGGGAAGCGTTGCAGAATAAGATTCCAATTGCCTGTGTCCTGGCAGGTGGCTATGCCCGGAAAGTAGAGGACACAGTTAATATACATGTAAATTTGGTCAAGGTGGCCAAAGATCTATCCTTAGGAGGGTAAGATGAACGGGTTTATGCCAGGATTGATTGACATAACCGAATACTCAATCAGGTGGTGGAACACTTATCGATCTTAAGGGATTGGTTGGAAAATGAGGTGATGTTTAATTCCTGAAGTTGCAATCCTTGTGGGAGTAAAATTATCTGGTGAAAAGGTCTTAAGTAACTCACTGGATGAACTTTCAGAATTAACCAGAACAGCAGGTGGCGTTGTTTGTGAAAGAATTGTCCAAAATGTCCGGCGCATTGAACCAAGTACCTATATCGGAAAAGGCAAGGCTCTTGAATTAAAGGAATTAGGTAAAAAACACAAAGTAGATTTAGTAATCTTTGATAATGACCTATCCCCTACCCAAATAAGAAATTTAGAAGAAATTATTGAGCTACGAGTTATCGATCGGACTGAACTAATCTTGGATATCTTTGCCCATCATGCACATACCAAAGAGGCAAAATTACAGGTAGAATTAGCCCAGTTGAATTATCTATTGCCAAGATTAAGGGGAAAAGGGATCCTACTTTCTCGTTTAGGTGGTGGGATTGGAACAAGAGGTCCAGGAGAAACTAAGCTTGAAATAGATAGAAGAAGAATAGAGAAGCGGATTGTTAGCTTAAAAAAATCCATTAAAAAGGTGGCTCGGGTACGTACCCAACAGAGAAAGAAAAGAAGAAACGAAGTGGTAGCATCGATAATTGGTTATACAAATGCAGGGAAATCTACCTTAATGAAGGCCTTAACTGGGGAAGAGGTATTTATTGAAGATAGGCTCTTCTCAACCTTAGATCCTCTAACAAGAAGATTAACCCTTCCTAATAACCAGTGCTTATTGCTGATTGATACGGTAGGATTTATTAAAAACCTACCTCACCACTTAATAACCTCATTCAGCGCTACCTTGGAAGAGGTACGCTCTTCAGATATCCTATTGCATGTAGTTGATATAAGTAGTGAAAAGGTTTATGAAGAGATAGATTCTGTATATGAGGTTTTAGATGGATTGAAGGCAAATACTAAGTACATGATAACTATCTTAAATAAAATTGATAAATTGAGAAATAAGGCAATTATTAATCGTTTGATTAAGAAATTTCCTAACTCCTGCGCCTTATCTTGCAAAACATCAGAGGGTTTAGATAAGTTAATACATATATTACTCAATCTACCTATTTTTAAAAGGGAGAGTTTAAGGATCAAAATCCCGTTTCAAAAGATTGGCTTACGTGCCTTTTTATTTCGTAATGGTTGGATTAAGAATGAAGAATATATAGATAATAATGTTGTAATGGACGTAGAACTTCCATTCAAAATAGCCTCAAAATTAAAGAGATGGCAGATATGCAAATAGATGGGAAGACAAAGATAGTCGGTCTATTAGGTGAGCATATTGATTATACATTGTCTCCTGCAATGCATAATGCTTTGTTCCAAGCCCTTAACCTTAATTATGTATACCTTCCTTTTCCTATAAAACCATATATGTTGGAGAAGGCATTAATTGGCTTAAAGGCCTTAAACATCCGAGGAGTAAATGTCACAATCCCCTATAAGGAAGAGGTGATAAAATATTTAGATGAATTAGATCCCTCTTCAAGGCTAATTGGGGCAGTGAATACTATCAAAATCAATGATAAGTTGATTGGTTATAATACTGATGGCAAAGGTTTTATTGCCTCTTTAAAAGAACTCGGTATCTCTCCGAGAGATAAAAATATATTTCTTATTGGATGTGGTGGAGCAGGGAGAGCAGTTTCCCTTACCTTAGCAACCACTGGAGCTAAAAGGATTGTTCTTACAGATAAGGTAATGGATAAGGCAGAATCATTGTATAATGCTATTAAAAGATTTACCTCTACAGCTATAATTGATATATCTTGTAAGACAGTAAAGGACTACATCTCTACTACCGATATCTTAATCAATGCCACTTCGGTAGGTATGAAGGAGGAGGATCCACTACCTATCCCTGAAGAACTTTTACATGATAGACTATTTGTTTATGACCTAATCTATAATCCACCAAAAACCAAGTTGTTAGAACATGCCTTAAAAAAGGGGGCAAGGATATCAAATGGTATTTCGATGTTAGTTCACCAAGGGGCCTTTTCCTTTGAAATATGGACAGGGATAAAGCCTCCTATTGATGTTATGATGAAAGCAGTAGAACTTTCTAACCTGTCTTAGAGTCTATCCGAAAAGTCCAGCGGCTTTCTTTTCATATTATTAAGATACACCTTTTCTTTTTTATCAGTCAATTAGAATTTACACAACGCTCATGTTTTAAACTTTGTGATAAATCTTGATATTTTGCCGATGAAATGGTAAAGTCACTTGTATCTATAGTCGATATCACAGCTTTCTATGTCTCAATGGGCTCAAATCAAGTTTCTTATTTCTCTAACATCTCTAAGATTGCAGCTTAGGCACAATCTTTGAGAGATGATCCTAACTTAATTTTGTACAGAAGAAACAGATATTGAAAAGGTCGATGGAACATAATCAGCAAAATAAGGCATATGAAGAGATCAAGCACCAGGAGAAATTAATCGCTATAATCTTGCGGTCGAATTATACCTCAGATAATATTGTGTTTTTTACTCCATCCAGTTTTTCTCAACAACTTGGATTTCTTCCTCACAAAAAGGGAGGTATAGTGAAGGCCCATCTTCACTGCAAGGTTAATAGAGAGATAACCCTTACCCAGGAGGTTTTGTTTATAAGAAAGGGGAGAATCCGGGTTAATTTTTATGCTGATGATAAAGAGTATCTAACCTCGAGAGAGTTAAATACCGGAGATACAATTCTACTTTGTAGTGGTGGTCATGGATTTAACATGCTTGAAGATACAGAGATGATAGAGGTAAAGCAGGGACCACACTTAGGTGATGGTGATAAAGAGAGATTTGAGGGCATAGAATAATGATTCCTGTAAATGAGCCATTAATAAGAGAGAAAGAGCTTGAGTATATAACAGAATGTATAAAAACAGGCTGGATATCTTCGCAGGGTAGATTTATTGAAGAATTTGAAGAGAAATTTAGTAAATACATCGGCACAAAGCACGGGGTTGCCGTATCTAATGGGACAGTTGCCCTACAATTAGCCCTAAGGGCTTTAAACTTAGAGCCAGGTTCTGAAATCATTATACCTACATTCACTATAATATCTTGTGCCTTAGCCTGTATATATAATAACTTAAAGCCAGTATTAGTTGATTCTGAACCTGATACATGGAATATGGATGTCTCCCAGATCGAGGGGAAGATTACCCCAAAGACAAAGGCAATTATGCCAGTGCACATCTATGGACATCCGGTAGATATGGATGCGGTTGTAAAGATTGCTAAAAAGTATGATTTGTATATTGTAGAGGATGCAGCAGAGGTACATGGAGCAGAATACAGAAGTCAGAACTCAGAGGTTAGAGGTCAGAAGGCAGGGGGAGAAAGGATAGAATGGAGAAAAGCAGGAAGTTTTGGAGATATAAGTTGCTTTAGCTTTTATGCGAATAAGATTATTACAACTGGGGAAGGCGGGATGGTTTTAACAAATGATGATAAATTGGCTGACAGATTAAAGAGACTTCGTAATCTTGCCTTTTTGCAGAAGAAAAGATTCTACCATAAAGAGTTGGGTTTTAATTTCAGAATGACCAACCTTCAGGCAGCCATAGGTGTTGCTCAAATGGAAAGAATTGATGAACACGTACAAATCAAAAGAAGAAATGCCAAACTTTATACCCAATTATTAACGGATACCCCATATCTCCAACTTCCCACTGAAAAGCCCTGGGCAAAGAATGTCTACTGGATGTATGGAATTGTAGTAGATGAAAGCACCGGTTACGATGGAGAACAATTTACAAAAAGTTTAGCTGAAAAAGGTATTACAACCCGTCCCTTCTTTTATCCCATACACCTCCAGCCAGTTTTTAAAGACATGGGTCTATATGAAGGTGAAAGTTATCCAGTTGCTGAGAGAATAGCAAGACAGGGACTATACTTACCTTCAGGATTGACCTTAACAGAAGAACAAATCGAGAAGGTTGCTATTGTTGTTAAAACTATTATGTCAGAGAGGAAATGTCTATAAAAAAACTGATAGAGTTAATTAATTCCGGTGAAGATCTCAAGATGGAGTTTAAAGAAAGGATTCCTCGATCAGATGAGTTAGCTTAGGATCCCTCCCATTCTTTAGAGACCATCAACAAGAAAAAGGTATTTGATAACTTGAGGTTTAAAAATGCGAGTGGTGGGAATGTGTAAAATTGGGAGTCTGCATTTCGGGAGACCTATACCGAAGATTGAAACAGAAAATGTATGGAGGGATTTAGTGGGAAGGCCTGCTATATGGCATGTGGTGGAGAGACTAAAGAAGGCGAAAACCTTAGATGAGATTGTTATCTTTGGAGAAGAGGTAAATCAGAGAGAATATGATTTAGTCGAGAAATTGGGCTTGAATCTTCACCTTATTGGAAATTTAGGTAATGAAGACAACTTAGATAAATTTAGTAAATTTCTTGAAGAGATCAAGGCAGATGTTATCGTTGAGATACCTTCGCAGTGGGCATTAGTCGATCCTGAGACTGTTGATTTAATGGTGGAGCATTTTATTTCGAATAAATTAGATATTTTGGAAAGAGATTACGGATTTCTATATGGTACGACCCCAACCTTGGTATATTCAGTCAATGTCTTTCAAAAACTAAAAGAGATTGAGAAATCTAATTTTAAAAAGGGAGAAACATTAAAGGCTCCATGGATTTTTATAGCAAGAGAAAGACCTGAACTATTTAAAATAGATGTCATATTTACTGATAGGGTATCGCAAGTACCTAAGTTATATTTTGGAAGCCAGGATTCTAAAGGAATGGCTTTAGTAAGAAAAATCTATAGAAAATGTTATAAGCCTGGTGAGATAATAAGTCTAAATGAAATCCTTTTATTTTATGAAAAGGATCCCAATTGGTTTAAGTTTTTGCCTGAAAGTCAACTTGAAATTGAGGTGACTAATGACTGTAATCTGAAGTGTATTATGTGTCCTCGAACCTCAGAAATGAGCCGAGAGATTAATTATATGGATTTTGAACTTTTTAAAAAGATAGTGGATGAAACAGATGTTTTATCCATACATTTTTCTGGACTTGGAGAGCCATTACTTCATCCCCAAATAAAAGAAATGTTTACTTACGCAAAAGAAAAAGGACTTGAGGTTGGTCTTTGGACTAATGGCATAGAATTAACCGAGGATCTCTCGAAAGAGATTCTTGAAAGAGGATTTCTTGATTATATCATCTTTGGTCTTGATGCTGATACTAAGGAAACCTATACTAAGGTAAAAGGAGTAGATGTCTTTGATAAGGCTATAGAGAATATTACAAGATTCCTGAGATTGAAAAAAGAGAAAGTTGAAGAAATAGAAGAGAATAAATATGGCTGGTTGAATATAATAAAACCTATTGTTGGGGTCCAAATACTTAAGATGAAGGAGAATGATGCTGAAATTGAGAAATTTATGAACAAATGGGATTATATGAATAAGATCAAAAAAATGATCAACTATAGAAATCGATTCCAGGAATTAAGCATGATAAAAAATGAAGGGGAGAGATCACTATCGTTACAGAAGCTATATAAAGAATTATACAACACATTTTACACTAAGGCTGAGTTGCCGGTTGAGCATGCCATTATTGGCCATTTCAATAACTGCTGTGGGCAGATTGAAGATAGAAGTGTTGTTAATGTTACTCCTTTAAAGAGATTTGTTTGCAAACAATTGCAGAGTGGTGTTTCTGTTCTCTGGAATGGAGATGTAGTGCTTTGTCGGCAGGACTTTGATGGGAAGTACCCCTTAGGTAATTTGAAAGAGCAAAGTTTAGATGAGATCTTGGAGAGCCAAAAGTTAAAAGTCATCTGGCAGGCACATAAGGATAAAGAATACGGGAAATTGCCACTATGCAAGGACTGTAAAGAGTGGTATTATAACATTTATGCCTAATTTAATTTCATGTAACGAGAGGAGATTAAGAGATGAGGAACCCATTTTCTTTTAAAGACAAGACTGTAATGAAACTTAAGAAGTATTTTACAAATAGAGAAGATATTATTATGGCCTTCCTTTTTGGATCCTGGGTGAAAGGAGGAAATGGGATTGAGTCCGATATGGATATAGCCGTTTATTTTAAGCCAAAGACAGGTATTTTAGAGTGGGAAGCGAATACTTATTATGATAATGAAAATTCCATATGGCTCGAAATCGAAAGAATAGTACAAAGAGAGGTCGACCTATTAGTTCTTAATAGGGCTTCTGCTACTATTGCAGAGAGTGCCTTAAAAGGAATTCCTATTATCATAAAAGACCATTCTTTCTATATAGATTTTCTTTTAAGGATTACATCAGAGGCTATAGATTTTAGGGATTGGATTGAAAGCTATTGGAGTCTTAAGGAGAAAAGGAGATATGGATC
>JASEIO010000037.1 GCA_030017475.1 bacterium | reverse complement strand
CGATAGATCCCAACATACTCAATCTACCTCCTATAAGACTTGAAATATTGTTTGATAATTATTACAAGACTGGATACCATGTACCTATGCCAGCCAATAACTCCTTAACTTTTCACTTGACGCAATCATTTCTATAAGCTATAATGCAAAATAAATTAGTGGAACAAAGCTCCCTAAAAACATGTAGGGAGACTTTTTTGTTTATCAATCGATAATAACCTGAAAATCAAAATCCCTTACCAGAAAATTTTTTACTATGCAAGTCTGGATTTACTCAGTCATGGGCAAGCAGAGGAATTCTGCGGGTAACTGGGTAAAGGGGGTATTTGCTGGTGTATAGATTTATAATTACTCTTACACTAATTTCCTATATGATGATAGGTTGTACGAGGACTAAAGTTGAGACTATAAATATGGCTGGTTCTACTGCTTTTCAACCATTTGCAGAGAAACTTGCTGAAGAATACATGGCAAAGAATAAAGATATCCGAATTAATGTTCAAGGAGGTGGCTCTGCGGTAGGAATTCAGTCTGTACAAAGTGGTGTAGCTCAAATTGGTATGGCAGATATGGTCTCATTGCCAAAAGAGGCTGAAGGGTTAAATAGTGTAGTAGTAGCTAAGGATGGGGTAGTATTGATTGTTCATCCTGATAATAAAATTGATGGGCTTTCTACCAAACAAATACAACAGATATTTAGTGGTAGGTTAAAAAATTGGAGCGAATTAGATGGTGAGGATGGACCTATTACTGTTATCTCTCGTGAGGAAGGATCAGGTACACGGGCATCTTTTGAAGAATTAGTCCTAAAGGATACTAAAGTCAGTCCAGAAGCGCTTATACAAGATTCAACTGGTGCTGTAAGAATAATGGTAGAAAATGACCTGAATTCTATTGGTTATATCTCCTATGGGTTTGTAACACCAAAGGTAAAGACCTTAAAAATAGATGGTGTTGCTCCTACCTTACAAAATATTAGAGAAGGTAAGTATAAACTCACAAGACCTATTTTCTTACTTACTAAAGGGGAACCTGTTGGAGGGATAAAAGAATTTATAGAATTTATTCTTTCCAATCAGGCTCAACAATTAATATCAGACTATGGATTGGTTGCGATTAGATAAGAGGGATACAGATATAGAAATAATATATGAAATATAATGAACGACTTATCCAATCTGGATTATTAATTACTGCCTTTTCTACAATTGCTATTCTTATTCTAATAGGGGTATTTATCTTAAAAGAAGGCCTACCTGTTATCTTAAAAGTAGGAATAAAGGATTTTATTTGTGGCGTCAATTGGTCACCCATAGAAGAGCAGTTTGGGATATTTCCTATGATTATGGGCTCGATATGGATAACCGCTGGTGCTCTTCTGTTTAGCCTTCCATTAAGTCTTGCATGCGCTATATACTTGGCTGAATTTTCCACCCCTAAAATAGGTAAAATTCTCAAACCCACAATTGAATTATTAGCTGGGATACCATCTGTTGTTTATGGATTTATGGGTATGGTGATACTATTTCCATTGATTCGTAATTATTTAGGTGGCCCTGGCCCTTGCATATTAGCTGCCTCAATCATTCTTGGGATAATGATTCTTCCTACCATTACAAGCATATCGATCGATTCACTTCAAGCAGTACCTTATTCATATCGAGAGGGATCATTGGCATTAGGGGCTACTCGATGGCAGACTGTAAAGATGGTAGTACTACCCGCTGCACGCTCTGGGATCATTGCAGGGATTATCCTTGGTGTAGGAAGGGCAGTAGGAGAAACTATGGCAGTGATTATGATAGCAGGAAATGCGGTTATAATCCCTGATTCTATACTCGACCCTGTAAGGACTCTTACTACAAATATAGCATTAGAGATGAATTTTGCTACTGGAGAACATCGTCAGGCGTTATTTGCTACAGGTATTGTATTATTTATAGTAATTATGCTATTAAACATAATTGCAAATCTTATTGCAAAGCGTAAGGTAATAACCAAGTAGGGTGAAGATCAAGCCTGCCTTTACTGAACAGATTGTAAAGAAGATATTATTTATAAGTACAGCCTTTACTGTATTGATTCTATTATTCATTATCTTCTATATCCTAAAGAATGGACTTTCAGTAATAGATTTAGAATTTCTCCTCACTTCACCTAAAGAACTTGGTCGAGCAGGTGGAATATTCCCATGCATCATTGGAACAATACTTCTTCCATTAATAGCAATCATAATAGCTACCCCTCTTGGTGTAGGGACTGCAATCTATCTAACCGAGTATAAAAGAGAAGGGAGATTGACAAGAATAATTAGATTTGGCACCGAGTGTTTAGCAGGAGTCCCTTCTATCATATTTGGTCTGTTTGGATTTGTACTCTTTGTTATTTATCTTGGATTTGGCTGGTCGATTCTTTCTGGAGGACTTACATTGGCCTTTATGATTCTACCTACCATCATCCGTACTTCTGAGGAGGCAATTAGAGCTATACCTTATTCATATCGTGAGGTAAGTCTTTCGCTTGGAGGAACTAAATGGCAAACCATTACAAGGGTTGTGCTTCCTAGTGCATTACCAGGCATAGTCACTGGGGTAATATTAGGGATAGGTAGAAGTGTAGGAGAGACCGCAGCCGTGATATTTACTGCTGGTTCATCCTTGCGAGTTCCAGCCTCTTTATTTGATTCCTGTAGAACTATGGCAGTACATTTCTATATCTTAGCACGCGAAGGTATATCGATGGAAAACGCATACGGCACTGCCGCTATCCTTATAATTGCTATTTTATTTATTAATTTAGTTTCCTACTGGCTTATGCATCGGTTTATGGCTAAATTTTCTTAAAATTGAGGAGAGTTGACATTGGGGGATAAAATCATAGTTAAAAATCTTGACCTTTTTTTTGATACACTTCAGGCTTTAAAGTCTATCAATCTAAGGATTAAAACTAAGGAGATCTTATCGATCATTGGTCCTGCAAATTCGGGTAAGACTACTTTTTTACGAACCTTAAATAGATTAAATGAGTTAATCCCTTATGCAAAGCTAAAAGGTGAAGTGTATCTGGATGGTAAAGATATCTACAAAGAGGATATTTCACTTCCATGGCTTCGGCGAAAGGTAGGAATGGTATTTGCGCTCCCAGTACCACTTCCAAGAACTATATTTGAAAATATAGCGTACGGACCTAAATTATACGGTATTACATCTAAGGCTGAACTTACAGAATTGGTGGAGAAGAGCTTGAGGGCAGCATTTTTATGGGATGAAGTAAAGGATAGACTCAATGAATCTGCTCTTAAACTCTCTGGTGGACAACAACAGCGACTTTGTATTGCAAGAACATTGGCTTTAGAGCCTGAAGTTATCCTATTAGATGAACCCTGCTCTGGACTTGACCCGATTTCTACTGCCAAGATAGAGGAGGCACTTCATGAATTAAAGAAAGAATATACCATTGTACTTGTTACTAATAATACAAAACAAGCAGCCAGGGTAGCAGATAGGGTTGCATTCTTTTTAATGGGGGAATTGGTAGAGTATGGTCAAGTAGAGCAGATCTTTACTGTGCCTAAAGATAAAAGAACTGAAGACTATATCTCAGGAAGATTTGGTTAATATGGCATCTAAGATTGAATTGAATAATTTAACATTTTATTATGGTAATTTTATGGCATTAAAGGATGTAAATATGAATATTGTGGGAAATGCAATTACTGCCTTAATTGGACCTTCAGGATGTGGTAAATCGACTTTATTACGGACTATTAATCGAACAAATGAATTGATTGATGGAACCAGGTTAGAAGGCAAGGTTTTAATTGATGGGAAAGATATCTATGATGCTCAAATCGATATAATTGAACTACGGAAAAAGGTTGGTATGGTCTTTCAGCGTCCAAATTGTTTCCCATTATCAGTCTATGATAATGTAGCTTATGGACCGGTGGTCCATGGAACTAAAAAGAAGGCTGAATTAGACAAAATAGTAGAGGAGAGCCTAATTGCAACATGGCTCTGGGATGATTTAAAGGATAAGTTGAAAAGATCTGCATTAAGCCTATCTTTGGATTATCAACAACGACTTTGCATTGCACGGGTACTTGCAATAGGCTCAGAAATTATCTTACTGGATGAACCTTGCTCTGCACTTGACCCAATTACTACTTTACGGATTGAGGAGTTGTTGGTTTCATTAAAAGAGAATTATACTATTGTTATTGTCACACATAATATGCAGCAAGCAGCACGTGTATCAGATTATTCTGGTTATATGTTATTAGGGGAGCTTGTTGAGTTTAACCAAACATCCAAGATATTTACCAGTCCTAAAGATAAAAGAACCGAAGACTATATCACTGGGAGATTCGGGTGAATTGGTAGTCACCAATCACAAAGAAGAGAAAGGAAAATGGGAAGATTATTTGATGAGGAGTTAAAGAGATTAAAGGAAAGATTACTTCATATGAGTGGGATAGTAGAGAAGATGATAGATTTGGCTATTCATGCATTAATCAAAAGGAATAAGAGATTAGCACAAGAGGTATTTAAGTATGAGGATGAGATAAATATGCTCCATATTGATGTAGATGAATTGTGCATAAAGCTGATTGCTTTACGACAACCAACAGCTAAAGACTTAAGATTTATCACCGGAGCAATGAAGATAAATAGTGAGTTAGAACGAATAGGAGATCAATCTGTCAATATCTCAGAAAATACCGAGATATACTTAAGCTATCCAGAGGTAAAACCCTTGATTGATACTCCTCGAATGGCAGAAATAGCAAAACAGATGGTTAGAGATAGTCTTGAGGCATTTGTCAAAAAGGATGCAGAATTGGCTCGCTCAGTACTCAAGCGAGATGATGAGGTAGATGGATTAAGGGACCAAATATTTCGTGAGCTTTTAACCTATGTGGTGTCAGACCCAACTACTACTCGGCAAGCACTTTGTTTAGTCCTTATTTCTCGAAATATTGAGCGAATTGCAGATCACGCCACTAATATATGTGAAGATGTCATATATATGGTTTTAGGAAAGGATATAAGACACCATATTGAGAGAAAGAAGTAGATAGATTACGAATTTGCCGACCTTATTCACCACCTCTATATCGTGGTGCTTCCAGGCCCGAGGTGAGCTGTGAAAACAGGAGTAGCTAATCTGCCTTTACATTATGGGAAAACTCCTCTATGGCTCTTTCAAAGGATGCAGAGGTTAGCCAGGGAGATTACCATATTCATCGTGAGTGAGTTTTCAAATGAGGAGATGTTAAAGAGGCTTTCTGATCCCTTCTGGTTTCAAGCCTTTGGTTGTGTCTTGGGATTCGATTGGCATTCATCAGGTCTTACTACCACAGTCTGTGGGGCATTAAAGGAAGGAATAAAAGGATTAGAAAGAGATTTAGGATTATTTGTAGCGGGTGGTAAGGGTAAGGTTTCAAGGTGTACACCAAATGAAATTGAAAAATTTGCAGATATCGCATCCTTTGATCCACAACATCTCATCTATGCTAGTAAAATGAGTGCTAAAGTCGATTCTGCTGCCTTACAAGACGGTTACCAACTCTATCATCATACATTTATCTTCACCAAATCTGGTTCTTGGGGTGTGATCCAACAAGGAATGAATGAGAGAAACCGTTATGCCAGAAGGTATCACTGGTTGAGTTCTGAATTAAAAGATTTTGTTTGCGAGCCTCACTTTGGTATCTGTTCGGACAGTATTGAGGAAAGAGTCCTAAATATGGTAGCAGATGAAGCCTTTGAAGCAAGATCTATAAGTACTCACCTTTCTAAAGAAAAACCTGACAAGTTGTTGATAGAATTGAAAAAATTAAAGAATTTAGAATTGCCTTCATATCATCAGGTATTGATCAGGGATTTACATCCAGATAGATTAAATAAAATTTTCTTGAAGACATATGAAGAACAACCAAATAATTTTGAGGAACTTTTAGGAATACCAGGCGTTGGTCCAAAGACAATCCGGGCTATTAGTTTGATCTCAGAGATAATTTATGGAGCTAGCCCGAGTTTCAGAGACCCTGTAAGATTCAGTTTTGCCCATGGTGGGAAAGATGGGCATCCATACCCAGTGAATAGAGAGGGTTATGATCAATCAATTGAAATCTTGAGAACCGCTATATCATCTTCAAAGATTGGAAATCGTGAAAAGATCGATGCTATAAAGAGACTGCAAGGCATAATCTAATAAAGGAAGAGTTGAGGAAAGAAGAAAATCTCGAGGCATAAATTACGATTTGTACCCTTTGATGAAAAAACTTTTTCTTCTTATTGTAATACCTTGGAAACATTCCTTTGAAAACCTCTTACTTTAAGCTGAAGAATAAAGGATGTGTAAGATAAGTGTCATCATTCCTACTTTTAACCGAGCCAAATATATAGTAGAAGCTGTTCGCTCAGTCCTCTCTCAAACCTATTCTGATTTCGAGCTAATTATAGTCGATGATGGTTCAACTGACGAGACAAGAGAGACCCTCAAACCTTTCCTGGATAAAGTAAAGTATCTTTTTCAACCTAACAAAGGCGTAAGTGCGGCTAGAAACTTAGGCATAAGTAAATCCCGGGGAGAGTACATAGCTTTTTTGGACTCAGACGATTTGTGGATGAAAGATAAGTTAGGGATTCAAGTTGATTTTATGGAAAATAATCCTCGAGCTAAGGTTACCTATACTGAAGAGATTTGGATAAGAAGAGGGATAAGAGTTAACAGGCGCGAACGACATAAAAAGTATTCTGGCTGGATATTTGAGCATGTCTTACCTCTTTGCCTCATCAGTCCATCTTCAGTAATGATAAAAAGAGAGGTCTTCAGACAGATTGGTGTATTTGATGAGAGTCTACCTGCTTGTGAGGACTATGACTTTGGGATTCGATTGGCTAAGAGATATCCAATCTTTCTAATTGAGAAGCAACTTATAATTAAACGTGGTGGACATCCTGATCAACTGAGCAAGAAGTTCTGGGGAATGGACAGATTCAGGGTTAAGGCATTAGAGAAGATTATGGATAATTGTAACTTAACTAAAGAAGAAAAAAGGTTGGTCTTAAAGCACATGCGTGAAAAATGTCAAATTTTGGCTAAAGGGTGTCTTAAAAGAGGGAAGATCGATGAGGCAAAAAGATACGAGCAAATACCTCAAAGATACGAGTAGGATGATACTTAAGAAGATTTCAATTGATAGGATAGATCTTCTTGATAAGCGTTTTGTGGTTACTTTTGGAGAAGACCTCAGCAGATTGATTAGTTCTATCAAGATGATTGGATGCATCAATCCACCTATTTTAAGGGAGGATAAAGAGAGTTTTCAGATTATAAGTGGTTATAAGAGAGTTTCTGCCTTAAAGAGGTTAAAGAAGAAAGAAGTTTGTGTCTATATATTTTATGGAGAAGACATAGATGCATTCTTTTTGAATCTCTATGAAAATGTTTGTACCCGTAAGTTTAATGAGGTTGAGAAATCCCTTGTTATAAATAAACTACTTGATTTTGGGGTGAAAGAGGAGGAGATAATAGAGAGGTATCTTCCCCTGATTGATCTCCCCTCCCACAGGAAGGTTTTTGATAAATATAGAAAGATAGTAAAGCTTGATGATTGTATTAAAAAATCTATAGTTAATGGAAAAACGTCCATTTCAATCGCTAATAAATTATTAGAATTTTCTTTGCGGGATAGAAGCGAAATATTTCAATTGGTTTCTAAGCTCGCCCTGAGTAGTAATTTACAACTTGAGTTTATAACTTACTTAGAAGAGATAGCAAAGAGAGAAGAAATCCCCATTTTTAAAATAACAAAGGGTGTAGAGATCAAAGAATTGCTTAACTCGAAGGTTTTAACTCCAAGAGAAAAGACAGAGAAATTGAGGACTCACTTAAGAAAGAGGAGGTACCCTCTATTATCCCAGGCTGAATCTAATTTCCAGAATAGAAAGATGAAATTGGGATTGCTTCCTCGGATACATCTTCTTCCTCCAGCTAATTTTGAGGGAGAAGGGATCCGGGTTGAATTTAGTTTCAAAGATACTTTTGAACTGAAGAAGATCCTATCGAACTTAAAAGAGGTCAGTGAGAGTAAAGAGCTAGCTTCGCTTTTAAATTCTCTCAGTGGGTTAGATATTTGAAATTATGTTAAACTTCTGTCCAGAGAGAATTTATGTTGAAAGATCTGTAAAAGACGAATCAATCACAGCCAATATATTATGCAAATTCTCATCCGTTCCTATTGAATATGTTGAAAACCCAAAGATATTAATTAAGAAAGCCGCTTTAGCTAAGGATGCAATTTCCAAAGGTAAAAGAAGGATCTTTGTCACCAAATATAAAGGAAAGGTTCTTAAGAAGTGCCCAGGTACTAAGTATCACATTTGCTGCAATTATTATGTGCTAAATATAGCCACAAATTGCTACCTTGATTGTACATATTGCGTCCTCCAGAGCTATCTACTAAATAATCCACTCCTTGTGGTCTTTGCAAATATAGAAAAGTTTCTCAAGGGATTAGAAGAGGTATTCTCAAGGAAAAATGGTAAGTTCTATCGCATCGGAACAGGAGAGTTGACTGATAGCCTAGCACTTGATGGTATAACCAATTTTAGTAAGATTTTAGTTCCATTCTTTGCAAAGTGGAATAACACAATCTTAGAACTAAAGACAAAGACCGATTCTATCTCAAACCTATACAGATTGGATCACAAAGAAAGGACAGTTGTCTCTTTCTCCCTAAATCCTCAAAGAATAATTCAAAATGAGGAGCCAAATACCTCTACCCTCAAAGATAGAATAGAGGCAGCAAGGATTTGTCAAGAATTGGGTTATAGGTTAGGTTTTCACTTTGATCCACTGATTTACTATCACGGGTGGGAGGAAGGATACTATGAAACTGTCAAAGCCCTTTCCGAAAGGATTGACCCAGGAAGGATAGTTTGGATAAGCTTAGGTGCCTTGCGTTTTATGCCGAACTTAAAGCCGATTATCAAAGAGAGATTCCCTCATTGCAAATTGATATACGAAGAGTTATTCCCTGGACTTGATTCTAAGTTACGATATTTCAAACCAATTAGAGTAGAGATGTATCGGAAATTACTCAAATTTATTAGAAGTTACAACCCCGGGATCTTTGTCTATTTGTGTATGGAAACCCGGGAAGTATGGGAAAGAGTATTTGGCTGGAGTCCTATGTCAAACACCCACTTAGGCCACTTGCTTGACGAAAGAGTGAGGTAAGATTTTGCGTTTTGGGATTGTGTGTACACTAAAGATAACCTTGTTCACACCAGTGGGGGTTCCTCCCCATCTTTTAAACTGGAGCAGGAGGCTCTGATTAACGGCAAGGCGATGAGGTGCCTTTTGAAGCGATGATTGCTGGTCTGCCTCTGGCTTGTCCCAATTGCAACAATCCCTATATCCAACCCTTCCCGCCATATGGATGGTATTAATTATACGGTCCGCCCATGGGAGCTACAACAGGAGTACCCCCGACCGCTCCCTTTGCTCCCCAAATGACACGAGAGCAGGAGCTTGATTTCCTCAAAGGTCAAGCCGATACAATAAAGGCGCAACTCGAACAAATCGAAAGCCGCATCCGGGAACTGGAAGAGTAGATAGGAGAACGCTATGAGGATAGCAGTTTCGGCAAATCAGCCAAGTCTTGATGCTGAGGTTGATCCTTGATTCGGTCGCTGTCAATATTTCGTCATTGTTGATCCTGTCTATGCCATTCTTATATCGGAGTAACTCCTTAACTTTTCACTTGACGCAATCATTTCTATAAGCTATAATGCAAAAGATGGATCTTAGATAATCGCTATTAGCTAAACCAGCCATACTCAAAAAGCAACCCAAGTGGCAAATCTCGATTCTTGCTCCTTCTGGTTTGTCGGTCTCATAGGTTCCTTGTCCCTTTTTTGAACCTCCTTCGCTTCCTTTGAGCCCATTGAGACATAGAAAGCTGTGATATCGACTGAGGTATTCTTGATATGGTCCCTTGCGTGAGGCTTCAGCCTCATCTGCCAGATAAGAAATGAGTCTTTTCATCTTTACCCCTCATTCCTTTATATCGGCAAAATATCAAGATTTCTAAAGCACAAAGTTAAAACATGAGCGTTAGAATTAAACATTAAGTTTCTCCAAGGTTCTCTTTTGCTTTTCTATGATCTGGTATAAGCCTAAGACATTCTTTAAAATGATAATTTGCCTTTTTATTCTCTCCCATCCTTTGATAAATGGTTCCCAAATGAAAATGAGCACCACCAGCAAATCTATTTTTATTCACTAAAGACTTAATCACCCCGGCAGATTTCACTACTTCTTCAAACCTTTCTTTTGTTTTTTCTAAATCACCTTTTCTTCGGTAGAGCGAACCCAAAGCATAATGGATTGATATTATTATGTTTTTATCTTGTGGTTCTATGGAGAGGGCCTCGTTGAGTCTCTCTTCTGCCTCTTTGTGCTTCTGTTGTTGCAAGTAAAGATTGCCAAGGCTAATCAGGATGTTTGCCTTTGTGTTTTTGTTTGGTGGTTCTAAGGAGAAGGCCTCGCTGAGTTTGGCTTCTGCCTCTTTGTATCTCTGTTGTTGCAAGTAAAGATTTCCAAGGGCAAGAAGGATGTTTGCCTTTGTGTTTTTGTTTGGTGGTTCTAAGGAGAAGGTCCTCTTTAGTTCTTTTTCTGCTTCTTTGAATTTACCTTCCCTAAATAATGTATTTGCCAAAAATAATATAGCAAAAGTATGTTTTGGTTCTTCTTTTAAAATCTCTTTATATTCCAAGGATGCTTTATTGAATCTTCCAATATCTTCAAGAAATTTTGCTAACATAAACCTAACAGGAAGATATTTGGGACAGATAGAGATTGCCTCCTTGTAATTTCTAATCGTGCCTTCGTAATCTTTCTCTTTTTTTTGCCTTAATAGCCTTAAAACATTTTTCTTTTATGAAATCAAAACTTGGAATTATTTCTTTAAGTTTAATAAGGGCGCCTTTTTGGGAGTAAAAATTTACAAGAAGTTCATAGAAAAAATAACGTTTAAAAGAGTCCATGTATAGAAACAACTCTGCTTTTTCAACAAATTCGAGTAAGTTTTCCATATCTTGTAAAAGATACTCTGAACAGAAAACCCCTTCATGATACCCAATATCTACCTCAAAATATTGTCTAAATCTAAAGTTTTTTGTATACAAGAGTATCCTTGAAATCCCTTCTTTAATCTGTCTATTTCTGCAATACTCACTCATCACTACTTGATGCATATGATATCCTACTGCATTCGGATTATATATGACTTTTAGATTCAGTTCTTTAAGCCTATACCAAAACTCTGTATCCTCATGACTCGCGTATAAAAAATCTTCATCAAATAGTAGCCTGTTTGATAATAAAAATTGGTGTTTTAAAGAAATATTAGATGTGTAGAAAATTTCACAATCTTCCTTCTTTTCCTCAATTATGGTATTAAAAGAAAATTGAGGTCCTCCATTCTCAAGCCACCACATAAAAGGCGTTACATCTAAATCTGGATGCCAGGTTACATATCCTAAAACCGCCTTATTTTCCTCTGGATAACGATTATGATAGTTTATATGCTCTTCTATCAAATTGGAAGTGGCAATAATATCATCACCAATAAATAGAAGTATTTTTCCTTTTGCATTCCTTATTCCTACATTCCTTGCTGCTGCTGGTCCTTTGTTTTTTTTGTTTAAAACACTTTAAAGCAACCGGTGAGTCGAGTTGAATCTTTTCTATCAACTTTTCAGTTCCGTCAGTTGAACCATCATTAATTATAATAATCTCATAATCAGCCTTTGGATATGTTTGATCGAAAAGAGCAGAGAGAGATCTCTCTAAGACCTCTTTCCGATTATATGTTGGGATAATCACGCTTAATGTTAACATTTTTCTTCTGGTATACCTTGTTCCTCCCCGGATAACCTGACTACTATATTATAAAGATATTGGCTCATCTCTCAAAGATTGTGCCTAAGCTGCAATCTTAGAGATGTGAAACTCCTCTGTTTGGGGCTCTTTGTCTATCAATAATCTTCTGTTCATTGACTGTTTCTTTATTACCTTTAAACCCTGCTGTAATATACATCTCATCAGCCTCTACATGATTAGAAGAGAGGGGTCTATTCTCTTTTTCTTTTTTATCACCTCATTCCTTTATATCTATTCACAAGTACCTTAAAAGATTATCTGTTTATTTTTTTACGGACAGTAGTAGCGGAGAGGGAGGGATTCGAACCCTCGGTAGAGTTTTTATACCCTACAACTGCTTAGCAGGCAGCCCCATTTAACCACTCTGGCACCTCTCCAAATAGTCCACTATCCACAAAACTAAAACCGTTGACCGACTATTGACCCTTTAGTTAGCGGCGGGGGTAGGATTCGAACCCACGGATGAGTTACCCCATCAACGGTTTTCAAGACCGCCGCAATAGTCCACTCTGCCACCCCGCCTAGCGTCTCGTTTAATCATTACTAATTCTCTTCTTTAATGCTTCTGGAATTGGTCTTGAGATAGGTACAAGTCTTATCTCTTTTTTAACTATGTCATAGGTATTACATACATTTAGCTTTTTGAAAAGGAAGTCAAATTTATCTTCTAATCTCCGTCCGATTTCAACCCTGGATTCCTCTGGTATATCCCAGATCTCTTTTTTAAAAGGACCAAAGCCTTCCTTCCTTGTTTTATAAATAAACTGTTCATCGGTTTGGCCTTCCTTTCGTTCCGATTTATGTTCCCGGCGAAGATAGTTATAGATTCTTGAGCGGAGATCGCTTGGGAAAAACTCTGAGTCATAGATCATATTCTGAAACTCGGTAGCTAAATGTACCTCAGCTGTACCAGTTTCTGGAAAACGATGGAAGGCTTCCGCAGGTAGGGTCGACGCACCATGCTGAACACAACCTGCTAATCCATATTCTTCCCGAGCCACTGTAGATAACCTCTCAAGTGTCTCAAAATCGAGTTTTACCTTGGCAATAGTTCCGTCAGGTAGCGGGACGCCTCCATGGGTTGTTCCTGTTTGAATAGCAACTTTACGCAATCCTTTAATATTAAGTGAAACCTTCCCAATCTCCTCCGCAAATCCATTTAGATACTCTCTTAATTCCTCTTCGGTACTATTCTTCCCTCCAATCTCTCCAATTTCCCCTCCTAATGAGATGGTTATTCCTTCAGGTTCAAGTTCCCTAATATAGACTGCCAATTCCGCTGCTACTTCAAAATTCCTCCGCTGTTGTTCTCTTACCGTGGGTTTAGAGAGTGTAACAAGAGTAGATGTATCTAAATCTATGTTATAGAACCCTGCCAATATTGCCTCTCTAATCACACGTTTGATATTTTCTAATTCCTCTTCTTTATCTTCCTCGTACCTCTTTTCGGAAACCCTAAGATGATCTACCTGGAGAAAAAGTGGCCCACTGTAACCTTCCCTGAGGGACGCAGCAATAACCGAAGTAGCATATTCCGATGGAGACTGATCTGTATACTTCATTTCTGTTGGAGCAAGTTCAAAGATAAATGCTGAAGAATTATTCTTTATAGCAGTTCGAATAACAGCCCGACTTACATCATAGGTTAATCCCCGGACATTAATTGCTGGGACAGTTCTATTAGAAAATCCGCCCTTTCCTTTATATTCATACAATGACTGGATAGAGGATGGGATAATCCCTGATTCTCGGGCTGCCTCATAGATTATCCAGCGAGAGGCCATAACTACATCCTGATCCTTACTAAAGTTTGAATTGTAAACCAAATCGCCCAATAGTTCTTCCTTGAATCTTTGTTCATCTATAATTTTAAGTCTACCATCTTCTGCAATCTCTAATTTACCCCTTAAAGAACTAACTAAATCATCCATCATAAGGAATCTTCCTCCTTTTTATTATTCCCTCTTATCTATTTATTATTAGCCTTCAAAGATCTGGATGAGTTTGGATAGACCTTCTGGAATAGTCTTTAATTCTGAAACTGCATCCTTCAAATTAACCGAGTCAATCTCTCCTTTATAATAAGTGGCCATTTGACCAAATCTCTCTTCCTTAACCAACTCCATAGCCTTTACCCCAAGCCTTAATCCTAAAATCCTATCAGATGGTGCAGGTGTTCCCCCTCTTTGTAGATGTCCCAAAACCACTGATCTTGTTTCGATGCCAGTGTGTTTTTGAATAAGTTTTTCTAAACTCTTTCCAATTCCACCAAGCCTTACATGCCCAAATGCATCCCGTTCTTCTGTCTGCAAAACCTCTCCACCTCCTATAGGCATTGCTCCCTCTGCTACTGCAATGATAGTGTAATTTTTTCTTTTGTGCCTCTCTTTTATCCTTTCATATAACAAATGGAGATCAAACGGGACCTCAGGGATAAGGATAAAATGGGCCCCACCAGCTAATCCTGCATGTAAGGTCATCCATCCAGCATGTCTTCCCATCACTTCTACCACCATAACACGGGAATGGGAACAGGCTGTAGTATGTAACTTATCAATGGCTGAGGTAGCTATATCCACTGCGGTATAAGAACCAATTGTACAGTCAGTACAAGATAAATCATTATCAATAGTCTTTGCTACCCCTACTATTGGAATGTTTTCATCTCGATTAAGCTTATAGGCTACAGATAAGGTATCCTCTCCTCCCATAGCAATCAATGCGTCTAACATTAATTCCTCGAAATTCTCTCTAATCTTCCTTATCCCATCTTCGATCTTATATGGATTTGTGCGGGATGTACCTAAAATAGTTCCACCTAAGGCCTGTATATCCTGAACCTCATCATCTCGCAATGCCCCTGTCTCTTTATTCAACAATCCTGCCCATCCTTTCTTAATCCCGATTGTCTCATAACCATATTCTCTTCCTTTTAATACCACCCCTTTAATTGCAGCATTTAAACCAGGAGCATCTCCTCCACCAGTTAATACACCAACCCTTTTCAAGATTTTATACCTCCTTTCTATAAAATTTGGCCTTTCAATCCCATTTTAACAAATCGATTATGTAATGTCAAGATAATTT
>JASEIO010000036.1 GCA_030017475.1 bacterium | reverse complement strand
TGATGTCTCATTATAATCACTTTCTATGACAAAGACCATCTCTTTCATCCTGGTAGGGTCAGGGGGATATTGGTTATATGACCAAAACTTAGAATTGGTGACATCTGCATCTAAAACTATAGGTTGCCATTCTGTATTTTTATCATCTATGGAGATATATTTATAGGCGGTGTAATTATACCTCTCATCCTTTGGACGGTTATCCTTTAGTTCGAATCTAATGATATGCTGATTATTAGTCGAACCACTTCCTCTAACCCAAAAGGTTATCAAATCGAAATCCTTTTTACCCTCGTTTAAAGAACCATATATATCATTAAAATTCAGGCAATACTCAGGGTAGTCCGAATGCCCAAAGAGAGATTCCCAGATGCCGGTATAACTTCCGGGTTCTTGTAGGTTATAGGTTATTTTAAGAGAGGCTCCTGTAGTGCCATAAAAAATAGTAGTAGAGAAGGTTGCCTCTATATACTCACCATTGAGTTCACCTCGGTTACCACAGAAGTCATTAAAGGATATATTTTGGTCATCGAAATTATCAAAGATATAATTTAATCCCTCTTTAAATTCTATTTTACAGTTATGGTAAGAGTATCCTGGGGTTTCATTTCCAGCAAAATCCTGAGCAACTGCCCTTATGGAGTATTTTTTATCTAATATTAGCCCTGAGGTATACCATGTTATCCCGTAACTATCGTCAATTAGCTCATAGTCAGTCCCAATGGTATGCCAGGTGTTTCCTCCATCATCAGAGTATTCAAACCGAACACCCTCTAATGATTCATCTGTTGCCCCAGAATCAGCGTTGACAGTCAGGAGATTCTTCATCCCAAAGGTATGCCCATCCGCTATAGGTTCTCCATTAGCTTTGAAATTAGTTGGTGCAATAGGGAAAGTAGTATCCGGAACATATCCTTCTTTTTCAAACTGGACATCATCAATATAAACAGCACCAATCTTGTGATCTGCTTGCCAATCTTCATATACAAAGTTCATGTGTTTAATACTTTCCTTATCTAGTTGAGGAAAATCATTAAGCGATAAAGAAAATTTCTGCCAATCAGTAGTGATGTTATCAATCCGATTGAATCTGTTATAGTTACAGTATTGATCTCCAAGTTCTATCTTTATCTTTTTTGGATTCTCATTACCTGATTTTGCCTTTACCCAAAAGGTGAGTTTATCGTAAGTACTAAAATTATGTGGTATCGCCGTCCAGCCATCTTCTCCACCGCCAAATATTTTAAACACACCTGCCCAACCATTTGTTACATCATACTCTGACAATAAGCTATTAGGAGCATTGTGATAAGTGGAGGTAGCAATAGAATAGGTCTTTGACCCACCTTCGCTATCCATATTTCCCATATTCCCACCCAGTGCATTTATTCCTAATTTGTCACCATAATGATCTATCCGAACACAACCAATGAAATAAGTACCAAACAAAATATCATCAATGTAGATGGTGCTCTTCAATGGGCTACCATTTATGTTACTTTGATAATTTTCAAAGACAACCACGAATTCTTTCATATTTGTCCAATCATCGATGTTGGCAAAGGCATCTAAAGGGATAACCACCTTCTGCCATTGGGTAGTTACACCACCATCCAGATAATCGGTAACATAAACTGCGGCTCTGTTTCTATTAGTATCTGTACCATTATTTTTAAATTCTATCTTAAAAAGTTCGCTACCTGTGCCTCCTTTAACCCAGAATGATAGATATTTAAACTTACTCAGGTTATGTCCTTCCAATTTACTGAAATAACCCGAAAAACTTTCTGAATTAGAGACATCATATATCAACTGTAACGAAAAACCATTTTTCCCTCTAATATTTTCCGGGTTAGCGTTATAGACTTTAGCAATGCAGGTGCCGGTTGCAGGAAAGCTATCGAATCCCCCTCCTGAGCCACCAAAATTATTAACCATGTTTCCATCATTGAAATCATCTAAAATAAGGACTTCATTAGCAAAAGCATTTATAGGGGTTGCTATTTCTGTTATAAGGAAAAAAAGTAAAATAATCAAAATAATCTGCGCTCGAGTAGTCATCTTTTCAATCTCCTCTTAAGATAACTTTGTAATCGGATTGAGCGGATTGATCGGATTTTTTTATTTTTAGGCTCATCTCTCAAAGATTGTGCCTAAGCTACAATCTTAGAGATGTTAAACTCCTCTGTTGGGGCTCTTTGTCTATCAATAATCTTCTGTTCATTGAACCCGTTGGTAAGGAAGTTCCATAACATTTGCAATCTCTGATGTATTCTGTATTCCTTTATATCGGCAAAATATCAAGATTTCTAAAGCACAAAGTTTAAAACATGAGCGTTTTAATTTTTTCCTTGAAAGGGTCTGAAGCAATATCTATATTAATACATATCTTTAACAATTTGCAAGTAATTTTTTATAAATCCGATATAAGATCACCATACTAATTACCAATCCTTATCCACGCTTCTTCTATCTTATCTCTCCTATACAGCAGTCTTAATCTCCCCAGATAATTTTTTAAATGTAAAGAACATGTCCTCAATTGCCTATCATGGAAGACGGCCCAGAGGAATGATACAGCGGTAAACAGGACTTGGCACCTAAACCGTCCTCTTAAGAGAACGGCTCATTGTGGTAAACTTGATGTTAAACATCTTGTAAACTTACTTTAAAAAGGATACTGGCTTTACCCCCTAAATAAAACCTTCAGAGATTTACTCTGTTCCTAATCCCTCTTACAATGTAAAAAGCCAGCAAATATTGTACTTTGCAATCCATATTAAACAAATTGCATTGGGATGACAAACTCCATTAGAGACTAGGGGATGAAAGCTTGAGGTAATTTATTTATCCTTCCTGTCAAGCACAATTCTCTTATTAAACAAAGATTACATTTTGGATTGATTGGTTTACAGATATCTTTCCCAAATTTAACCAATAGCTCATTCAAATAGATCCAATATCTTTTTGGCACAACCTTTTTTAATTCGATTTCTGTTTTTACTGGGTCTTTTGTTGAAACCAAGCCAATTCGGTTTGATATGCGATGAACATGGGTATCAACAGGCAAAGCAGGAATCCCAAATCCATATGCCAATACACAATTAGCTGTCTTTCTTCCGACCCCTGGCAATTTCAAAAGTTCCGAAATATCTCTCGGTACCTCCCCTTTATATCTTTCTACCAATATCCTTGCAACCTCCTTTATCCTTTCTGCCTTAACCTTATAAAATCCAACTACCTTTATCAGCTCTCGTAACTTCTTCTCCGGAGCCTTGGCTATATCCTTCGGTGTTTTATAATGTGAAAACAGACTTTTCCAAGCAATGGCTGTATTTTCATCTTTTGTCCTCTGAGATAATATTGTCCCAATTAAGACTTGAAATGGTTCATTCTTATATTCCGATACCTTATACCTTTCTCTTAATAGATTAAAGATTTTCTCCATTAGAGGATGTTTTTCTCCAATATGCTATCTATATATTCTATGGAAACCTCTCTTTTTGCTTGAATCCTTCCTCTTTTGTAAAGCATTTTAAAAAGCTGGAACAAGGCCCCAATCTTACCCCATAGAAAATATCTAAGATAGCCATTGCTTGAAAAATACGTCGCCTCTCGTATTTGTCCCTTTAATATAAAAAAGAGGTATTTCATAAATAATTGGCTCGGCATATTCTTAACCAATACATTCAAATTGTTCTTTGCAATATAATACACATCCATATGGTCTAATAAGCGTCGAGTTACAGAATATAAATGATAGACTCGAGCCTCTGGTACATATAAACACTTAAAACCCGCAAGCTGTGCCCTAAAACTAAAATCAACATCTTCATAAACTAAGAAGAAATCGGGATCAAACAGTCCTATTTTATTAAACAGACTCCTTTTATAAATAGAGGCACAAGCTGAAGCCCCAAATACTAGCCTTTTTTCTCTATATTGACCATTATCCTTCTCCCTAAATCCAATATTTCTCGCTCTCCCATCTACTCCATACGAATCACCACATGAGTTAATTAGATTATCCTTTCCTAAAAACAAAACCTTGCTTGCACAAAAATCTACTTGGTGCGTGCTTAATGCCTTATTTAACTCAAAAAGCCAATTTGAATCCGCTATTGTATCATTATTCAATAAGGCAATTAAATCTCCTTTGGCTTCCTTTATTCCACAATTTACAGCCTTACTAAATCCCATATTTTCTTTTAATTCAATAATCCTTACCTCTGGATAATTCATGCGAGTCCATTCAACAGAGGAATCCGTAGATCCATTATCCACCAAGATTATTTCAAAATCCTGATAAGTCTGGTTCTTTAAAGAAGGCAAACAGTCCTTAAGCAAATTCATTCCGTTCCAATTTGGTATAATTACAGATATCATCTATCCCTCAATTATTCAAGAAAATTTAACCCCAGATTATCACCTGTTGTTACAAATGATATAATCACGGATAATTTACAGATATCTGGGCAAATCCGTAGTTTTTTATATTTTCCTAATGTCAAGAAGGATTCTTTCTAAAAGACAGTAGACATAAGTTATACCAAGGATTAAGGTTAAGGTTATAATTAGGAGAAATTTTAAAGGCAAAAGGGAAAGTTCATGGAATAACTTCTTTAAAAATCTTCTTTTGGTAAGTTCTATAAAATCCCCTTCTTTTGTAAAGGCATATCTATCTTTGCCTATATAAAAAAGCAATAGGTCAACATTCAAATACCCTAAACCTTTTCTATTCTCCCATAAACATAGGGTCAGATCAAATTCTTTATCTCTTAATATTTGATTAAGTCTTTTTACCCTAAAAATACTTATCTTATCTCCCCAATCATAAACTATTACTTTATATATTCCTTCTAATTCAATCTTGTTTGGGGAAATAATCGTGATTTTAGCCTCAGGAAACATGACTTTAAGAAATTCTAGCGCCTTTTCACACACATCTTTAGAAGCAGTCCTTAAAAGTAAAATATTATGTATTTCCTTCATTAACTTCTAAAAACCTTTTAGCCATTTTATGGGTAGGATTGATCTTTAGGCATTTTTTAAATAGTTCCTTTTCGTGTTTTATTATTCCTAAATGGTAATAGGCACCACTAAGCAATCCCTTGGTTAATGAAATGACTTGTGAAAACTCCCTTTCTGCCTCTTTTAACCTTCCTTCTTTCTCAAAACAAGAACCTAAGTTATAATGGGCAAGAGCGTTATCCGGTTCAAATTCAATCACCTTTTGAAATGACTTTATGGCATCTTTAAATAGGCCAAGATTCTCAAGACAAACACCTAAATTAAAATGTGCCTTGATGTGGTTCTGGTTTATAGAGATCAATCTTTTGAATGTTTCTGCGGCTCCCTTAATCAAGTTTTCATTTAAGAGTAGGATACCAAATTCAAAATAAAAATCCTCTGGTTCGTAAAAGAAGGAGTTGATTATATCTTCAATTTCCTTAAATGCTTCATTAAAAAAGCCTTTCTCTACCAAAATCTTTGGCACTAAATATACCTCATTTGGACCAAAATTTACATATCCATTGTTGATATAATTTACTAAACCCATTATCTTGTAAGCCTTTAGATAGTAGGTCGCCTCTATATTCTTAGGATCGATTGATAAGGCCCTTTTGAAAAATTTTGTGGACTCCCCTACCCTACCCATCTTATCATACACAGTACCCAAAAAGGAAAAATATTCTGATATCCCTTCGTCTAATCCTGCGGCCTTTTCTCCTTCATAAATAGCCTGTCTAATCCTTCCTTGTTTTCTATAACTAACCCCTAAGAGATAATGGGCTTCACTAAGATTGGGTTTTGTCTGTATAGCCTTTCTATAATAATATGCAGCCTTTTTTAAATCATCCTCCAGATCCCAGTATAGTCCATAGAGATAATAGAAGGTAGATTTTGGAACTTTATGTGGCTTGGGAGAGGGATTAGATAAGGATAGGTATAACCTTTCCATTCCTTCCATATTTTTTGAGAAATCTGCCTTCTTTGCCAAGTCCAAATTTTCCTTAGTAAATTTTTTACCAATCGACGAACTATTCAGAAGCCTTATTGTTGCTTGAGACAACTTGTAAGGATCTCTCGGATGGACAATGTATCCATTCCTTTTATCCTCTATCCATTCTCGGACTGCAGGGATGTCTCCAACTATAGGAGGAGTACCACAAGCCATTGCCTCTAAGAGGGATGTTGGTTTGGAATCGTAAGAGGAGATAGAAATAAAGACGTCACTTAAGACATAATATTTAGCAACTGTTCTGTAATCCTTTATACTACCAACAAATAATATATTATCCTCTACATGTAATTCCTGAATCAATTTATTTAATCTGCATTTATAACCTGTATCTTCCTGCTCCCAGATAAAGATGAATTTAACATGTGGGACCTTTTTTAAAACCAATGGTATGGATTTAATAATTATATCTATATTATAATTTTCTCCCAATGAACGAGTACTTAGTACTATTTTATAACCATTTAGAGATAGATCACGTCTTAAATCTTCTACTTCTATCCTGGGATGAAAATATCTTAAATCAGCTCCATCCTGTATCAGGTATGTCCTATTTGGATCGGCACCAAGCAAAATACAAGTATTTACCATTTCCCTTGAATTACAAGTAATTAAATCTGCATTCTTAAGAATAAATCTAACCATCATTTTGTGGGCAGGTGAAGTTTCAGCATCCCATAGAACATCGCCATTCCATGGAGTAACTACTGTGGGTTTAAAAGAGAGAAAAAGAGATAGATAAGATGGGTAAAGGAGTGTCTGTAAATGAAGGATATCTGGTTTGATCTCATCTATTGCATACCTTATTCCCTCAATATCTGAATTAGATTGGGTTAAATTGTAAATCCTTACATCTTTAATAGAGATATCACTATCTGTAATAAGATATATATCATGACCCCTCTTTGCAAACC
Source organism: bacterium (assembly GCA_030017475.1). Taxonomy (GTDB): domain Bacteria; phylum UBA9089; class JASEIO01; order JASEIO01; family JASEIO01; genus JASEIO01. Next base: position 8,120 of record JASEIO010000036.1, on the reverse strand, counting down.
ATTCTGTAAGACGACGAATGTGCGTGCCTCTTCCTGGTGAGATATAACATATCTTCATATCTCTCTCATAAATCGCTCATATCTATCTAAGAAACTGCCTAAACCGGTATTCTCTCTTCTAAATCTTAAGATAGAAGGTATCTCCCAAAAATTAGAAAGCCAGCATTTAATCTGGGGTGTTTTATGTTCGATTAAAAGGAATTCTCTCCATTTCCATCTATACCATCTTATTAAATCTTGCATAGAATAATGTTTTAAGACAAACCTAATTGTGTTCCTATTGTTCCAAAAGTTGGCATCAAATTGGGTATTAGAATGGAAGGACTTATGAAATACTCTTGATTCTGGTACTACAAAGATTTTGTAACCTGCATCCCTCATCCTCACTCCTAAATCAGAGTCATCCTGTCCATAAAACAAAAACCCTTCATCAAATAGACCTATTTTACGAAAAACCTCACGCTTTACAAGTATCCCACATCCAGCCCCGTACATTACCTCTTTTGGATATCTGAAACCATTCTCTTCTTTGTTTGCTCCAATTGGGACGCCATACCCTAATCTATTTATTGCAGCACCAAATCCATTTATTAGGTTTGGGCACGTAAGAAAAACCAATTTTGGGACGCAAGCCCCATGATCTATATTCGATTTCAATCTATTAACTAAATTCTCGATCCAATCCCTTTCTGGGATAGCATCACTATCGATAAATGCAATAAACTCACCCTTCGCCTCTCGTAGGCCAATATTTCTTGCACCAGCAACACCTCTTCTTTTTTCTGAAGATACTACCCTCATCCTTCCATCACCCAATTTTTCGCTCAGCTCTCTTAGAAGCCTTAAACTCTGGTCTTCTGAATGATCATCTACTACAATCAACTCCAGTTTGGGATAACTTTGAGATAGGATGGCTTCAATACCTTTCATAATTATATGCATAATCTCTTCGCCGTTATAATTTAACATAATGATTGACGTAAGACCTTTCTCAAAGTCTCCTTTTATGCCTTCATCCCTTTTGGAAGGTAGAAATTTTGCAAAGATATTGCCTATTAGAATAAGGCCTAATAGGGATACAGATATCAAAAGATAAGCTATTTTACTTATCATACCTGGATATGGCTCCTCTCTCGATTTACATCCATTTCACTTCCATAACAGTTTCTGCATCTTTCTGGTAAATCTTTAGAACCTATTTCCTTCCTTAGGGATCTATATTTTTCTCCATTCCATATCTCTTGAATATTTTGTGTCTTTAAATCTCCCATAACCCGGGGCATAAAGCAGCAAGGTAATACCTCTCCATTCCAACGGATATAGATAGTAGTCCAGGGGGCGCTACACTGACCTTTTTCCTTAATCCTGTCTTTAGACCCAAAGAAATCTGGAAGATTAAGATTTATTCCTAATTCTTGAGCCTTCCTTTTGCTCTCTTCAAAGATTCTATTAGAAAGTTCCTGATAATAGTATAGAGATTGGTGTTTAAGTCTTTCTGTATGTACTACTAAATAGACCACAATTATAGAGGATATATCCAACATCCGAGCCAACTCCAAAAGTGAAGGGAGCTCCTCAATATTTTTTCTCATAGCTACAAATTCAAGGTTTAGGGTTGGATTAGATAGTTTTCGTAACTCTTTTATCTTGTTTATTCTTTTTATATTTTCGATTATTCTATCATAATCTGCACCAGCTCTTATCTCTTCAAAGGTTTCCTTGGTAGCTCCATCAAAGGAGATGGTTATACTCGTTAGTCTACTTTGTACTAATCTTTCTGTTATATCATCATTTAGTAAAGTCCCATTAGTAGTAATATTTGTCTTTAAGCGAGGATATTCCTTGGCTAAGTCTAAAATCTCAAATAACATATCTTTAGCTAATAATGGTTCTCCCCAGCCAGTTGGTATTGCAATCTCTAAAAATGGAAAAAGGGGTTTGCATTTTCGTAAGATTAAAGGAGACATATCTCCAGATTGGAAATTTCCAAGTTCCCTGCCACACATCACACACCGGATATTACATCTATTTGTTATTTCAAAAAATGCCACCTTTGGCATAGAGAAAAGGCGATGTCGCTTTGACTGAAATTCCAATCTGTTTATTCTTTTATTCATAGACAATATTCTACTTTTTCTCGAGATAAGTCTCTTAATTATCCTTTTAATCAAGTATCCATGGGTTAATACAAAAACTCGATTTTCAAAGGTATAGGCAACCTTTCTCTTACCGATTAACCAGGCAAATAACATAACATTTAAGTAATTTAACTCCTCACCTCCATATAAAATGAGGATTAAATCAAATCTCCTCTTTCTTAATGATCTTATAAATCTATACCCAGCTTTTATAACATTAAATCTTTTAGCCTTATTATAGATAATTACCTCTTCAAATTCAAAATCTAAAACTTGATCTTTTACCTCTTCTGGTATTAAGGCATAAAGCGAAGCATCTGAAAATCTCTCCTTTATAAATCGAATGGCTCGCTTAAACAAATCTCCAGAAGAGCGGAGGATAAGAATTCTCTTATAATTACCTTCAAGCCGTATAGTACCATTCCTTACAGTTTGAGCATATGGAGATTTCATCAAATTGTCCACTCCTTTGTTTTCTTCTAATCTCGTTGAGTCTTTCATTTGATAGGATTTCATCCATGGTATGATGATTTAAATCTCCCAAAATGTCCCGTCCGTCAAAGTCCACTCTACATCTTACTACTCTACCATCCCAAAAAACCGAGATACCACCTTTTAGATTCCTGCAATAGCATCTTTTTTTGGGTGTATAATCAACGGGTTTCCTATCCCTTATTTCTCCTGCAAAATCATTAAATCTTTGAATAACTACCCATTCGATAGGTAAGTCAGAAGATTTGTAGAATCTGTTTAGATATCTTCTATAGTAATCTATCCAAAAGTGATTTTCTTCATAATCAATCTCTATCCTATCTTCTTTATCATAAACCTCATTTCTTTTCAATTGAAGCGCCACTAACCTCTTTATCTTGTCTTCAAATTTCTCGTATCTTGGCACAAATTCTATCTCCTCTATCTCAAAATCCCGCTCTTTCATCTTAAATATCTCCATATTTACAGTGGGCATAAATTCACGGAAGTCTTTGTTCAATTCATCTCTAACCATCCTTTTTACACGAGTTGACTGATCCCATCTCTTCCAAAAGGTATCTATCTCCTTTTCATTTTCCTTCATCTTAATTAGCTGTAAGATTATAACTGGCTTGACCCAATCCGTAAAATCTTCTGCCTTTCCTATTTTCTCTTTCTTTAAGGATAAGAATTTATGGATATTTGAAACCACCAAGGTAAAATCCGGACTACCTTTTATCTTATGATATACCTCTTCTCCTTCTGCATCTAATGAAATAAATAGTTCATCTATATATCCTAATACGACCTTTGCCTTCTCCCCATTTAAGTTAACTCCATTTGTATATAAACAAATCTTAAGTCCTCTATCCTTTGCATACTCAATCATTTTTGAAAATTCAGGATGTAGTAATGGTTCACCAAATCCTGATAGACAGATTGAAAAGCCAAGGCGTGAACATTCTGAAACGATCTTTTTATACAACGAAAGACTCATATACCCAATCTGCCTTGTCATTTTACTCCTTGGACAATAAAGGCAACCTAAATTGCAATCGTTTGTTAGTTCTAACTCTATCTGGAATTTATCATTTAACCAAAACGAAGGGTCTTCTTCAAAACACTTTAATACATCCTTAGCTTCTAAAGATCTATTCTTTTTATAAGCCTTTCTCACGAGATATAGCTTTACCCTATTGTCTATCTCCAAATTTATATTTTTAGGATCCTCCCTAATTAAATACCTTATTTTAACTGCGGATTTGAAGATATGTGGTTGCAGAAACAGAGATTGCCACAACTCCCCCTTTTTATAATTCAACCTTTCAAACCTTACTAATTTTCCCCATCCTTCATTGGTTATGGCAAAATTAGGAGTAGTACCAGGTGTAAAACCATTAGGGATTACCAAATCTACCTTCTCTTTAATCAGGTACTCTACCATTTGATCAATAATACGAGGGTCAAGTAAGGGAATAACTGGTGAAAATCGAACCATTATATCTACAGAATTTTCAAGAAAAAATCGTAGATAGGCTTCAAAACATTCTATATCATCTACCAAAATTAACCCTAATCCCCACTCTTTAGCTAAATCAATAGCAGGTTTATTCTCCGCTCTATCCTGGATGAAGAAAAGGATATCATTGATTGAACAGGCCTTTTCAACCTGATCCTTTGTCCTAATTAGGACAGGTTCCCCTTCTAAGTCATCCCAAATTGTTTTGGGTGCAAACCAACTTTTCTCTTTACCACTATCTATATGCCGAGCCATATATCCAGCATAACAGACCCCTACTGTCTTCATACCAAAACCTCTTTATAGAGCTTCTCAAGCATGCCAATGTTTTTACGAAATGTGAAGGATTCTTTGACTATATTATATCCTGCCGTACCAAACATTCGAGCCAAGTCTTTGTTTTTTAAAATCTTAATAATCGCTGAAGACAAATCGGCGGGATTTCTTGGCTCTACCAAGATTCCAGTGTGGTTATCTATAACCAATTCAGGAATACCACCAACTCGTGTAGCTACAACTGGCTTTTTACAAGCGTAAGCCTCTAAGATAACATTTGGCAGACCTTCACTCACAGAAGGAAGAACAACTGTAGTTAAGATAGAAATAATCTCCCGGATATCCGCACGAACACCAGTAAAGATTACATTTTGGAAAAGATTCATCCTTTGAGCTGTGGATTTCAATTCTTCCATTAATTCCCCTTCGCCAACTACTAAAAATCTACTTTCCGGGATAGATTTAATAACCATGGATGCTGCCTCAAGAAAGGTAAGGTGATCCTTTTCTAACGAAAGGCGTGCAATTAAGCCAATTAGTGGATTTTCCTTTAGTCTAAATTCCTTCCTCTTTGAAGGGATGTCTACATAGATATTAAAATCATCCAAATCAATAGCATTATGAATTACAGAGATTTTACCTCCATTTATCTTTGCCCATTTCATATAATCCCTTTTTACTGCTTCACAACAGGCAATTATCTTTGTATTAAATCTAACACTCAATATATCAGCCAATCTAAACCAACATCTTAGATTAACGTCTTTTGAGTTCTCACATCTTATAGAAGATATGATAATTGGAACCCCGGCTAATCTTGCGCAAATAGCACCTACAACATGAACCTGGATAAGCCAAAGATGGACCATATCAAAGCGACCTCTTTTAATATAACTATATATCTTCAAGATATTAGGAAAATCTGGATTCTCGTTAAGGATGGTAACCCTAACACCCATCCTTTTTATCCTTTCAACATACATCCCCCCCCTTAAACAGGCTACCTCAATCTCATATCTCTCTTTATCTATATATTGAAGCGTTTTGATTAACTGACTCTGTGTCCCTCCAATGTCTAAATAAGGTATCATATATAAGACCCGATATCCTTTTTTATTCCCTCGCTTACTTTTAGATGATATAAAGGGTTTCAGTCCCTCTTTTAAATAAGCCATTCCTAAAAATAAAAAGATAAGGCATGTATTCCATTTTGGGATAAGAGAATAACTCCAGTTTATAGCCAATTGGTTATTGAATAGAATCCTGCGAAGCCAAGATCTCAAGGTTAATGGGTGGTTGTTAAGCATAGTGTCATAAATAATTCTATATTTAGCTCTTACGAAAAACGAAAGGAGTTCTACATGAAGATAACCTACTCCCTTAGGATTATTATATAAAACAACTACCAAATCAAAACATGCCCGCCTTATCCTATTTAATCCCTTAAATCTATAGAACTTAAACGGCTTATCTTCATAAAGGATTATTTCTGAGACGTCCTTAGTAAATATTTTGGAGACCTCAGGTTGTACAAAAAGAGTAATCTTGGCTTCAGGGAAGTTACTCTTAAGTAATTCAATAGTGGTTCTTGTTTGACCTATTGGCGCTGATCTTATCAATAATATCCTTTTGACTTTGGTTCCCCTCCCTAAGATTTTCATTTACCAACCTCTTCTCTATCGAGCTTGTAAAATATATCAGAAGACAAAATGCTTGTCAATAGGAAATAAAATTTCTCCATATATCTTATAATGCCATCCATAGGTCTGATTTTTACAAGGCTTCTCCCTTCAAAAAGTTTTTTTCTTGCAATTCTTACATATCTCGGTTACAATTTAAAGAGCCGCAGAATTTATTATCGGCTGGTTCGCCCTTTTTCTTGAAAGGAACTTTGCACTGGGTTCTGCTGCCCATGCGTTCGAAGCCGAAGTACACTTGTAAGGTGAACTCAATGGCTTCTAAGGTATCTATTGTAAGATGTTCGGACTATGATAAAGAAAGGGTCTTTTGTGCAGTAAGAGAGGGTTTAGATTTAATTGGTGGGTTGATAGGTTATATCAAGCCAGGTGATAAGGTCTTCCTTAAACCAAATTTACTCCGAGCATCTTCACCCGAAGAGGGAGTCACTACCCATCCTGCAGTTGTTGAAGCAGTAGCTCGGTTAGTGAATCAGGCAGGTGGACAAGTAATTATTGGCGATAGCCCTGCTCTTCCATACACCAAGGCTTGTCTTAAGAAGGTCTATGCAAAGTGTGGTCTTATTGAAGTGGCAAAAGAGACAGGAGCCAAGCTCAATTATGACACTTCATCGATCAATCTTTCTTATCCTGAAGGGGATCTAATGAAGATGTTGACTTTGATCAAGGTAGTCTTAGATGTAGATACAATCATTAATTTACCCAAACTAAAAACCCATGTTTCGGCTGTTTTTACTGGAGCATGTAAAAATCTCTTTGGTCTTGTTCCTGGTTGTACCAAAGCCGGTTATCATGGGATGTTGAAGAATATTGAAAATCTATCCAGGATGTGGATTGATATCTTTACCTTTCTCAAACAAAAACTTAATATACTTAATATAATGGATGGGATTGTTGGTTTAGAAGGTGATTGGAAGCAGGGTTCTCAACGCAAGATAGGTGTAATCCTGAGTAGCACCGACAGTCTGGCACTTGATTTTGTAGCCTGTAAGCTGGTTGGGATTTTACCAATGAGTACTCCTATCCTCAGGACAGCAGTAAAACGAAGATTGATCTCTGGTAGATTAGAAGATATTGAGATAGTTGGTGCCTCCTTATATGAGGTCTTTATTTCTGATTTTAAACCAGCCACTGGTATAGCAACCATGGAAGGATTTAATCGGGAAAACCTCACCTTCTTTCAGAATCTTATGCGACCTTTCTTCAAAAGACTTCTTACTCTAAGACCAATGCCTAACCCTAATGCCTGTCTTGGTTGTGGTAACTGTAGAGATGTCTGTCCTCAAGATGCAATTACAATTGTCAAAGGGAAGGCGAAGATAGATGAAAAGGCATGTATTCACTGTTATTGCTGTTATGAAGTATGCCCAGAGAAGGCTATTGACTTGAAACAACCGTGGTTAGGAAGGATAGTCTCAGGTTAACCTAACCCACTTTACCAAAGAGAGGTAGAATATTTACACTAAGCAAGAGGTTTAAAAATGGGGAGAACCTTAAGGATAAAAGTTATTCCTAACTCAAAGAGAGAAGAGATAAGCGAAGGAGACCCACTGATAGTAAGAGTAAAGGCACCACCTGAAAAAAACAAAGCCAATAAGGCAGTAGTCAAGATACTTTCCAAACACTTTAAAGCCAAGATAAGTATTATTTCGGGAAAGATGCGAAGAGAAAAGATTGTAGAGATAGACTGAGTGTATAATAAATGTCCAAAGAAAGCGTTGGGATTTAGGGATATCAGAGAATGTAATAGATAATGGGGTCATAAATAATGGGGTCAGCCCTTGAAACTTGAAAATGGGAACTTTTGTCTAACAAATCGCTGCACCTGATCCAAAACCCGCTGTGGTTTTTCAAAGGTTATACTGCCATCAAAGTTTTGTGATTTATCTATCGTTTACCTGCTTAGGTTTTTGGCAGGTGAGTTCAATCGTTATGCAGATAATAATTCCTATTATCAGTAGATCGCAAAAGTTTGGTTAATCTCATAATGTGGAATCAAAAATGAACCCTAAATAGACC
>JASEIO010000035.1 GCA_030017475.1 bacterium | reverse complement strand
GAAGTTGTAACCCATTGATTTTACAGAACTTATTTTTTGAAGTCATGAACTTGGGATAGGAATATTATTTTCTCAGGTAGATGTCAATTAAGAGGTTAAATCTTGAGGTGTGAGCAAAGGGCAAAAGCAACGGACAACAATAGCCACCGTTCTCATGAGAACGTCAAAAAAGAGAAAAAACTTGACAAAAGGGGAATAATATGGTAGAGTAAAAAAGTTTTTTCCTCAAAAAGGAGTGACTTGTGGGATTAAAAGGAAAGAGATTAACCTTTAGAAGTATTGAAAGGAGATTAGAGGACTTAAAGGATTTAGAATATGTTTCAAAAGACCATATTAGTTTATACAAGGAGCTTATTAAGGTTCAGTTTGAAGAGAAGAATAGTTTAGATAAAGAAGAGATTTTCCCCTCTATCAATAAAAGGAGTGCAAATAAAAGAATTGAGAAAGGATTACCTCTTGTGACGCTTAATGAGGTAAAATTACAGAAAGGGCATCTAAAAAGTTTATTTGATAAGATCTGTCAGGTTATATTAAACCATGATGGTAAAGAAAAAGAGATTATGCGCCTTGTAGAGGCTGAGAAGGATAATAGACTAAATTTAAAAGATCTAATTAGGTATACCGTATCTTTTGATTTGGAATATTTCAATCTTCTTTCAGAAAAGGTGGGCATTCCGAAAAACACCATCCTTTTTATAGCCGTAAATTTAACTCGCCCCTTCTTTGAACTGATAGCTTCTCGTTTAAAAGGTAAGGTAAGGGATGATTTGTGGCTGCGAGGTTTTTGTCCTGTTTGTGGTAGAGAACCTTTCATGGCCGCTCTAAGAAGAGAAGAAGGAAAAAGGATTTTACAATGCGCACTTTGTGGGATGACCTGGTCATTTAATAGATTGAAGTGTCCTTTTTGCAATAATGAAGAACAGCGCAGTTTAAGATTCTTTTTTGTAGAAGATGAAAGTCCTTATAGGATAGATGTTTGCGATAGGTGTAAGAGATATATCAAAACTGTTGATGAAAGAAAATTATCTGAAGATAAAGATGTCATACTATCTATTGAAGATATTGCTACCATATATTTAGATATATTGGCAGAAAAGGAAGGATACACATCAGGTAGTACGAGAATCTTGAATTAAATCCACATATTACACAGATTTCAACCCATTTTATTAATCTTGCAATCTCTTGGGTTAAAAAAGAGGGGTGTAAAGGAAAGATGGAAATTTCAAGACGTGGTTTTTTAAAGGTTTCATCAGCTACCACAGCAGGACTTCTATTCAACAATTTAAGTCTTTTCGATCTTTCCCCAACTAAGGTTTATGCCAAAGATCTAAGGATTAAATATGGAAGAGAGACAACTACTATATGTCCATATTGTGCAGTTGGCTGTGGTCAGATTGTAACCTCCCAAGATAACAGGGTAATCAACATTGAAGGGGATCCAGATCATCCAATTAATCAAGGTGCCTTATGCAGTAAGGGTAGTGCATTATATCAAGTAGCGAACAATAAAAGAAGGCTGACGCATGTCTTGTATCGTGCACCTGGCTCATCTAATTGGGAAAAGAAGTCATGGGATTGGGCATTACCGAGGATTGCAAGAAGAATAAAGTCAACAAGAGACAAGAATTTCATCGAAAAGGATGAAAAAGGCAGGGTTGTAAATAGGGTTGAGGCTATTGCTTGTATAGGTGGAGCTGCCTTAAATAATGAAGAGTGCTATCTGGTTACAAAACTGTCTCGTGCTTTAGGTATAGTCTACTTAGAACATCAGGCACGTCTATGCCACTCCTCTACTGTCGCCGGTTTGACAGAATCGTTTGGTAGAGGCGCAATGACCAATCACTGGATCGATATTGGAAACTCAGATTGCATTATGATAATTGGCTCAAATGCAGCCGAGAACCATCCCATATCATTCAAATGGATAACAAAGGCAAAGGAAAATGGGGCAAAGCTTATCTCAGTTGATCCAAGATTTACCAGAACTTCGAGTAAAGCTGATATCTATGCACCACTACGTCCTGGAACAGACATAGCCTTTATTGGGGGGATAATCAACTATTGTCTGCAGAATGAGCTTTATCACAAGGAGTATGTCGCAGAATACACCAATGCACCATTCTTAATCGACCCCAAGTTTTCCTTTGAGAATGGTTTGTTCTCTGGATACAATGAGGAAAAAAGGATGTATGATAAATCTACATGGAGGTATCAGTTGGATGAGCATGGTATTCCAAAGGAAGATAAGACATTAGAAGATAAGGATTGTGTATTTCAGCTTCTAAAGAAACACTTTTCCCGCTACGATATAGATACAGTATGTAAGATTACTGGTACACCAAAGGATGTTTACTTAGAGATAGCAAAGACCTATTGTGCAACAGGTAAAGTAGGAAAAGCTGGTACAATAATGTATGCTATGGGTACCACACAACATACCCATGGTACTCAAAACATAAGGTCCTATGCTATCCTACAGCTTCTATTGGGTAACATAGGTGTAGCTGGAGGAGGAATCAATACATTAAGAGGTGCGTCAAACGTACAGGGTTCGACTGACCACGCCATCCTTTTCCACATCTTACCTGGTTATTTGAAGTGCCCCACCTCTGAAAATGTAGATTTAGCTGCATACATTAGAAAATGGACACCAGAATCAAAGGATCCAAAGTCAGCTAATTGGTGGCAGCATACACCAAAATACATAGTTTCACTATTAAAGGCATTCTATGGAGATAAGGCACAAAAGGCTAATGATTTCTGCTATCAATACCTTCCAAAAAGGGAAGCAGATTATAGCTGGATTTCCCTATTTGAGGCAATGTACAAAGACGTGATAAAAGGTTTACTTGTATTTGGACAGAATCCAGCGGTTTGCGGACCAAATGTTACAATGGAACGGAAGGCATTAGGGCATTTAGATTGGATGGTAGTTATGGATCTATGGGAGACAGAAACCGCAACATTTTGGAAGGCCCCAGGGGTTAACCCTGCAGAGGTTAAAACAGAGGTATTCCTATTACCCGCAGCAGCCTCTATGGAGAAAGAGGGAAGTATTACAAATTCAGGGAGATGGAGTCAATGGAGATATAAGGCAGTTGATCCACCAGGTGATGCAAAAGAGGATCTCTGGATATTGGACAAGATCTACAAAGAGGTTAAGGCACTCTATGAGAAAGATTTGAGAGCTACATTTCCAGAACCTATCCTTGACCTGAATTGGGATTATGGCGAGGAGCCAGATGCCCATAAGGTAGCTAAGGAGATAAATGGCTATGTGATGGCAACTGGTAAACTACTTTCAAGTTTTGAAGAACTTAAGGATGATGGTTCTACCTGTTCCGGCAATTGGCTTTACTGTGGTAGCTATACTGAAGAAGGTAATATGGCAGCTCGTCGTAGTTTAAAGGATGCACCTAACAAGATTGGATTATATCCTGCCTGGGCCTGGTGTTGGCCAGTTAATCGGAGAATTATTTATAACAGAGCCTCCTGCGATCCTACAGGTAAACCATGGAACCCAGCTAAGTATGTAGTTAAATGGACAGGTCCTGAGACAAAATGGATTGGAGATGTACCTGATGGTGGTTGGCCACCAGAGGAAAAGCATCCATTTATCATGAAGCCAGAGGGACATGCCGGGATTTTTGGTATGGGTTTGGCTGATGGGCCATTCCCAGAACATTATGAACCTATGGAATCTCCAGTCAAGAACCTATTGTCAAAGCAGCAGAATAATCCTACATTTAAGATATGGGATACACCTGAGGTTGATGTCTATGGTAGTCCAAAGAGGTATCCAATAATTGCTACAACCTATAGGGTTTCAGAACACTGGCAGTCAGGGGCAATGACTCGTAATTTACCATGGCTGTGTGAGCTTATGCCAGATATGTTTGTAGAGATGAGTAAATCCCTTGCGAAAAGGTTAGGGATTAAAACAGGTGATAAGGTAGAGGTGGTATCTGCTCGAGGTAAGATTGAGGCATATGCATTGGTAACAGATAGGATCAAACCATTCAGGTTGAATGGGAAGATGGTGGAACAGGTTTGCATGCCCTGGCACTATGGATATTGTGGCATTGTACAAGGCTTCTCAGCTAACTGCCTCACCCCACATGTAGGTGACGCAAATACTATGATTCCAGAGTATAAGGTATTCCTCTGTGATGTAAGGAAGAGGGGGTAATATAGATGGCAGAGAAATCTATGCTATTGGACTTAACAAAGTGTATGGCATGTCGTGGATGCCAGGTTGCTTGTAAGCAGTGGAATGAACTCCCTGCAGAAAAGACTAAGTTTTTTTCAGGTCCTGGTTATCAGAATCCAAAAGACCTATCTTCGAATACCTGGACATTAGTAAAGTTTGTTGAAAAGCAAATGGTTAATGGTGAAATTAAGTGGTTGTTTCGCAAGCACCAATGCATGCACTGTACAGATGCTGCATGTGTCAAGAATTGCCCAGTGAATGCTGCTATAAGGACGGATGAAGGGTTTGTAGTATTCAATCAGAAGGAATGTATTGGATGTGGTACCTGTGTAAGTGTATGTCCATTCAATGTCCCACATTTAGATGGCGGAATAGGCGAAGGTAAATCGAAGAAGTGCTTTGGCTGTATGGATAGAGTATCTAATGGATTAGAACCAGCATGCGCCAAAGCCTGTCCTACTGGAGCAATCAGGTTTGGTGATAGAAAGGAATTACTATCCCTTGCACATAAGGTTCAAAGAGAGAAGAAGGTGAGGATCTATGGAGAGAAGGAATTGGATGGATTACACATGATCTATCTTTTACCTTTGGGTGATCCTGAATTGTATGACCTACCTTCAAACCCAGTAGCTCCGGTAGAAGAAGGTTCTTTATGGCTAAAGGAACTTTTCAAATCATTTTCAAAGGTAGGTCTTCCTACAGCATTAGTAGGTTTGGCTATAGCCTATTTTAAGAATAGAGATAACGAAGCTTAATAGGTAAATTTGTAATTGGTTGAAAAATGACGCTTTATGAAGATATTAGTAAGATTGTAGGTGAAGATAGGGTCTCTCGGCATGAGTTAGATTTACTTTGCTATTCACGGGACTTAGCACCAATGCCGGATGAGCTTTTACGTGGCTATGGTATGTTACGACCAAAGTTAGTGGCTAAACCGAATACCATAGATGAAGTAAAGGAGATAATGAAATATGCCTACTTGAAGAATATCCCTGTTACATTACGTGGTGGTGCGACCTTCGGTTTAGGTGGAGTGCTACCTATGGATGGCGGATTGGTATTAGACCTATGCGGTATGCGTAGGATATTGGAGTTTAATCCGGAAGACGAATATGTTCGTGTTCAGACAGGTTGTGAATGGAAAAGGGTTATAGATTATGTAGAAGCTAGGGGGTATACAATTGGTGCGAATCCATCAAGTGGTCCTTCTTCAACTATTGGTGGATTTATATCAACTGGTGGTTCTGGTGGTATTGGAACTATAAGGCATGGGCCAGTTGGAGATCAAATAGTTGGAATGAAGGTTGTTTTAGCTAATGGCGAACTTATCGAAACGGATCCCTGGAGTTCATGGATGTTTGTAGGCTCTGAGGGAACCTTAGGTATAATCTTAGAGGTAACATTAAAGATATTCAAACTGGGAAAAAGAAGCTATCTAATGTATGGTTTCGATAAACTGGATGATGCAATCAGGGCATTAGAAAGATTATGCGAGCTTAGACCCTATTTTTTAAGTCTTATAGACAAGAATTTGATAACCCTACTAAACAAAAAGGGGCATCATCTTCCAGAAAAGGAGACGGTATTTGTTGTTGATGGAGATGAGGCTAAAGTTACGGAAATTTGTGGCAAAGGGATAAAATATAGAGAAGGTTTGGCTCGAGAAGAATGGGAGAATAGATATAAGACTATTCTATCTATAAAAGGCTTAGGACCAACTATCTTTCCTCCAGAACTTCAAGTTCCTATAAAAAGGTTTTATGATACAATCTTAGATTTAAGAGGTTTAATTAAGAACTTAGAATATGGCATTGAAGCCATGGTGAATTCAGATGGAATGGTCTCTGTTTTACCTACAATCCTTACAGATGAAAGAAAGAAATCCGAGTATTTCCGAGTCTGTTCTTTAACAAGACGGATCTCTAATATAGCTTATAAAAATGGAGGTTGTGTTTATGGTATCGGGGTCTATAATACCCCTCACATGTCTCGAATTCATGGAAAATCTCTGAAGGTTATGAGAAGGATAAAGAAAGGGCTTGATCCAAAGAATATCCTTAATCCAGGGAAGACTATCCATTATAAAATCCCAGGTATTTTTATGAACCTTTCTATGATTGCTATGGAAATTATACCAACTATTATGGTCTTTTCTTTAGAATTAGTCAATTATGTACCACTCCGGTTATTAAGATTGGGATTACGGTTTGTAGGAGGAAAGATGAAGTGAATAAACAAGAGTTGGTGGAGAACATATATACCTGTGCATCATGTGGATATTGTAGGTTTGGATGTCCTGTATTTTCAGAGATTGGTTTTGAGCGATTTACTGCACGTGGGAGGATGCTTATATTTAAAAGGATATTGGAAGGGAAATTTCCCTATACAGAGGATGTGTTTCGCTCCATCTATATGTGTTCTCAATGTGCAAATTGTGAAGAGATATGTCCCACAGGGATCAATTTTATTGAGATTATAGATGCCTTAAAGATAGATTTAGCAAGAGAAGGTAAATTGCCTGAGTCTCAAAAGGCTATGCGAGAGATTGTGAGGGAGAAGTCAAATCCTTTTGGAGAGGCAAGGGAGGAAAGAGGGGCCTGGCTTCCTAAAGATTATCAAGTTAAGGAATCAGAGGCTTTATATTTTGTGGGATGTGCTGCCTCATATTCTTTAAATAGGACATCAAGATCTGTTATGAAGATATTAGAAAAGGTAAAATTTGATTTTACTACCTTAGGGAATTTGGAGTATTGTTGTGGTGAGCCATTATTTAGAATGGGAGAAATAGGTTTAGGTAATGAATTAGTAGAGAAGAATTCTTTGGAATTTGAAAGGCTTGGGGTTAAGACCATATTTGCCTCCTGTCCTGGATGCCTTAAGAATTTAAAACACAAGTATCCACCTGAATTCCGTGTTCTTCATACAGTTCAGTTGTTTTCCGAATTGATTAAAGAAGGTAGGGTGGAATTTGGAAAGGAATTGAATCAAAGGGTTATTTATCATGATGGATGTGATATTGGACGTCATGTAGGGATTTATGAAGAACCAAGAGAGATTTTACAGAGTATTCCAGGAGTAGAATTATTGGAATTTGATTATAATAGGGAAGAGGCTATATGTTGTGGCGGACCTTTAGTATCCCAAGATCCTGGGATAGCAAAAAAGATTGCATCACGCAGAGTAGAAGAGGCTGTAGAAAAGGGTGCAGATGTAATCGTTACTACCTGCCCAACCTGCTTTGTTAATTTTAAGGATGGGGCGAAATTAGTGGAGGGGAAGGTAGATATACAGGAGATTTCACAGCTATTACTAAAATTGCTTAAGAAATAGCCCAAGATAATCATAGATAATTTTATTGACTAAATATTTCCTTTGATAAGGAGATAGAATGGTTAAGATAGAGAAGATTGCGGATGAAATTATAAAGATAAGTGGAGATACTACATTAAAGGAGATATATGCTGAGATAAAGGATTATGAGTTACTGGTTGAACCTTTAAGTAATAAAAAGAAGATATCCCAATTTTTATTTGAAGGTGGATTGGGCTATAATTCGTTAAAAGAGGGCACATTTTCAAGTCATGTGTTTTGGATAAAGGCCAAGTCCCGTGATGGAACCTTTCAATATGGAAAAGATCTTATGCCTCTTTATAATGTTGGGTATCCTCTGCATAGGATTGTAGAAGGTTCACCTCATAAGATTTACCCTCAGAAGTTTGAGATATTAGATTTGGTTATACCTATTCAAAAGAGGGAGAAAAAAGAGGTACAATTTTTTGAAAGTGAAATACCGGAAAAGTTTATTCCAAAGGATGCTACTAATGTATTCTTTATAAATGACTTTGGAGCAAGGTTAATTGGCTTACCTAAAAAGGGATTTGTATCTATCTTTCCAGAAGGAATGGGTAAGAAGGGGAGTCAAACCTTACCAGAATTTTTAGAAAATAGATTTATTGAGGATAAGATACCTTCAGAACACAGCCTCTTAAAGGCCTTTTCCATGCCAAGTAAGGTTAAAGGTATCTATGAAGCCTTTCGTGAGAAACTTGATGGCCTATTCTTCGCTTTATTTACCAATATTGGAGTGCTTATAATTATGTCTGGTGATGAATCAAAACTAAATCAGGTCTGGAGTGAGATATCAGAAATCTCCCGATGTATAAGATTGGTATAATTTGGATAAAGGCATAGAGGTTTGTAAATAGTAAGGTTTCATTTTGGAGGTGAGGAGATGGGTTTGTTCGCAAGATGGATGGGTTATGGGACAACTTCAACAAAGGATAGATATACAACAGCAGAACGGGCAATAGGGTTTGTGGATATAACAAGACCAATCCTTGCTATGATGGGACCATTAATTGCAGGAGCTGGAGCTGTACTTTCAATTAAGGGATTTCCACCATTAGATAAATGTATATTGGGATCTTTGGCAGTCTTGATTGCAACATTTGGTATCCATGCCTTTAATGATTGGGCTGATAGAAAGAGAGACAAACTTGTTTGGCCAAATAGACCTATCCCAGCTAAAAGGGTAAAGGAGTCAGAGGCATTGCTATATTCCATTATCCTCTTTGTAATAGCCCTTTTCATATCATGGATTGTTTTTAATACAACTACCTTTATAATCTTATTAATAGCATTAATCCTCGGCTGTATTTATTCAATATACTTACGAGATAGAATAGGTTACCTTACCCTTCCACCAATAATAGGATTATTTCCTATTGGTGGTTGGGCAGCATTCTCTCCTCAAACCCTATTTAGTAATCCTTTACCTTGGGTCTTATATCTCTTAGGCTTACTTTGGCAGGCTGGACATATTATGGTCTACTCTCCTGTGCATCCTGTTCAGAAAGTAAAGGAGAAATTGAGGACAGAAGTACCAGCATTATTCTTTGTCCCTTCCCCAAAGAGTGCATCAATCTTAGGAGTGGTCTTTCTTTTCTTAACCTGGATAGTAAGTATAGCCTTATACTTTGCTACAAACCTAACATATGTATATTTAATTATAGCTGTTCTTTCAGGGCTAATGGCTGTATCAGCTGGAATTAGATTAATCCAAGATCCAATTAATAAGAAACGGGCTCTTCTTGCATTCAATGTAGCATCTTTATATGAAATGCTTTTATTTGGTGGAATATTACTGGATTCCTTTCTTTATAAGGTAGTACTAAAAGGAGGATAAGTGTTAGTCCCGAAGCAAAAAAATATATTCCTAAGGCATAAATCCCTATCCATATGTGTGGTTATTGGAGCATTTGCCTTTTTATGCGTTATCATTGCTATCCCTATCATCCTTAAAGTTACTGAACATCCAAGATTTTGTACTATTTGTCATAATATGAAGGCATCAGTCGAATCCTTTGAGAGATCCTCTCATAAAGGGATTGAATGTTTTAAATGCCACTATGAACCTGGTTTGGTTGGATTTATAAAAGGAGAGGCAGGTATTCCACGAGAGGTAATAAGATCTGCAACCGGAAAATATGATATGGAAGAGTTGGAGGTCAAGATAAAGCCAGAAAGCTGCCTAAGAGAAGGTTGCCATAACGCCAAAAGATTGGAAGAGAAAAGGTTATTCTATAGTGGAATGTTGTTCAGTCACAAATCCCATTTAGAAGGTTTAGGCTGTTCAGATTGTCACAAAAGGAATAAAGAGATACATATGGAGGTAGATAAAAAGGCATGTTTTATGTGTCATAAGGTATCAGAAGAAAAAGAAAGCTGCTTAATTTGTCATAAAGAGCTTAAAGATACAGAGGAGATCATCCACAAAGAGGTAATGGAAGAATCCCCTTGTATACAGTGTCATGAGGGCATCCATGCAAAATGAGAATGAAAGAAGGATGTCATTTTTAGAGCATCTTGAGGAATTAAGAAAAAGGATTATTATTTGTGTAATCTATCTATTTTTAGCCTCTTGTGTTTGTTATCTATTCTCTCCTAAGATATTAAGTTTTTTAAAAGGACCTGTTGAAGAAAGATTGGTATTTCTTTCTCCAACCGAGGCATTTTTGGCGAGGATAAAAGTGGCTATATTCACTGGACTTGGAGCAATATCTCCTTTATTGTTATACCAAATATGGAAATTTATTGCCCCTGGATTGAAAACAAGAGAGAAAAGGTATATATTTCCTACTATTATCTTCTCTTTGTTTTTTTTTATATTGGGGTTTTTTTTGCCTATTTTGTAGTCTTACCAATTGGAACACAGTTTTTAATGGGTTTCGGTACTGAAGATATTGTCCCAATGCTTTCAGTATCGAGATACCTATCTTTTGTCATAAGGATACTTTTGGCATTTGGTATAGTTTTTCAATTGCCAATAGTCATCCTATTTTTAACTAAAATTGGGGTCCTGGCTCCTCAGTTCTTAGTCAAGAACAGAAAATATGCTATCCTATTAATCTTTATCGTAGCAGCCATTATAACCCCTCCAGACATAATAACCCAGGTCTTAGTTGGAATCCCTTTAATAATCCTATATGAGATTAGCATCTTGGTATCGAAATTGGTTAGGAAGAAACCAGTTATGGATACAGAAGAAGACGAGATATAGGAATTTGCTTTTTAAGAACGAAAGATTTGATCTTAGATATTTAAAGTAAAAAGGCTTGACTCTTCATGCTTAAATTATTATAATGTTATGGTTTCTTTTCATAGTAAGGACAAAAATGGACTCATTTGGTAAAGCTATTTTTAGGAGTTTTGTAATCTACGGATTATGGATGAATTGGTTGAGATTTACGAACCAATAAAGGATAAGTTGAAAGAGACTGAGGAGTGTATACAGCAGTCAATAATCTCTGAGTGTGAAGATGTAACTTCGGCTTGCAAACATATAATTAACGCTGGTGGAAAAAGGATAAGGCCAGCATTGGTTTTATTGTCAGCTAAGGTCTGTGGGTATAAGGGGAAAAGGGATATTGATTTAGCCACCGCAGCGGAATTGATCCACACTGCTACCCTTATCCATGATGATGTAATCGATGAAGCCAGCCTCCGTCGGGGTAAACAAACTCTCAATCTTAAATTTGGAAATAGGCGGGCTATCTTAACAGGGGACTTTCTATATACAAAGGCAATCTCTATCATATTACAGGATCAATCGATAGAAATAATGAAAACCATTTTCTCTGCAATTTCTAAAATCTGTGAAGGAGAGATTGAGCAGACTTTAAGAAACAATAGTAGAGAGATAAGGGAAGAAGGGTATATTGAGATGATAAAAAACAAAACAGCCTCTTTCTTTTCTTGCTGCTGTGAGCTTGGGGCTATGCTGGGGAATCTAAAGAATCAGGAGGTTTCTGTCTTAAAAACCTTTGGAATGAATTTGGGCTTGGCTTTTCAGATAGTAGATGATATATTAGATGTGGTTTCCACAAATGGAGGGTTTGGTAATTTTACCCTACCTATTATTTATGGATTAAGACAGGCATCCCTTAATGAAAGAAAAAGGATATTGAAAATTTTAGATAAAGGTTCAAATGAAGAGGATATGAAGTGGTTAGTTAATATCCTCAAGAATTATCAAGCAATTGAATACGCAAAAACGGTTGCAAAAGGATATATAGATCAGGCAAAAGATAATTTAAAGACTTTACCAAATTGTACCTCCAAAGATTCTCTTATAAAATTGAGTGATTTTGTAATAAAAAGAAGAATCTAACATAATTTCCTCAAAAAGCAAAATTATCTTGAAATCTTTGGACAAATGTGTATAATTATAAAAGACTTTCGGATAAAAGGTTATGGCTGAAGAAAGAGGTGATCAAATTGTTAGGGGGAATTGGGATTCCGGAGCTGTTAATCATTCTTCTAATTATACTAATTATCTTTGGAGCTGGAAGGTTACCTCAAATAGGAAGATCTTTAGGAAAAGGGCTAAAGGAATTTCAGGAAGCTGTCAAAGGTAATGATGAGAGTACCAAAGAAAAAAAAGAAGAAGGGGATAGATAGATATGAAAAAGATAATAGCTATATTACTCTTGATTGGAGTAAGTGGATTTTTATTTTGGTCTTTAACAAATGTAGGAGCTACGCAAAAGGCAGATTATATTGGCACCGAGAAATGTAAGATGTGCCATATGAAGCAGTATAAGACGTGGGAGAAGATGCCTCATTCTACTACCTTCAGTAGACTGAAAGATGAAGATGTAAAGAATCCAAAATGTCTAAAATGTCATACAACAGGATATGGTAAAGGTGGCTATAAAGATGCAGCTACAACTCCTAATTTAAAAGATGTTGGATGTGAGGCATGCCATGGACCAGGTTCCTTACATATGAAGGCTAAGAAAGAAGACAGGAAAAAGACAATTAATCGCATCCTTAAGAATGTCTGTGTAGAATGTCATAATCCACATATAAGAGATAGAGCTACCTATTATAAGACTGTTAGGTAATCCTTTCTTCCATTAGAAAACAGAATTTTGGCTACCACTGTTATTTTTAAACAAAGAATAAGAACAGGGGAATGGGTATGGATAGATTATGGGGAAAGGCCTTTAAGCAGCACCCAACTAAAGAAGTAATTGAGTTTATGGCTGGAAGGGATGTGAAAGGGTGTAAAGCAGCGGATGAAAATCTGATTGAATTTGACATTTGGGGAACCAAGGCGCATGTAATAATGCTATGGAAACAGAATATAATATCACGTGAAGATGTAAAGGTAATTTTAAAGGGTCTAAACGAGATACAGAACTTGTGGAAACTTGGTAGGTTTAATTTGGATCCCGAACGTGAGGATGTACACACAAATATAGAAAGTTTCATTATTGAAAGGTATGGAATTGAATATGGCGGAAAGATCCATACTGCCAGGTCTAGAAATGATCAGGTCGTATTAGATATGCGCCTGTATTTAAGAGAAGAGGCCCTTCAACTTGTAGATGCTACCATTGATTTAGTTGAATGTATACTGGAGAAGGCTTCGGAGAACTTAGAGGTAGTCATGCCAGGGTTTACTCATCATCAGCATGCCATGTTAACCACCTTTTCGCATGTATTATCATCGTTTGCTGTTGCCATTAAAAGGGATATATTGCGTTACAGAGGTTGGTACAACCTATTCAATAGGTGTCCTCTTGGAGGTGTGTCTTCGTACTCAACCACTTTCCCAATAGATAGAGAGCTAACTTCGCACATGTTAGGATTTGATGGACCAGAACCTAATTCCATCGATCCAATTACTAACCGATGGGAACCAGAAACGGAGATGGCTTTCATTCTATCAATGGCGATGAATCACCTGAGTACAATTGCCCAGACCCTGATCTTATTGAGCACTACAGAGTTCAATATGGTAGAATTAGCTGATCAATATAAAACCGGTAGTTCTATAATGCCGCAAAAAAAGAATCCATGTTCAATGGAGGTGATAAAGGCTAAGGCGGCGCTTTCTCATGGTTTGTTGATGAGTCTTTTATCTATAGGAAAATCAAATATGATCGGTTACAACCGTGATACTCAATGGACAAAGTATTTGATAATGGACCTGGTGAGAGAATGCAAACCCTCATTGCATATCTTAAAAGGGGTAATTGAAACCCTTCAGGTTAAGAAAGAAAGGATGTATGAACAGTGTAATCGAGGGTTTATTACTGCTACATCTTTACTTGAGTCAATCGTACAGGACTGCAATCTACCATTCAGGGAGGCAAAATTTTTGATTGAAGAGGCAGTAAGGTACTCTGAAATTGAAGGGAGTGAAAAGGTTACATTCTCCTCCCTCAGAAAGGCTTTGAAAGAAAAGGGTATTGATATTTCGATAACTCAGAAACAGGTTGACGAATATCAAGATCCTATGCAGATAATAAACAGAAAGAGAACCTTGGGTGGACCTTCTCAAGATGCCGTATCCCTTAGTATTCAAACAATTAGAGAGGATTTGCGCAGGGATAAGGAATGGCTGGAACAAAAAAGGAAGATGATAGATGAGGCAAAAGGGAGGATTAAAGATATAGAGGAATCATTAAATATTTAATTCATACCTATAACCTTTGTCAAATACCTCTCTGAAATCATATCCATTCTTAAAATCATCTTTACTGTCATGCTCGGTTTTGTCCATAAGTCCATTATCAACCATATTAAATACTATCTCTCCAAAATCCTCTGTAGATTTTACTCCCCAGTATTCGAAGACAGTCCGAGTCATTGGTCCAAATTGCTTGATTCCATACTCACGGATGCCCTCTAATAATTCCTGACCAGTAACATGTCTCGGTTCTTTTAACTTACTTACTGTAAAATCTAATGCCTCCATAACAAAGGTATACACCTCTGTTTTGTATCGGGTATCCTTTTCTGTAATCTTCTGTATGGTTTCTAAAAACGAAACAATATTCTCCATTTTAACCTATTTAGGGTTTTCCAATACCTTTATAGACCATCCCAAGGGAAGTTACATCCTCTTTTTCAAAGATATTTCTACCATCCACTATAACCTTTACCCCATTTTGTTTAAACCTCCTTAAGTCTAAGTTTCTAAATTCAGTATGTGAAACTACAAATATAGCGCAGTCCGTATCTTTAATTGCCTCTTCTAAGGATTTTTCAGAATGAAATTCACCCCTTCTTGTCTTAATTGACCTTGCAAGCGGGTCGTATACCTTTACCTTTCCTTGCAAGTTCACAAGTTCTTCAATAATCTTTTCTGACGGGGATTCTCTTGTATCATCAATATCTTCTTTATAGGCTAAACCCATAACCACAAATGTAGAGTTGGATATCTTTTTATCGACCTCTTTCAAACCCTCTTCTGCCAAGTTAATGGTGTGAATGGGCATAAATTCATTCATCAAACCCGATAGCTCAATAAAGCGTGGGATAAATCCAAACCTCTTCGCCTTATAGGTTAGGTAAAATGGATCTAAAGGTATACAATGTCCGCCAACCCCAGTACCAGGGTAATGAGGCATAAATCCAAACGGCTTAGTAGAGGCAGCACGGATTACCTCCCATGTATCTATTCCCATCTTTTCAAATATCAAAGCCATCTCATTTATTAAGGCTATGTTTGCTCCACGAAATACATTTTCAAGGATCTTAGATGCCTCTGCGATCTTACAACTCTTTACCTTAAAAATCTCTGCCGAAATCACACTCTCATATAATTTTACTACTATATCTGCTATCTCCTCATTGATTCCACCAACAACCTTTGGGGTATTTTCAGTGGTGTATTTTGTATTTCCTGGATCAACACGCTCGGGTGAAAATGCAACTCCAAAATCAACACCTGCTTTTAACCCTGATTGCTCAAGCATCGGTACAATGAGTTCCTCAGTTGTTCCAGGATAGGTTGTTGACTCTAAAATTACGACGTGTCCTCGTCTGAGGACCTTTAAAATTGTTCGACAAGAATCCTCTATGAAACTTAAATCTGGCTCCTTCTTTCCATTAAGAGGAGTAGGTACACAGATGATTAAAAAATCACATGCCTCGAGTTCTTTATAATTGGTTGTAGGAAAAAAGGTCTTACCTAAATATCTCTTAAGAACCTCATCCTTTACATCCTTTATATACGATACACCCTTTAATAACAAATCTACTTGTGACTTATTCCTTCTGTAACCAACTACATGAAATCTCTTTGCCATCACCATAGCCAAAGGTAAACCAACATAACCCAAGCCAAGTATCCCTATTCGTACACGTCCATCCTCAATCCTTTTAATCAATTCTTCCATCTTTTTTACCTCCTTTTGCCTTTTTCTTTTAAAAAAAGCGACAAACTTGAAACTATCCCTATCTCTTATTTATAATTTAATACATTTCTCAACCTTTTTTCAACAAAAATGTTAAAAATTATCAATAAATTTTTGGATCCTTTGGGCTATCTTGGGTCTTTTATTCAAACCATATCTTTAATAATTTGTCAAGCATAATCTTAACCCAAATTGGCTGGCATAGGCACATGGTATCCAGTCTTGTAATAATTGTCAAACAATA
>JASEIO010000034.1 GCA_030017475.1 bacterium | reverse complement strand
AACCTCTTAATTGACATCTACCTTTATTTATAAAAGGCTAATATGTCCCTTCCTCTTTTATATTGTATTCGACCTCTTTTCTGGCTGACATCCAGAAACAAAATATTGATACTATAGCCAGAATATCGAAAGAATTGACTGAAAAACTAAAATCAGAGCAATAGACCAAATTGTCATTCCCAGAGTTATGGGCTGGCGAATAATACCATATATGCCAGTATCAAAAAAGTAGTGGTACCAAGAGGCTTACAAGTTTCTGGTTTGCCTTTTCGCTTAAGTTCAATCATCGAACTGAAGACCAGAATAGCTGAAGGGATATAGAGGATGAAACCAATGACTTTTAACCACAAAATATCTAATCGTATCCAGAATTTGGGTAAACCAAGGGTTAATTCGAGAGCTAGCAATGTGAAAAAGATACCCAAACCTGTATGGATATAAATTTCACTGATTTTCCGTTCCCTGATCGCTTGAATTAACCATATTCCATTAGCAATCCATATTACAACACAAATACCGACACAGAAATATATCCTATACATCTTTGTTTACCTCCTTCTATGCTCTCTTTAGCAGATGAGCAATTTCATATAACGGCTGGCGGGTATCTGAAGTTTTGCCGAAGGCGGAATTTGGGCGGAGGCGTAAGCCGAAGCCAGATATGCGTCTGTTATACGCTCCCGATAGGGACGAGCGACTGAAGGGAGCAAAGAGTCTGCCAAAGGGGTCGTCATATCACTCATGTTTACTTCTTATCTTGATTTTCTTATAAATGCGTTTGGGCACATAGGTTATCAATGAGATTATGGCATCTGCTGGGTGAAGGAATTTTCTCTCTCTGATTATAAATAACTCTTTGTTGTCTTTAAGCAATTGTAATCTCTTTTCTAATTCACCATTTTCTCTATATTTCAAAAGCGTCATCAACGCAATGTTAAACGCTCTTCTCAAATCATTTAATCCGTCATCTCTTACAATATAGATCACCACAAACGAACAGAATAAAATGGCAAGTATTCTAACATCTAAAAGGATAGTGAAAGAATTACTCATAAGATTCATAATAATATTAACTACATAAAACAGCAAGAAGATGGTTATTACGAAGACCATATCAAGTTTAAAAGCGCCCAGTGCAAAATATTTTCTGAAATGTTGCCTTTCATCAATGTTCATCGTAAGTAACATTATATCCCACCGTATGTAAATATCATCAACTCCTTTTAGAAGTTCTTTCGCCTTTTCATGATATTCTTTTCTAATTTTTGTTGACCCAAGGCCCACTTATATATTCCAAACGAGTGTATTATGAATCCTATAAGAACACTGAATGTTATCTTTTCCAAAAGGCTAAATTTGCGACCATATTCTGGGAAAACCATGTATCCAAATAGAAAAACCAAAAGTAGTCCTGGTAGAAAGTATCTTAGGGTTTCGTAAAAATCAAATCCAGTAGTTGCTTTCATTTCACTCATCTTATCTTAATCTATTTTATATTTTAAAGGCGACCTCCTAGGCAGATTGCGTATAACGTTTTCGGTGTAAAAGAAGTTTGGCGAAGCCGAATTTGGACTTTAGCTGTGCGTAGTCTTTTACACCGTATTATACGCCGTTGCATATTATTTGATATAAAAGCATAGCAACATAAACAATTGCAAAGACAATGATGACTATTAGAGAAGTGCGATGATATGGGAACCAACGTACCAATTTAGGGATCTCTGAATTTTTCTTATCAGAAGCCTTAGGATTCTCCGTGACGACAAGTGAAATTAGTTTGAATGTATCAGAGAAGTAGGAATTTTCCAGTTCTATAGCCTTTTTTCTAAATAAGTTTTGGTAGTAAACACCATGATTGTTAAAAAGGAACCATAAGAAGCACAAGATTAATCCCACGATAGACAAAAGTATAGTCAGGACCGGCGGCAAAATACGTTCGGTCGCAAGAGTCCAGCCAATTATGGCTATAATGATGCTATTCGCAGTTAGCATCCCAGCAAATCTGCTATAAGTCTCTTGGCTTACGAGCCCTACTAGCCCCATCGCTGTCTGATATCCAATGTGAGCTTTTTCCAACCGCTGATCTCCTTCTGATTTACTCATTTATATCCTCCCATCTAATTATATGCAATGGCGTATAACGGTTTGCGGATAAAAGAAGTTGCCGAAGGCATTTAACGAAGTGTCGCAAACACGCTGTTATATGAAGTTGCTTGCCTATCATTTTCTTAATCCCTTGAAAATATTCCACATAGGAACTCTCTTTACATATTCTTTGTATTCATCTCCGAATTTCTTTATAGTCCCATCTCTCAAAGATTGTGCCTAAGCTGCAATCTTAGAGATGTTAAACTCCTCTGTTGGGGCTCTTTGTCTATCAATAATCTTCTGTTCTTTAAAAAAGAAAAGGCCAAGCACTTATGCTGTGTTATACGTTGTGCCGTGCCTGTTACCATATAGTCTTCAATCCCTTCAATCCTATTTTTCGTAGAGATTCGTCTCGAGTTATTAATGGAAACTCCAAATATATCGAAGTAGCGACAATCAGTCTGTCCCAGGGATCTGGAATTTTCTCTCTTGAAATTACTCTACTTTTCTCCATTATGGGTAAACACAATGGTTCTACCTTGTAATTCTTTGATGACGATACAGTCACGATAAAGTTATCGAAGTCAATGATAATCCTTTTCTTCTCTATAAGATAAAGTAATTCAAAAAAGACAATACAAGGAATAAAGATAGAATCCTGACCACTATCCACCTTTTCAAAGATCCTTTTTGCTTCTGTGGAAAGTTTTGTGTCACCAGTCATATACCAAATCATAGAATGGGTGTCAGTTACATATGGCATTACCACTTCTCTTCAATCTTTCTCAGTAGTTCTTCCCTCGCTTCACTAATATCTGCATCCGTAATTTTTATTGCTTTCCATATATTACCTAACTGGATTACATTGAGACTCCCACTAAATTCCTCTAATTCTTCTGTATACTTTGTAATGGCAATGGCACAAATATTTCCTTCATCATCCCACCATATTTTAAGCGGTCCTGATTCCTTATTTGGTCTTCCTTTTACAGGATGAATTTTCAGAAGTAACTCGTCTTTGGATGGAGTATATATTAACTTCATTTTTTCACTTCAGAAAGTAAAAGAAATAAGGCAAGAATGCCTCCCGCTATAAGTAAAGTCTTTTCTTGCTCTTCTTTCCTTAATTTTAAGGAACTTACGTATGTAGATGTTCTAATCAAGGCTTGCTCTGGCTTAAAGGGATCATATTCGATATATTCTCTACCCTGTAAGGCTGCTAAATTTCCTGGATCAGTTCCTTTTTCTACAAGAGGAATGAGGGGTTTTCTGGTCTTTATTCCATACCCGATTTCTTGCTGTACCCAATTTGACCTCATCCCGTTTTTTGTTAACAGGACAACCATACAGTCTGCTTTTTCTATCTGGGTAAATACTTTCCTATCAAGATGTTCACCCGGAGTAAGATACCACTCTGCCACAAATACTTCTACCCCAAACTTTGCAAGTAATTTAGTAAAGGCTATAACCAATCCTCGGTCTTGCGTACTATGGCTTATGAAAACTTTATATGCCATTTTACCTCCAAATCTATTTAGGCACGGCATTGCGGATAAAAGAAGTTGCCGAAGGCAATTTGGCGAAGGTACGAAACACCAAAGCCAGATACCCGCCTAGCTGAGTGTCCCTCTCAACTAAGATTAACCTTCTCGGATAAATCAAGCCCTCTTATTGTGGAAGTTAGGAATTTACTGATAATGAATCTATCCACCCGCTATATTATGCTCCATACTTAATCAATTTCTGGGCATTGGCTAAGGCTAAACTCATTATATGAATAGCAGGGAATCTTCCTAATCCACCACTCCCACAATCCCTTTCAGAAAATCTTACAACAGAATCCCTCCTGCAAAATCTTGAATAGAGTAGGATTGGACATGGATGCCATGAATGGGACCGAAGAAGTGCAGGCGTGGAATGATCTCCAGTAACAATTATAACATCTGGCGATAGATCTAGCAGAATAGGGATATTTTTATCCACCTCTTCTATCAAAACCACCTTCTGCTCAAAATTACCATCTTCACCTGCTGAATCTGTATGTTTTATATGTAGGTAGAAAAAGTCGTAGGCATTGAAATTCTCCTGTAATGACTTAAATTGACTATCTATATCCTCTCCAGTCTCCAATACAGCCATTCCAACTAATCTGGCAATCCCTTTATACATAGGGTAGGTAGCAATAGCTGCCGCCTTTAACTTATAAATCTCTGAAAATGTAGGAAAGATTCGATGTTTGGAAAACCCCCTTAATAAAATCGAGTTTGCGGGATAGGAATGATGAAGTTTTCTCTTAGCCAAAGATATAAATTCATTGACAATATGCGAAGTCTTCTCTGCAGAAGGGGTTATTGGTTTAACCTCCAATGGAAAAAGGCCCTCCCTTTGTGGGTCAGAATCTGATAGATCATCTGATAAACCTTCCCCTCGAAGGATCACTGCAATCCTATACTCCTTAACTGGTTTAACAAATATGTCCACTCCCTCAATCTCCACTCCTTCAAATAGTCTACATAATTCAGCCGATCTCTCAGTCGAAATCCTTCCTGCCCTTCTATTGGTTATCACTCCTTCTTCATCCACAGTAGCAAAATTTCCCCGAATTGCTACATCTCCTGGTTCTAAAGGGAATCCAATTCCTAAAGCAGCTAATACCCCTCTTCCAATTTGATAACGGAAAGGATCATATCCAAATAAGGCTAAATGGGCTGGACCTGATCCAGGGGTAATCCCTGGGAGGATTGGATCAACCAATCCACAAATGGAACGTTCCAGCAAGGAGGTAAGATTAGGAATCCGCGCCTCTTCTAACTCAGTCTTTCCAGTCTCCTCCCTTGGCAAACCACCTAATCCATCAATAACCAGCAAAACAATCTTTGACGGGGTCTCTATAGTAAGTTTCTTTAAAATTTCTTGGGTATCCATATCATCCTCTCCTTTTAAACCTAACAATCTTTACAAATGAATCTGCATTAAGGCTTGCTCCTCCTACTAATACACCATCAATTTCAGACTTAGCCATTAAGTCCGAGATATTTTCTGGCTTCACCGAGCCACCATACTGAATCCTTACACCTTCTGCCAAATCTCTATCGTGCAACGAAGATAGGATGTTTCTTATAAACTTATGCATCTCTTGAGCATCTTCTGGGGTAGCAGCTACACCTGTTCCAATTGCCCATACTGGTTCGTAGGCAATGACCACTTGCATCATATCCTCTTTGGATAAATCAGTTAATCCATTAACTACATGGTCGTACACAACCTCTTCCTGCCTTCCTGCCTTTCTCTCCTCTAACCTTTCTCCTACACAAAGGATAGGTGATAATCCACACGATAGCGACTTCCGTACCTTTTTATTAATAAGTTCATTATCCTCTCCAAAATACCTCCTTCTTTCTGAGTGCCCAATAATTACATATTTGCAGCCCAAATCCTTTAACATTAAGGGAGATATCTCTCCGGTATATGGACCCTTCTCTTCAAGATACACATTTTGAGCACCTAAATGGATATTTGTCCCATTAATAGCTTTCCCCACATCCCGTAAGGCTGTGAAAGGAGGGCAAACTACTATCTCTACATCCCTAACATCTGAGAGTCCCTTTTTTAACGCATCTACTAATATACATGCCTCTTGAACTGTCTTATTCATCTTCCAATTCCCAGCAATAATTGGTTTTCGCATAGGCACCCCTCTTCAAAACATAAAAGTCAAAACACAAAACATCTTTTATTATTTTGGGTTTGACCTTTACTTGTCTGTGAGTATAGAGATTCCAGGTAGTTCTTCTCCAGCCAAGAATTGTAAACAGGCTCCACCGCCAGTAGAGACATGTGTCATCTTATCAAAAAGACCTTCTTTAATCACGAAAGCCGAAGAATCTCCACCTCCTACAATACTTAACGCATTGGATGCAGCAATAAAATTAGCCAATTCTCTTGTCCCTTTTGAAAACCTATCTATCTCGCATATACCTAAAGGACCATTCCAGAGAATTGTTTTTGCACCCTTTAAACAATCGATAAATTTTTTTATAGTTAAAGGACCTACATCTACTCCATACCAATCCTCTAAAATACCTCCTCGATGAACTATCTTTGTTTGAGCATCAGTGGACATGGATGTAGCTATTAGATGGTCGATAGGATATAAGATCGGTACCTCATCAGCAATGGACATGATTAAGATATCTTTGGCTACATCTACCATATCATCTTCTACCAACGAGTGACCAATAGGTCTACCTAATGCCTTTAAAAAGGTATAAGCCATCCCTCCGCCAATAATTAGAGTATCTACCTTTTTTAATAGATTTTTAATTATAGGAACCTTTGTAGAGACCTTTGCTCCACCAATAATAGCTACAAATGGCCGATCAGGATTATTTACCCTATCTAAATATTCCACTTCCTGCTTCAACAAAAACCCGGCTGCTGCCTGTGGAAAAAGTCTTGGTACTCCAAAGGTTGAGGCATGTTTACGATGGGAAACCGCAAATGCATCATTGACATATAGATCCCCAAGACTTGCCAATTCTTTGGAAAATGTAGGATCATTCTTTTCCTCCTCTATGTGAAATCTTAGGTTTTCCAAAAGTATTATATCTCCTTCTTTCATCTTGAAAATAGCCTCTTTTACCTCCGCTCCTACACAATCCGGCATTTTCTTAACCTCTTTTCCTAAAAGACGACTCAATCTCTTTGAAACAGGCGTTAATCTCTTATCATCCTGTACTTTCCCTTTTGGTCTACCTAAATGAGACATAAGGATTGCCTTTCCATGATTATCTGAGATATACCTTATAGTAGGCAATGCAGTAGTAATGCGTAAGTCATCCGTTATTTCACCTTTCGTATCCAAAGGGATATTAAAATCTACTCTCACTAAAACCCTTTTTCCTTTTACATCTAAATCCTCCAATGTAAGTTTTTTAAACATGTCCTCCCCCCTTATTGCTGATATACAAAATTAGGTCTATTATTCGGCAGGAATAAGCCCATTCATTGTCATACCAGGCTAATACCTTTACCAGCTTATTACCTACTACATTTGTTCCATCTTCAATAAAGATAGCCGATGCAGGATTCCCATTAAAGTCGCATGAAACCAAAGGCTCTTCACAATATTCTAAATAATCCTTCATTGCCCCTTCGGACGCCTTCCGGAACGAAGAATTGACATCCGAGATACTTACTTCCCTTCCCACTTCACAGACAAGATCAACTAAGGAGACGTTAGGGGTAGGGACACGAATTGCTAAACCATCCAATTTACCTTTTAATTCAGGTAAAACAACGGCTACTGCCTTTGCTGCTCCTGTTGTAGTTGGTATCATAGATAGAGCAGCAGCTCGAGCCCTTTTCAAATCCTTGTGAGGAAGATCTAAGATTCTTTGATCATTGGTATAAGAGTGAATGGTGGTCATCATTCCCCGCTCTATTCCAAACTCATCCAGTAGAACCTTTGCTACAAGGGCTAAACAATTTGTAGTACAGGAGGCATTAGATATAATATGATGATGCGTAGGGTCATATTTATCCTCATTTATCCCCATAACTACAGTAATATCTTCCCCTTTGGCTGGAGCAGTAATAATTACCTTTTTAGCCCCGGCTTTTAGGTGTTTTTCTGCTTTATCACGTGTTCTGAAAATTCCAGTTGCCTCAATCACTATATCTATCGATAAGTCCTTCCATGGTAAGTTTTCTGGATCTTTTATGGATAAAACCTTTACCTCCTTACCATTGACTACTAAAGATCCATCCAAGGCCTCCACCTCACCTTTAAACCTTCCATGTACTGAGTCATACTTTAACAAATGGGCCAAAGTGAATGCATCGGTTACATCATTAACTGCCACCCATTCTATTCGTGGATCATCCACTCCCCGACGAAAAGTATTCCTTCCAATTCTTCCAAAGCCATTAATCGAAACTCTTATAGCCATAAAAACCTCCTCTAAATTTTTAATTAAATTATCTCCTTTAAATAATATAATACGTTTATTGAATACTTGCAACTACTTTTTGACAAAATCCGCGAATCTCGGATCTTCTTGACTTTATATGCAAAGTTTAGTATCATATATAGGGTAGAAGAATCAATTTTCTCTGCTCTTAATAAGATAAAGGAACTGTAAGGAGTGGAGATTGAAGGTAGATATCTTGGTATTTAGCCCCCATCCTGATGATGCAGAATTAGGAGTAGGGGGCTTACTGATAAAAATGAAAGGGTTTGGGTATACCACTGGCATAATAGATCTAACAAGAGGAGAAATGGGGTCTTATGGAACACCAGAAATTAGAAAAGAGGAGGCTTGGAAAGCAAAGGAATTATTAAATCTTGATACAAGAGAAATCATAGATTTAGGTGATTGTAAGATAGAAGATAATTATAAAAATAGGATTATCATTTCAAACCTGATAAGAAAATACAAACCTCGTATTGTACTTACACCCTTTGTTGAAGATCGACATCCAGATCATATAACAACAGGAACCTTAGTAAAGAATTCTAATATCTATTGTCGTTTAAAGAATTTAAAAAGTGATTACTCTCCACATGCCCCAAAGCTGTTTTTATTTTATCCATTACAAAGTTGTATTAAACCTACCTTAGTAGTTGATATTACTGAGGTTTTTGAGAAAAAGTTAGATGTCATTAAGGTATATCGCTCTCAGTTTGAAAGGAGCAATCAAGATATTAGCCCCATAGGGATAAGGGATTATCTCTTCCATATAGAATCACGAAATCGCTTTTATGGATCATTAATAAATGTAAAATATGGAGAGGCATTTATAGTAGAGACCTCTTTAAATATAAAAGATCCCTTTGTATTAGTCTAAAGACAGGTGCTGGAAATGAAGAGGTTTATTTTATTGATTCTAATTACGTCTGTTTGTGGATGTGGAGTATTATTCAAGAAAGAGGCGATAAAATCTCCCCCTAATGTAGAAGAATCTCAAGAAGAGGGGATTTCTTATACAAAAGAGAAACTTGATGAACTTTTTAACCAGGGTGTTGGGTATTATAAAAGAGAAGAATTTGATTCTGCAATTAAGGTCTTTTCTCAGATCTTGCGTATCTCACCAGACTATCCTGAAGTACAGCTATATTTTGAACAAGCCTTAAGGAAGAGAATGGCGGCTGAAAGACCTGAAGAGGAAAAGGCTGAAGTTGAACAAAAGAAACCGGAAGAGAAGGTTATGGAAGATAGAGAAAAAAAGGAAATCCCTTCAAAACCCAGGGAAGAGGAGGTGATAGTAGAAGAAGAAATAAAAAGGATACCATTTGATGAAAAAAGGATAGAAGATCTATTAAAAGTAGAAAAGGAAGTAGAGAAGAAGGTAGCGGAAGAAGAAGAGATCGTAGCTCCTGAAGAGGAAAGGAAAGATTTTGAATTTGCTCAAGACTTATTTAAAAAGGGATATCTTAGAGAGGCAATTTCCGAATTTCAAAGCTTTTTGACTAAATATCCGGGATCTGTATTAAGAGAGGATGCAATCTTTAAGGTAGGGGAGGCCCACTTTGAATTAGAAGAATATGCGGAGGCTCAAGAGTCCTTTGGACAAATCTTAACCTTAGAAGGGAGTAAATTAAAGGATAGAGCCCAGTTTAACATCTGTCAATGTTTAGAAAAAAGAGGTGATCTCGATACTGCTATTTTAGAGTATCTAAGATTCGAGTCCCTTTATCCAAAAAGTAGATTAAAACCAAAGGTTCATTTGGAAATAGCAAATATCTATAGAAAGAAAAGGGATTACTCAAGGGCCTTGATTGAATATAATAATGTTATGGTTCACTTTCCAGATACGGATGAGGCCGCAGAAGCCTGTTTCAATATAGGGGATATTTATGACAATATTTATGAGGTTCGAGATTTTAAAAAGGCAGTAGATGCCTATAAGAAATTGATTACCAATTATCCAGAAAGTAGGTGGTGTCCACAAGCGATGGAAAGAAAAAGGTATATAGAAGACAATTACCTATAATTTCTGACAAAACTCAGAAATTATTTATGTTTTACTATAATACCAAGAAATAGTGATATTTTGGCATCAAAAAACTACTAAAGTATTTAGCAAAAATTGCCGATAAATAGAATGTAGACAGGGTTTGGATAAATGAAAGGGAAGATCCGCAGTTTAACAATTTTAATCATTGGTTTGGGATTAATATGTGGGTGTGCAAAGAATGGGCCATTTTCACCTGGTGCATATACCACAGGGAAAATAATAGGTAAGGTAACTAATAGCAGTAATGGAGAACCTATAAAAGAGGCCTCTGTCTCTACTTCGCCTGGAAGTTGGGTGGTAACCACAGATGATTCTGGAAGATATACTATATTTAATGTAGATGAAGGTGATTACACTGTTACTGCAGAAAAATCTGGTTATAGAAGAAATTCAGTCAATATTGAAGTTCGAATATGGCGGGAAAGTGTAGCGGATATTCAATTAACTCCATTATATCCTCCAGTTTGCCTCCCTCCTGAAGGAGCTCCTGAGGAACCCTGTCCATAACTTACTGCAAAGAAAACACCATTACTCATTTCAAGAAGAATTATCTTGACTTGAGCTGTCTAATGAAGTATAATGTTAGATAAAATTAGGTTTAGTCTGCAAGGGTAGCTTTGGCTTGTATTCAAAAGACCTATTGTGTATCCCTCCCACCATCTGATGGATTGATGGATAGAGTACAAAATTAAAGGGGTGATAAGGTGTTTTCTAAGTATAACGTTTTTAGGTCAGCTTTTGTTTTGATGTTAATAGGTTCTTTTGTACTACAGGCAAAGGAGGCAAAAGGTGGGGATAATAACGAGGCAAGTAAAAAAGGAAGTATTGAGGTAAATGATATCCTTCCACCAAGTATAGAAGCTTTGGGAAATCTCTCTGGAGGGACTGGAGATCGGTTAGAATTAAGTGCTACCATAAAAGATAATGTAGGAGTGGCTTCTTCCAAATTATACTGGCTAAATATTGGTGAAGATAGATATACTGAAAAGGATATGGAAGAAAAAGGGGATGATGTTTATACTACCACAATTACCTTACCCGATAAGGTTGGAGAGCTGAATTACTATTTAGTAGCCAGGGATTTAGAGGGTAATGAGACAAGGGAACCATTAGATGGAACTTATAGAATTACGGTGATAGATAATAAGCCACCAATTATAGAAGTTATAACCTTACCTTTATCTTCTACAACTGGAGAGGATGTAGTAGTGAAGGCAAAGATTTTGGATAATATCTCTATCGATACTGCTTCCTTGAAATATACCCCAATTGATGGAGATCAGAAGGATGTGGTTTTTGATATAGATCCTGATACGAGTATAGGGAGCGCAACCATAAAGGTAGCTGCCAATAAGGTTGGTACAATCACCTATTATATCGAAGCAAAGGATAAGGCTGGGAATATCGCCAGGTCTCCAGAAGGTACTGACTTATATAAAATTACAGTAGTTGATAACATAAAACCTGATGTTTCCTTATCCTCGGATAATCCAAGCGATGTGGAATCAGGGGATGTTATAACCATCCTTGGGGATTTTAAAGATAATGACTGTGTAAAAGAGGCTCGTTTAATGTGGAAACCTCTTAATGCAATTGATTCCTCCTCGGATTCTATTGATTTTATTAAGAAGTCCGCAAGGTTAAAGATAAAAGACGATTTTGTAGGAAAATTTGAATGTGTCTTAGTAGCAGAAGATAAGGCAGGAAACAAAGCTACTACACCTCCTTTAGAAGTTAAGGTCTCGAAAAGGTTGCCTCGAGGGAGTTTCTTTATCACATCCTCACCCGAGCATGCAAAGGTATTTTTAGACGAGAGGTATAAAGGAGAGACCCCACTGAAGATCTCCGAATTAAGACCATGGAAGCCATTTAAATTGGTTTTGAAACTTAAGGATTTTGCTCCATGGGAAATAAAAACATTTGTCGAACCCGGGCATACTACAGAGATAAATGCCACGCTAAAAGCAGAAGGAGAAGGAACTGTCTTTATCATATCCTCTCCCCCAATGGCAAAGGTTTATATAGATGGAGAGTTTGTGGGCACTACTCCTGTTCGTGATATTAGAATCGAGGCAGGAAAACATAACCTAAATGTGGTAAAAGAAGGGTATCGCCCCCGTACAAAAGAGATCTTTGTACTAAACGGCCGAAAGGTCTATCTCCGTTTTAATTTAGAATCTGGAGCGTATAGTGAAGTTGTCACAATAAAGAGAGGATTGTAAACCTACCTCAATTCCTCTCGATGGAGATCTCCCTTATCTATAATTCCTAAGAAACAGCCCCCTAAATGGATGTCCTCTGTATGAATAAACCTAATCATCTCTTTCCAGGACAGATCCTTTCGTAAGCACAGTAGTTACATGCATGATAAGAAGGTCGAGGAGAATAATCCCCTGACCTAATTCCAGAGGATGCCTCTTTTATCCTCTCCTGAGTCTTTATAAAATCCTCCTCTTTCCTTTTTGCCTCACCCTTTAGACCTGATTCCAAAAAATGCAGTTCTACTTTAGGTATCTGCCCAAAGATCTTATAATAAGCTAAGGCATAGATAGAAAGCTGCAAGCTCTCTCTGGCAGCCTTCATAGCCTTCTCTTTATCCCGTATAATATCTGATGATTTAAAATCGATTATAGTTACCTCTCCATTTCGCCTATCTATCCTATCCCATCTTCCAGTAATTCGATCCCTATCTATTAAAAATGAGAACTCTTGCTCTACATAAGTAGGAATAACCGAATCCCTTTCTTCTCGTGTAAAGAATGAACGAATAGTTGCCTTTCCTATCTCCAATCTTTGTTCCTCATGTTCACGAGACAAAAATCCCTCTCCTGTCCAGGAGGATTCAAAAACCATGATTAGATCATCGAGTGTTACTGGTTGTCCTAAGAGTTTCCTTTTATTATACTCACACACTGCATCATGCAATGCCTTTCCATAAATTACCCTATGATGTTGCAGCAGGGGTACTCGTAATATATGGATAAACTTATATTTTAATGGACAGGTTAAATAGTCATCAATCTGAAAATAGCTTAGGTTTAAGATCTCATCCTCAGGGATAGGTGAATAAGACTCCAAATCCTGGGTAGCAGGTGGGGCATTCCTTTTAATTACCTCTAACAGGGAGGGTTTATAAGTCTTTACCTCGGCTTTAGGTAAATCCAGGGCTTCAAAGACAAACCGACTTATCCCCTTTTTCCTTTTTCCTCCATAGTCTGTCGAAGAAGTCAAATAGAGCTCCTCTTTAGCCCTTGTCATACCAACATAGAACAATCTTCTTTCCTCTTGAAGATGGAAATCCCCTACGGGTAAGATGTCTTTTACTAAGGGATCAGGTAAAGGGATAGGTTCTTTTCTCCCACGTGTTGGAAAACGATCCGAAACCAGACTCACTAGAAAAACTACACGGAATTCCAACCCTTTTGCAGAATGTACAGTTAGAACTCGTACACAATCACGTTCAGAATCGATTTCTGCGGCTTCTGGATTATCTCCAGCCTCTATAAGAAGTCCCAAATAATCAACAAACTGAAAAACCCGATCATGAGTAAGTATATTTCCTATACCCTGCACAATATCAAAAAAGCGAGCTATGTTCTTTATCTTTTTTTCCGAAGCCGCAGAATTACTGGAAGTAAGCCTTTTTAAATACCCTGTGTGCATAAGAAATTCATAAAGAACCTCTCCGGTTTTCCTTTTAGTAGCAAGCTCTACAAAATGTGAAATATCAGCCGTAATCTTCTCTATAGTAGCCATTCCTTCTTTGGATATCTCCAGGTGTTCGACTTGCTCAAGGTGGGTAAATATATAGTAAAGCGATAGATTCTTACGAGTAGCCTGGTTCATCAAGGGAAGTAAATCCATTGTCTTCATTTGATAAATCTCTCCAGTGGCTAAATAAAATAAAGAGGGGCTATCCGAAAGATCAGTAATGCATTTTAAAAAGGCAATCAAAAGTTGTATCTCTTCTTGACTATAAAGGGAGTACGTTCCAGTGAAATACCATGGAATCCCGTACATATTAAGGGATCGAAGGAATGGATCAGCATCCTTGTTAGACCTCACTAAGATAGCAAAATCTGCATATCGATACTTAGAATTCGAAACCTTATCCCGAATTAGTTTAGCTACTGCATCTGCCTCAGTTGATATGGTATCATAATGGAGGTGAACCACCTGTTCATACTCCCCTTTATCCTTTACACAAGATATCAATTGTTTATCAATCCTATTCTTTACCTCTAACCGATCAGGGTTGTTGTGGAGGATAAGTCGGTATGAGGAGTCTAAGATTGATTGGGTAGAACGATAGTTTCTGGACAAGACAATCTGCCTTGCCTCTGGATAGGTATCCATAAATCCCAAGATATTTGAGATGGCTGCGCCCCTGAATTTATAGATAGACTGGTCATCGTCTCCAACGACGGTTATATTTTTATATCGGGATGCTAATAGATTTACTAACTGAAGCTGGGCATAATTTGTATCTTGAAATTCATCCACTAAGATGTATTTGAATCTTTCCTGGTAATGCCTTAATATAACTGGATGCTCCCGAAAGAGTCGAAGCGTAAGGCTTACCTGATCACCAAAATCAATCTTTCCTTCCTTAGCCAATAGTTCCTGGTATTTACTATAGGTTAAGGCAATTTCCCTCTGCTGAGTCACCAATTCTTTTAATTCCTTATTTTCTGGTTCTCTCTTAGATTTCTCTTCCAGTTGCTTGACATAAGCCAGATACTCTGAAGGTGAGACATCCTCATCCTTTGCCCGATTAAATAAGGTGATCATAGCCTCGATATACCGAGTAGGGTCTCCTAAAGGGCGATAATATGAGAGAGGAAAGGTAAAAAGGTGTTCTCGAAAGAAGATCACTTGTTCTGCCCTATTCAAAACCCTTACGTCAGGAGATAGACCTAATTCTAGAGCATTTTCCCTTATCACTCGATCACCAAAGGCATGGAAGGTCGAGATCCAGACATTGGTATAACCATAAGGAACCAACATATCAACCCTCTCCTCCATCTCCATAGCTGCCTTTTCAGTAAAGGTAAGTGCTAAGATCTCATCAGGCAAAGCCATCTTACTAACAATAAGATAGGCAATACGTCTGGTTATAACTGTAGTCTTCCCAGTCCCTGCCCCAGCAATGATAAGGCACGGACCTTCTCCATAAATCACCCCTTCACGTTGTGAAGGATTTAGCCCCTTAAGCACCTTTTTGACTAACCGAGAATTAGCCTTTCCCATTTCTCTTCTCATAGATACGAGGAATCATGTAAAATAAAAGCTTCCTCCTATAAATCTCACCCCATCTTCATTATAAAAATAATAAACAGTGAGTATCCTCCCTTTATCCACTTCTACAGAACTTGGATAACCAATATCCCACCCTAACCCATCCCTTCTTATGATCCTCTTATTTCTTACATCCCAAGTCCTTCCCTGATCTTCACTGATCACTCCCCTAATTCCAAAAGGCGACTTTCTATAGCCATAGGTACATAATATCCTTCCATCCTTTAATTGGAGTAAATCAGCAGGATGTCCCCATATATCTGTCTTCTTGGGATCGCTCCAAGTATTCCCATAATCGAGTGATTCAGATTGATATAGATATCCACCAGTTATACTTGACCTTATCATAGCAATTATATTCCCTCGAGATAAATATAGAAGCGAAGGCTCATAATATTCAACCCTTCCTCTTATTCGGCGAGCTATTATAGATACATCCCCCCATGTATCTCCTCCATTCATTGATTTTGCAACAAAAGAGATAGCACCATTCCCATATTTTCCATACATAGGTAGGAGTAAACACCGATCAGGCAATTCAATCACTCGACTGGATGTTGCCCCGCCTCTAAAAGGTATCTCAACCCTTATGGGCTCTTCCCATGTATATCCATTATCACTTGATCTAATAATCCAAGTTTCTGCCTTTTTCGCTATTAAATCTAAGATAAAGAAGTTGACAATCAACCTTCCATCTTGGATTTGGGTGATTGAAGGATCCCGGGCATCGAGGAACGGATGAGAGTAAATCACTTGCCTCTCGCTCCAGGATTCTCCCTTATCCTTTGAGCGAATAAGGACTATCTCACTTCCCGGACCAATATGTTGCTTACCTTCTCGGAATACCACTAATAAATCTCCATCTTCCAATTTGGTAATGTCTGGAAATGCACTATAGGTCTCCTTATTTTTATAAATAGTAACATCCAATCCTATCCCTTCCTCCTTTTTAGCTATTATTCGCAATTGGTTCTATATCAATTTCTTGGCAATTTCACAGACCCTTCTCCCCAATTCCTTCCCTGCATCTAAAATCTCAGAATCAGGTCTACCCGCAGTTCCTACTCCATAATGTCCACCTGAAGATATTGGGTCTCCAACAACTATCATTCCATGTATAAGCATTGCCTGCAGAATAGAAAGCATAGTTGTCTCTTTTCCACCTGTTGGATGACCAGAGGTTGTGAATGCTGCACCAATCTTCCCTTCAAGCCTTCCACGAATAGCAACCGATCGATCAAACATCTCCTTCACCTCAGAAGACATACACCCAAAATATACAGGAGAGCCAACAATCAATGCATCTATCTCCATTAGATCATCATTTGTAACATCCGCTGCCCTTTTTAATACTACATCTACCTCCTCAACACCCCTTGCTCCCTCTTCCACTGCCTGAGCAAGGCGCTCTGTATTTCCACCCCTTGATGAATAGGCAATTAATACCTTCGTCATTCTTACCACCTCCTCTTTTCGTTCATCGTTGTCATATTCTATCATATCATTCTATCTTCTATATCTTCTATCATCAAACGATTGCTT
>JASEIO010000033.1 GCA_030017475.1 bacterium | reverse complement strand
GATATCTTAATCTACTGACCTGGATACCTTGTGCCTTTACTATCCATTTTTTTTGTCAAAACATTTTTTATTGACTGAAGGAGATATTTGAGCTATAATTAAAATAGATTAAATCCTTAAAGAATTCTTGAGAAAATTCCGAAATATATAGAGAAAAAGCTTGAAGCAATAAGTCTATATGATGGATTTTGCTTAAACGAAATCGTTTGAGGGATATGTGATGGAATATGAGAGACAGATAAGAAATTATGAGAAAAGGGTTAGAGAAGAACCGAATGATGTAAAGACACTCAGGAATTTAGGTATCTTGTATAGAAAAAAGGGATTGATTGATAAGGCAATCGAGTGTTTCAAAAGATTAACTGAGATTGAGATAAGTGATCCAGAGGTTTGGTATTCCTTAGGGGTACTATTTGGAGAAAAGGGAGATATTGATTTAGAAATCGATTGTTTCTTGAAGGCAGTATCCATTGATCCCAAACATGTACGCGCCTGGTACAATCTAGGAATTGCCTATAGAAATAAAAGAGAGTTGGAAAGGGCACTTCATTGTTATAAGAGGGTAACCGAAATAAACCAAGATGAACCCAAAGCGTGGTATAATTTAGGTGTAGCTTATGCTCAAGTAAATAATAAAGAGAAAGAGATCGAATGCTATGAAAGGGCGATAGAACTAAATGAGAATTATACAAAAGCCTGGTATAATTTAGGAGTTGCTTATGGAAAAAAGAATAAAAGGGGGAAAGAGATCGAATGTTATGAACATGTGCTTAGAATAGACCCAAATCATGCCAAGGCATGGTATAATTTAGGGATTTGCTATGAAGGGACGGGTAAGAAAGATAAGGTTTTGGAGTGTTATAAAAATGTGGTTAGGATAAAGCCAAATGATACTAAATGTCTATATAGTTTAGCGACTATATATAGGGAAAGAGGAGAAACTGGTGAGGCTATTAAATATTATAAAAAGGCCGTTGCCTTATCCCCTGATTATATAGATAGTTGGCGAGCTTTAAGTACCATATATGAAGAGATAGGAAAGCGTGATAAGGCTTTACAATGTTATAAGAAGATAGTTGATTTAGATAAAAATGATCTGTCGGCCTGGAATAGTTTAAGGATTCTGTACAAAAAGGGGAATAAACTTGAGGAAGAGATTGATTGTTTGAGGCATATTACTGAAATTGATGCTCGATCGGTTTCATACTGGGAAGAATTGGGAGCCGCCTTGCAAAGGAAGGATGAAGTAGTGGAAGCTATTTCTTGTTTTGAAAAGGTAAGTAGTATAGATAAAAAGAATGTAAGGGCTTGGACTGCTTTAGCCTCTCTTTATAGGAAAAAGGGAGATATAGAAAAGACCATCGATTGCTTAGAACAATTAGAAAGGATTACCCCGCATAATACAGAGGTCCTTTATGAACTCTCCCTGCTTTATCGGGAAAAGGGAGATGTACACAAAGAAACGGAGTGTTATAAAGGCATTGTATCTATAAATCCCTTAGATAAACGAGCCTGGTATGAATTAGGGGTTTGTTTCAAAAAGATTGATGAGATCGATCATGCTATCTCTTGTTATGAAAAGGTTGCATCACTTGATGCGGAGGACATTCGTGCATGTTCTAACTTAGGGGCCCTTTATAGAAGAAAAGGGGAAATAGATACAGCTCTTAAGTATTACGAAAAGGCAGTTATAATGGAAAAATCAGCCAAGTCCTGGTATGATTTGGGTATTGTCTATAAAGAGATGGGAAGGCGAGAAGAGGCGATCACCTGTTTTGAAGAGGTAATCAATAAAGAAC
Source organism: bacterium (assembly GCA_030017475.1). Taxonomy (GTDB): domain Bacteria; phylum UBA9089; class JASEIO01; order JASEIO01; family JASEIO01; genus JASEIO01. The sequence goes on along the minus strand of JASEIO010000033.1, from coordinate 15,239 downwards.
GAAGGAATAAGGATGCCCTTTTTAACTTAGGTGATTTATATGGATCCATGGGAGTGCTTGATGAAGCCACAAAATATTTCTATGAGGTATTGCATATTGACCCAAATTGTAAAGAGGTATGGTATAACTTAGGTTGCTTACACAAAAGGCAGAAAAATATGGATAAAGCAAGGGAATGCTTCCTGTGTTCAGTTAATATAAATCCAGAAGATACTGCTTCATGGTACAATTTAGGCATTGTTTACAGGGAGAGGCAGGAAATAGATGAGGCAATTAACTGCTTCCAAAAGGTAGCCTCCCTTGATGGGAAACGGATAGAGGTTTGGTATAATTTAGGAGATCTATATCATGAAAAGGGTGATTTGGATGCAGCTATCTCTTGTTATAAAAAGGTAAAGGAGATAGACCCTTCGGATACGCATGTCCTTTATGAACTTTCCTTACTTTATCGGGAAAAGGGAGATGTACACAAAGAAACGGAGTGTTATAAAGGCATTGTATCTATAAATCCCTTAGATAAACGAGCCTGGTATGAATTAGGGGTTTGTTTCAAAAAGATTGATGAGATCGATCATGCTATCTCTTGTTATGAAAAGGTGGCAAAACTTGATCCCGAAGATTTACGTGCATGCTCCAACTTAGGGACCCTCCATAAAAGAAAAGGGGAATTAGATATGGCTATTAAATACTATGAACAGGTGGTAGAAAAGGAGGGGTCTTCAAAATCCTTTTATGATTTAGGAACGGCACTGAAGGAAAAGGGAGAGTTGGATCGAGCCATTCAGTGTTTCGAGCAAGGGGTTGAAATAGATCCAACGGATGCTACGGCCTGGTACAACTTAGGTAATTTATACAAGGATAGGGGATATAGGAGAAAGGCAATTCAGGCCTATAATAAATCATTGGAAATCAATCCTCGAAATCCCCATACATTAATAGAATTAGGAAATGTATATGGAAAAAATGGAAAGGAGAAGATAGAGATTAGGTATCTAAGGCAGGCATTGCATATTGATCCAGAAAACCTGCGTGCATTAATAGATTTAGCGAAATTATATATGAAAAGGGAGAAGTGGCGTAAGGCAGCGGATTGTTTAAAAAGGATAACCTATATAAATCCAGAGGATGGAAATGCCTGGTATCTATTAGGAACTATATTTAAAAGATGGGGGGAAAAGGATAAACAAATCTTTTGTTTTGAACATGCCATTAAATTTATGGAGATCGAAGAGGCATATCTTGACTTGGGAGTTTTGTATAAAGAGATAGGCAATGTAGATAAGTCTATTCTGTGCTATCAGAAATTAACCCACCTCAATGCGAAGAACCCTACAAATTGGTATATCTTAGGTTCTTTATACAAAAGGAAAGGGGAATTAGATCAAGAGATTGAATGTTATAAAAAGGCAGTGGAGATTTCGCCAGATAAAAAAGAGGTTTGGCATGAATTAGGAATTGCATACAGGGAAAAAGGAGACTTTTATGAGGCCATAGAATGTTATAAAAAGGCAGTGGAGATTTCGCCGTCGGATTCTGACATCTGGTATGATTTAGGCATCCTGTACAAAAGGATAGGAGACTTAGAAGAGGCGATTGAATGTTTCGAAAAAGGGATATCTATAAACTCAGCGGATGGTAGATCTTGGTATGAATTAAGTATCCTATATAAGGATATTGGAGAACTGGATAAGGCAATTACATGTTTTACTAAGGTAACTGCCATAAACCCGGATAATATAGATGCCTGGTATGCCTTAGGTAAGACTTATGGAGAAAAGGGAGATGTGGACAAAGAGATTGAGTATTATAAAAAGGTAGTATCCATTGATCCGGAGAATTTACGTGCCTTTTCAAACCTCGGATCATTATATAAACAAAAGGGGAATTTTGCCCAAGCAATCGATTGTTTTAAAAGGGTGGTGTCCATAAATAACCAAGATTTTACGGGTTGGTACAATTTAGGAGAGGCTTACAAAGAAAGGGAAGATATTCCACTCTCTATGACATGCCTCGAGAAGGCCGCACGTTTATCCCCTAAAAATCCAGAGATTATGTTAAGTTTAGGTATTTTATATAAGAAAAAAGGAGAAATAGATAAGGCCCTTGATTGTTTTAAGAAGGTAGTTTTGGTAGATGAAAAGGAAAAAGAGGCCTTGTATAATATAGGTGCGATCTATAAAGAAAAGGGAGAGGTAGAGCGGGCAATCGAATATTACCAAAAGGTAGAGGATATAGGTGGAGATGAAAAAACATGCTGTAGCTTAGGTGATTTATATTTAGAAAAGGACGAGACAGAGAAGGCAATCTATTATTATCAAAAAACAATTGACTTGAATCCTGAAAATGGAGAAGCCTGGTATGGCTTGGGAATCTGCAATATGAGAAAAGGAGTGGTTGCGGAAGAAGTAAGGTGTCTAAAAAAGGCGATTTCTATAGACCCTACAAATTATTTAGCATGGTGTAACTTAGGACTTACTTATATTAATATGGGTGATGAGGATAGGGCAATTAAGTGTTTAGAAGAGGCGATTAGCATAAATCCAGAATATAAAGAATCATGGAATAATTTAGGACAGGCCTATTTCAATAAAGGAGAAACTGACATGGCTATCAGATATTTTGAGAAGGCCATATCCATTGATCCGAATTTCGCTCGCGCCTTGTATAGTTTAGGAAATATATATAAGGGAAATGAAAATCTGAAAAAGGCCATTTTTTATTATGAGAAGGCACACTCTATAACCCCAGAAGATGTAAATATATTATATGATTTAAGCGCCTCTTATCTAAGACAAGGAAACCCTAAACGAGCAGTGGAATTTTTAGAAAAGGCGCGCGATTTGAACCCTGAATCGCCAGAAATCTTATATAATTTAGGTATGGCCTATACCCGTCTTAAAAAAGCGGATGAGGCTCTGGGGTGTTTCAAAAAGGCAGTAACCATCGATTCAGAATATGCTGAGGCCTGGGAGGCCTTAGGTACTTTGCATAAAGAGAAAGGCGATAAAGAGAAGGCTGCATACTACTTCGGTATCTCGAAAAAGGTTAAAAGATAAATTATCTTATTCGCTTTACATCATATACCCAAACCTTTCCCTCTTTTTCATCTATTTTATACTTAATTCGATAATCCCTATTCGAGGTGAAGAATGAAAGAACTGATTACTATGTGGAAAAATACTCGGATGATAGTTTTAACTGCTGTAATAGCAGCAATTTATGCCGCAGTATTGATTCCATTCAAGATCTTTACTATTATTCCTGGGTATACTGAGATAAGACCTGCAGCAGTTATTCCTATAGTTTGTTCATTGATGTTTGGGCCAGCTGCTGCATTTGGCGCTTCGTTTGGAAATCTGATTGGAGACTTCTTTGGAACTTTAGGTTTAGGAAGTCTTTTTGGACTTATAGGAAATTTCTTATACGGCTATATCCCCTACAAGGTTTTTAGAAAAGGAATACTGGAACCGGATTTTAGAAAAGGGCGATTTTTATTGATAACCCTTATAGCCAGTTTAGTTTGTGGAGTAACTATAGGCTATGGACTTGATATCTTGGGGCTTTTACCATTCGCTGCATTTACAAACATTGTTATTTTGAATAACTTTATCCTTTCCGCAATATTAGGTCCACTTCTCCTTATCCCTCTTTATCCTCGGGTAAAGAGGTGGGGATTTCTTTATCAGGAGATTATGGAAGAAGGAAAACTTTCCTGTTCCCGTTTTCATACAATAGGAATCCTTTTATTGGTCATAGGAATAATTTACGGTTTCGTAGTAGGAAATATCATCTCATTTGGTATACATAAATCACCCTTATTAACCAAAACCATTGGGGATATGTTTGGGAAACACACTGGTCTTGGATTGGAGATGTTGCCGGCTATGATACTAATCATAATAGGAACATCCCTTTTGTAAGATTTTGCAATTTAGAAAACCGTCCATCTTTCTTTCCTAAAGAAAGTAGGTTACATAATAATACATAATTGGAGAGGTGAATATAAGGGAATCGAACACATCCAATACTCCACCATGACCTGGGATTAAATCTCCTGAGTCCTTTACTCCTACATCTCTTTTTATTAAGGATTCAGCCAAATCCCCAAGTTGTGTGAAGATTCCTAAGATTGAACCTAGAATTAAACAATGGACCAAGGATAAACTTTGGAGGAAAAAAGATTTAACCAATATGGAAGTTAAAATGGCTATTATACCTCCACCGATTGTTCCCTCCAAGGATTTATTAGGACTTACTGAAAGGATAAACTTGTGTCTCCCGCATACAATCCCTATTAAATAGGCAAAGATATCTGTCATCCAGGTTACTAAAAATAAAAAAAGGAGAAACCTTTGTCCATTTTCTAGCCTCCGCAAAAGAATCAAATGACTTAACATAAAGCCTATGTAAATTATACCAAAAACAAAGATCAAAATATCATATAATGAATCCCTTTTAATTAGGTTTTTTGTAAAACGGGTTAAAATAGCCAGGACCAAAATTAAATGGGTAAATGTATAGGTATAATAGCAACTAACACTTAATAAAATCCCAAAAAATAACCCCATATATAAAGATGATTTAAATAACCTATAAAACTCTAATAGACAAAGAGATATGATTATGGTTATAAGAAGAAAAAAGGGGAGTGGGTTCTCTAAAAAGACAAGATAAAAAAGGATTGGGACAAATAAACCTGTGGTTATCGCCCTTTTTACAAATGAAGACTTCTGCATAATCTCCTATATATAGATACGGTTGCGTTTACCGGTTGCAAAACTTTTATATTGGGTGCCGTTAACAGGTATCGTATATAAAGGGATGACGCAACCGTAGGACGATTAACGAAACTACAGTCCTCCAAATCTTCTTTTTCTTTTTTGATAATCTACCAGTGCCTCTAAAAGATGGTATCTTCTAAAATCAGGCCAATAGACCGAAGTTACAAAGAACTCAGCATAGGCTGTCTGCCATAATAAAAAGTTACTTATCCTTTCTTCTCCACTTGTCCTAATTAATAAATCTGGATCAGGAAGGCTTTCAGTATAAAGATACCTTGAAAAAACCTCTTCCGTAATTTTATCTCTCTCTAATCTACCTCCTTGAACATCTCCAATTATCTTATTTATTGCATCAATTATCTCAATCCTACCTGAATAGTTTAAGGCAACATTTAACATCATCTCCTTCCCATTTTTAGTCCTTTGAGTAGCCATTGTAATCTCCTTCTGCACCGAATCGGACAACCCATTTATCCTTCCAATCGCTTTAAACCTGATATCGTTTTCAATGAGTTTATGTGTCTCCCCTCTCAGGTATTTCTTCAATAAATCCATCAATGCCGAGACTTCACTTTTTGGCCTTTTCCAGTTCTCTACAGAAAAGGCGAATAGGGTGAGAATCTTTATCCCTAAGGAGCGGCAATCTTCTATCACCCTTCTTGTAGCCTCAATCCCAGCTCTATGTCCAGATATCCTCGGAAGACCTCTATCGCGTGCCCATCTACCATTACCATCCATAATAACCGCTACATGTTTTGGAAGGCGAGATCTATCTAACATATTCAATAACTGTTCTTCAGTAAGTGGACCGCTGACCATGAACTGCGGACGTCAATAATAAAGGGTAACAAGTCTCCAAACCCATTACCCTTTAACTTTTTACTTTCAACCTTTTACCCCGCTAGAAGGCCCTGTCTTCCAGGCAGGGGATGAAAAAATAAATCCTCTTTAATGAGGATAGTATTTAACGTCCTGTCAAAGCTTTTCTAACAGGTGGTTACTCACTTTATTCCTCTACAATAGCTCCTACAGGACAAACGTCAATACATGTACCACATTCTGTACACTCATCAGTAATTTCATATTTTCCTTCCCCTTCTACAATAGCATCATTGGGACATTCTTCCATACATGTCCCACAAGCAACACATTCATCAGTAATCACATAAGGCATATTGCACACCTCCAATCCTCACTCTTCTAAAATCTCCTTTTCTTTTAAGACTAAAATCTCTTCAACATCCTTAATTGCGGTATCTGTTAATTCTTGAATCTTCTCTTTTGCCCTCCTTTCTTCATCCTCAGATATCTCTCCCTTCTCTTCCAATCGTCTTATCTTCTCATTTGCGTCTCTTCTTATCGATCTAATGGATACCTTGGCCTCTTCTGCCATTTTCTTAATAACCTTATCTAATTCACATCTTCTATCTGCCGTTAATGGAGGGATTGATATTCTAATTACCACACCATCTGTAGTTGGATTTAGTGATAGATCAGATTTCATAATGGCCTTTTGAATTTGGGGCAAATAACTTTTATCATAAGGCTTAATAACAATTAATCTTGACTCTGGACAGGATATGGTAGATAATTGATTTATGGGTAGAGTACTACCATAGTAATCTACCTTTATATGATCTAAAATATGCGGAGTAGCTCTACCAGTTCGGATCCCTTTAAAATCACTTTTTAACACCTCTCTTGTCTTTCCCATTTTTTCTTCGGCATCCTTATAAATCCTATCCAACATCCATCTCCCCTGTCAAAAGCTATAAGCTGTAAGGATTAAGTGGTAGGCTTCCCCATTTAGGCTTAATCCTTATAGCTTACTACAGCTAACTGATTATTTGACAATTGTTCCAACTTTCTCACCTACAACTACTCTTTTGATATTCCCTTTGTTCATTATACTAAAAACTACAATGGGAAGTTTATTCTCTTTACATAAAGAGAGGGCTGTAGCATCCATTATTTTCAATTCCTTTGAAATCGCCTCCATATAACTCAGTTCATTATATCTTTTGGCATTTGGATCGATTAAAGGATCCCCCGAATATACCCCATCAACTTTAGTTGCTTTTAAAATAACCTCTGCCCCAATCTCTGTAGCTCGAAGTGCTGCCCCTGTATCTGTGGAAAAAAATGGATTGCCAGTTCCTGCAGCAAAAATAACCACCCTCCCCTTTTCTAAATGTCTGATTGCCCTTCTTCTTATATAAGGTTCTGCTAAACTCTCCACTTTTATAGCAGTTTGAAGACGGGTAACCACTCCTTTCTTCTCTAATGCGTTTTGCAAGGCCATGGCATTTATAATCGTAGCCAGCATCCCCATATAATCACCAGATGCCTTATCGATTCCAAACTGATCTGAATCTTTTCCTCTAAATATATTCCCCCCGCCAATAATTATAGCAACCTCAACCCCTAAAGAAGTTACATCCTGAATCTCCTCAGCAATGGATAAAACTGCTTTAGGATCAATCCCGTATTCTTTTCCCCCTTGGAGTGCCTCTCCAGATATCTTTAAAAGAATTCTTTTAAACTTTGGTTTATCCAAGGCTTTCTCCAACTTTAAAACGTACGAATCTTCTAATAGTAATATTCTCACCGAGTTTTGCAATAACTCCTGCTATATGTTCTTTAACTGATGTTTTTGGCTCTCGAATAAAAGGTTGTTCTAAAAGACAGACATCTTTAAAATACTTTTCTAACCTACCCACAGCTATTTTCTCTAAGATATGCTCTGGTTTCCCAGCTAATCTTGCTTGCTCAATATAAATCTCCTTTTCCTCTTCTATCTTCTCCGAGGGAACTTGCTCTCTTGAAACATAAATTGGAGATGATGCCGCTATTTGCATAGCTATATCATGCCCAAGCTGACGGAAATCCGGAGTTTTGGCCACAAAATCTGACTCGCAGTTAATCTCCAATAGAACCCCAAGCTTTCCATCAAGATGGATATAAGCCGATATCAGTCCCTCTTTAGTTTCCCGAGATTCCTTAAGGCGCGCCGAAGCCAACCCTTGAGTTCGTAAGGCCTTAATCGCCTCATCTATTTTCCCTCCTGTTTTTTGTAACGCCTTTTTGCATTCCATAATTGGAGAACCAGTCATCTCTCTCATTTTCTTTACCAATTCTACGCTAATCTCAGACATTATTCCTCCCTCAATATTTTAGCTGTCTGAATCTGTATAAGTAAGATGGGAAAGATAGGAAAAAGGGGAAATAGAAAAATGGAATAGTAGGTTATTGTATGTATGAATTGCCGAATAGTCTCAAGCCTCTCTATCTTCCTCTTCAGTTTCACCTGAAATCTCTACAGTTCCTTCAGCCTCATCTATAACCTCTTTGGGCTCTTCCTCAGAGATGCCATTCTCCACCATCTTCTTAATCAATTCTTGATCTTCCATCTCTTCTTTAAACCCTTCTTCCCCTTTTAATTCTTCCCCTTTAATCATCTCTCTTCCCTCTAAAACAGCATCAGCTATAGTTGATGTAATAAGTCTTACAGCCCTAATTGCATCATCATTTCCAGGAATACAATAAGTAATCCCATCTGGATCACAATTAGTATCAACAAGTCCTATTATAGGTATCCCTAACTTCTTTGCCTCCCGGACAGCTATCTCTTCTTTCTTTGTATCTACCACAAATATTGCATCAGGGAGTTTTTCCATATCTCTTATCCCTCCCAACATCCTTTTCAGTTTCTCCCCTTTTTCCTTTAATTTAATAGCCTCTTTCTTGGGTAAAGCGGAAAGGGATCCTTTTTCCTCCATCTCTTCCAGTTCTTTCATCCGAAAAATACTCTTTCTAATAGTCGAAAAATTTGTGAGTGTACCTCCTAACCACCTCTTGTTAACGTAAAACATCCCACATCTTATAGCCTCCTCTTCCACTACCTCCTGAGCCTGTTTTTTAGTCCCCACAAAAAGTATTTTCCCACCTTCCTCTACCTTTTTTCTTACAAAATTGCAAGCCTCTCGAAGCGCCTTTACTGCCTTTTGCAAATCAATAATATGGATATCTTTTCTTTCTCCAAAAATGTACGGAGCCATTTTAGGATTCCAACGTTCCGCTTGATGACCAAAATGAACTCCTGCTTCTAACAATTGTTTTATCGCAATAGTAACCATAATTCCTTTGTTTAAGTATTTTGGTATTTATACCATAAACAAATCCTTTTGGCAAGAAAAAAATGCACCTTTTTAAAATAATTTTGCCTCTTTTAGGTACATAAGACTGCTACTATTATCCCAAACAAGGCGCCAATAATTACCTCAATTGGGGTATGCCCAAGTAACTCCTTTAATCTCGTCTCTTTTATCTTTCCTTCTCTATAAAGATCATCCACCATTCTATTCAAAATCTTTGCCTGCTCTCCTGCTGCCCTTCTTACCCCTATCGCATCGGTCATAATAATTATAGCCACAATTGAGGTAACTATAAATATGGAGGATCTGAAGCCTTCTATTCTTCCTACCGCAGTGGCCAAAGCAACTACCGTAGCAGAATGAGATGAAGGCATACCACCAGTACCAACTAAGATTCTAAAGTCGATCTTTTTATTTTTTATTATATAAATCAATAATTTCAAAACTTGAGTAATTGTCCAGGTTAAACATGTAGTCAGAAAAATCCTATTTTGAACAATCGCAAGTATGGTCCTTAGCATATTTAAGTTTATTAATCAGGGATGGCACCACCTGGAGCATATCACCCACTATCCCATAATCTGCAATTTGAAAAATTGGAGCCAACCTATCTTTATTGATAGCCACAATACACTCTGAACCCTGCATTCCAGCTAAATGTTGAATTGCACCCGAGATGCCAACAGCAATATATAACCTTGGTGATACAGTTCTTCCAGTCTGCCCCACTTGATGAAAAGAAGATATCCATCCAGCGTCAACACAAGCACGGGATGCACCAATTTCTCCTCCCAAGACGCGAGCCAATTCCTCTAACAGGCGAAAATTTTCTGGTTTTCCTAAACCCCTTCCACCTGAAATAATTATCTCTGCCTCTTCTAAATTTACCCGAAAATCTCTTTCTTTCACCACCTCTAAGATCCTTTCCATTAGATTACAGGATAGATTAACATCTATATTTATAACCTCACAATCCGAAGTCGGAACAAAGGTCTCTTTTTTCATAACATTAGGTCTTACAGTAGCCATTTGGGGTCTATGATTTGGGGTTATTATTCTTGCCATAATGTTCCCCCCAAATGCAGGACGGGTTTGAATAAGATTACGGTTTTCATCAATATCTAATCCAGTACAATCAGCTGTTAATCCAGTTCTTAATCGAGAAGCAATTCTGGGAGCTAAGGCACGTCCAATCGTAGTTCCACCAATCAAAACTATCTCCGGTTTATATTCCTTAATCAACCTAACTAAAACCTCTGTATACAGAGATCCTATATAATTTTCTAAAAGTTTGTGATTTACCACATAGATCTTATCCACTCCCGTTTTTTTAAGCCTATTTACCAATCCATCTATCCCCTTTCCTAAGATAACTGTCTGTAACTCAACCTCTAATTTAGCAGCCAATTTCTTGCCACAAGATATTAATTCTAAACCCACATCCATTAATCTGCCATTCCTTTGCTCTACAAAAACCAAAACCCCTCTATACTCCGCTAAATCAACAGGAGCCTTTTTCTCTACTTTAAATTCAATGGCTCCAGACTTACATATAGATATACAAGCCCTGCATAGATTACAGTTTAACGGATCGATACTTACTATACCATCAATCACCTTAATGGCTTGTAGGGTACAAACCTTAACACATACTCCACAACCAGTACACCTCTCAGCTAATACACGTATACCCATAATCACCCTAAGATGAAGAATCAAAATGACAGAGCAAATTGTAGAAATTATAAGCAATGAGCTATAAGGATTAAGCAAAGATGCCATTTTTAAGCCTAATCCTTATAGCTTACTACTTATTGCTATATCACCTTTCTATCTCTAAGCCTAGTTACCAGTTTATCTACTATCTCTTCTATATCTCCTTCTAATATCTCCCTATTTGGCTTTTTAGGTGGAGTAAATATCTCCGTAACCTTCGTCGGAGAACCCAAAATACCAACAAGATCTTCTGATATTCCCAAATCCTTTATCCCCCAGACAGTTATTTCTTTATTTCTTGCCAGAAGCACCCCTCGCAAAGTTGCACATCTTGGTTCATTTATCTCTTTTGTAACTGTTAAAAGACAAGGTAATGGAACCTCCACAACCTCATATCCATCTTCAAACACCCTTTCTACCCGAAGCATAGAATCCTGAGGTTGATAATCAATCTTACGCACATATGAAACTACAGGTATATTTAACATCTCTCCGAGTTCTGGCCCAACCTGTGCAGTCTCCCCATCTATCGCCTGTTTTCCACAAAGCACTAAATCAAAATCCCCAAGTTTCTTTATTCCCTTGGCTAAGGTAAAGGAGGTAGCTAATGTATCTGCCCCTCGGAATGCCTTATCCTGCAAAAGCACTCCCTCTGTAACACCCATTGAGATAGCCTCTCTTAATGACTCCTCTACCTGTGGTGGACCCATAGATAAGGCTACGACTTTACCCCCATACCTCTCTTTCAACCTTAGAGCTTCCTCAATAGCATTCAGATCAAAGGGGTTAATTACCGAAGGAACCCCTTCTCTAATTAAGGTATTTGTATCTGGCGAAATATGCACCTCTTGAACGTCGGGAACCTGTTTTATGCATACAATGATATCCATCTTTTACACCGATATATTTAAACTATTGAACGGTCTTAAGCACGTAATTAGCAATTACATTTCTTTGAATCTCTGATGTTCCTTCGACTATCTCGAATAATTTTGCCTCTCTAAAGTAACGTTCTACAGGATAGTCTTTTATATACCCATAACCACCATGGATCTGTGTAGCTTTATTCACCACCCTCATAGCTACCTCTGAGGCATAAAGCTTTGCCATGGCAGCGATACCAGAAAACTCCTCCCCTTTATCTCGCATGTTTGCAGCCTTTAACACTAAAAGTCTTGCAGCCTCAATTTCTGTAGCCATATCTGCCAGATAAAATTGTATGGCTTGGAAACTGGATATGGGACTCCCAAACTGAACCCTTTGTTTAGAATATTTCACCGCCTCCTCAGCGGCCCTTCTTGCTAAACCAACTGCACCCGCACCCATACCAATTCTACCTAAGTCAAGGGTCTCCATTGCAACCCTAAAACCTCTTCCTTCTTGCAATAATATGTTATCATGCGAAACCCTGCAATCCGAAAATACGAGCTCCCTATTTGCCAATCCGGGATAAGCCATTTTATCTTCACTCTTACCAAATGTAAATCCCGGAGTCCCCTTTTCTACAATAAAGGCACTCATCCCCCGAGCCCCCCGTTCTAAACGGGTCTTTACTATAACTACATAAATATCTGCCTCTCCACCATTAGTAATAAATGCCTTTGTACCATTTAAAACATACTCCATTCCATCTCGAGTAGCTGTAGTTCTGATACCTGCTGCATCAGACCCAGCGTCAGGTTCTGTTAAAGCAAATGCACCTAAGCACTCTCCCCGGGCTAAGGGAACTAAATATTTTCTCTTTTGTTGCTCATTCCCAAACATATAGATAGGATAAATACAAAGCATATTTGCTCCAAAGATAGCTCCTGTAGTAGTACAGCTAAAAGACAACTCTTCACCTATTAAGACCCAAGTCAAGAAATCTTTCCCTAATCCACCATATTCCTCTGGGATTGGAACACCCATTAAGTCATAGGTTGCCAACCTCTTCACATTCTCCCAAGGAAAGCAAGAAGACCTTCCTACTTCCTGGGCCTTAGGGGAAAACTCTTTATTACAGATCTCTTTAACCGTTTTAAGTATCAAACGTTGCTCCTCAGTCAAACTAAAATCCATGAAGTTCTCCTCCTTCACTCCTTTTTAGTTTATTTAGAGCTCTATAAGCAGCATTCTGCTCTGCCTCTTTCTTTGATCTTCCACTCCCTTTTCCAAAAACCTCACCTTTTACAATAACATTTACCTCATACCTCCTCTTATGATCAGGCCCTAAAACACGAATCACTTCGTACGTGGGAAGCATCTTATATCTATCCTGTGTAAATTCTTGTAAGATTGTCTTATAATCTTTAACCGATTCATTCCGACTAGCCAATCCAATCTCTTCTTCTAATAGGGATAGGACAAATTTTCTTGCCTGTAACAATCCAGAATCCAAATAGATCGCTCCAACAATTGCTTCAAAGGTATCTGCCAAGATAGAGTGCCTCTTCCTTCCTCCAGTTAATTCCTCACCTTTACCAAGTAAAAGGAATTCCCCCACTCCTACTGACTTGGCAATACGAGCCAAAATTGGCCGAGATACAACCACAGCTCTAATCTTAGCCAGTTCCCCTTCCATATAATCTGGGTAATAATTATATATATATTCTGAAACGATCAGACTCAATACTACATCTCCTAAAAACTCCAACCTTTCATTTTGTGTAGCTCTTCCTTTATTCTTTTCATATACGTAAGAGGAATGGGTTAAAGCCTGATTAAGAAGTTTTAGATTATTGAACTTAACCCCAATCGATTCTTCAAAACTTCTTAAAACACCTATCCTTTCCTTATCCATCCTTATACCTCTTAATAATCAATGAAGCATTATGCCCTCCAAATCCTAAGGAATTTGATAAGGCTATATTTATCTCTACATCTCTCCGTTTGTTTGGAACGTAGTCGAGATCGCATTCCGGATCAAAATATTCATAATTTATAGTTGGATGAATAAAGCGGTACTCCAACATCATACAGCAGGCAATCAATTCTACTGCCCCTGCCGCCCCTAGTAAATGGCCAATCATAGATTTGGTTGATGAAATAGGTATCCTGTAGGCATGTTCTCCAAATACCAATTTGATGGCCCTCGTTTCACATTTGTCATTTAGTCGAGTGGAAGTACCATGGGCATTGATATAATCTACCTCCTCTTTCTTCAGCCCAGCACTAGATATAGCTTCCTTCATTGCTCTATAAGCTCCAGAACCTGTTGGATCTGGAGCTGTTATATGATAGGCATCACCTGACATACCATATCCTATGATCTCAGCATATATATGAGCCCCCCTACTTCTTGCATGATTCAATTCCTCTAAAATAACTATACCTGCTCCCTCACCCATAACAAAGCCATCCCTTTTTAGATCAAAAGGACGAGATGCAGATCGTGGATCATTTCTTAAAGACAAGGCCTTGGCAGAACAAAACCCTGCGAAACCTAACGGGGTAATAGCTGCCTCAACTCCTCCTGCAATCATCAGATCCGCATCCCCCCTTTTTATTATTTCAAAGGCATCCCCAATTGCATGAGCACCAGATGCACAAGCAGTTACACAGGCTGTATTTGGTCCTTTTACCCCAAATCTTATAGCAATTAGACCTGAGGCTATATCAATTATAAGCATAGGGATTAGGAAAGGACTTACCCTTCTTGGACCTTTCTCTAATAAAATTTTATGTTCCCTTTCAATAGTACTTATCCCACCAATACCTGATCCAACACAAACCCCAATTCTATCTCTATCTTCTACCTCCAAACGGATATGCGAATCTTCCATTGCTTGATAAGCTGCACAGAGAGCAAACTGACAAAATCTATCCATTCGCTTTACATCTTTCTTGTCCAAATAAGCCAGTGGATTAAAATCCTTTACCTCAGCTCCAATCTTTACTGGATAGTCAGATACATCAAACAAGGTGATAAATGAAACCCCATTTTCACCTTTTCGTAATGCCTCAAGAAATCTATCCTTTCCAATACCAATAGGTGAGTATACACCTATTCCAGTAATAACCACACGTCTACCCATAAATCTCTATCTTTTGGCTTCTAATTTCTTATTAATGTAGGAAACAGCATCTCCGACCTTGGTAATATGCTCTGCATCTTCATCAGGGATTTCGATATTAAACCCTTCCTCCAATGCCATAACCAATTCAACTGTATCTAAGGAATCTGCCCCTAAATCATCAACAAAAGATGCATCTTCTGTAACCTTTGAGCCATCAACACCTAATTGATCAACAATTATCTCCTTTACCTTCTCAAAGGTATCCATTTCCCTCATCTCACCTCCCCAGACTAAAATAATCCAAAATCTTATTATATGGTCATTCCTCCATCAACCACAAATATGTGTCCTGTAATATATGTGGAATAATCCGAAACCAAAAAGGCTGTCATATTTGCTATATCCAATGGAGTACCAAATTTAGATAAAGGAATCTTCTCCAGTATCTTGTCTTTTAACTCTTTCGATAACCTTTTGGTCATCTCTGTATCTATAAAACCAGGACATATAGCATTAACATTTATTCCGAAAGGGGCAAGTTCTAAAGCCACGCTTTTTGTCAAACCAATAATTCCTGCCTTTGATGCAGCATA
>JASEIO010000032.1 GCA_030017475.1 bacterium | reverse complement strand
TTCAAATTCCCTCAAGCAAAATGTTTTAATTATTAGTTATTTCATGGCTCTACAACGATGTGGGTAAGTTTCAGAACTTTTCACTTGACGTATCCATTTTTATATGCTATCATTCGAAACGAGTGGGTTCAAAGTACTAAAGAACATCTGAGGGGCACTTCTGTTTAAACTAAAAACAGCCTCTTGGAGGAAATGGTTGGTATGATCAACTTCGTCTCAACCTTTCCACCGATAATGTGTGGAATAGGAAGTTATACTAAATATTTGGTCTCTAAGATGCCTAGGAAAAGCTGGCGAGTGACTTCCTTGAGGTTGGATGGATTTTTAAAGACGGAGGAGCCATTTGAATTGGATAAACGAGTAGCATATACCATCTCTCTATCTAACCCGAGCCTTCCTTCTCTTTTAGATGGAGAAGTTCTATGGTTTGAGCATGCCTTTGGTATGTGGGGCAGAGAATCCCCATGTTTTCTTAAGTTGATTGAAGAGGCAAAAGAAAGACAAAAGAAGACGATTGTAAGTCTTCATACCATCCATTTCCAATCCGATGAGACACCTTATGGATTACAGGAAAAGGAAAAAAGGCTTCTTGAGGAAATTCTTCCTTTAGTCGACGCCATAACAGTCTTTACTAATGGAGCTTATCAGGCAGTCGTTAGTACATTTCCTGAATATAAAGATAAGGTAGTAGTTTTAAGGCATGGGGTTTACCTTTATCCTGAGGTTAACAAAGAGGAAGCAAGGAAGAAACTCTTGAGTTATTTGATTAATCGGGCAAGTTCTCAAACACAAAAGGAAGAACTCAAATCCCTGCAGGATCTCTTTTTTTTAGATAAGGTAATTTTGTTGGGTAGCTTTGGATTTATCACCAAGGATAAGGATCCCCTTAGACTTTACCAGCTTGGTGAGATCCTTCAGGCAAGACTTCCGACCTATAAGGTAATCGCTATCTATATTGGAAGGATTCAAAAGAGAAAGGATAAAAAGATGGAGGAGGGTCTACCCATTTTAGAAAGACTAAAGTCTATCCACGATGGAAGAAGAAATCTATTCTTTGAAGATTATATCCCTGAAGAAATCTTTCCCTTTGCCTTTCAGGCATTAGACTTTGCCATATTTTGGTTTCATAACGCTACCCAGTCAGGAAGAATGGCACATGCTCAAGGTGCAGGAACTTTTGTAGTTGGTCGAAATATTGAAGGGATAGGGGAGACTTTAAGGCTTTCTGGACTTCCACGAGCTTGCACCCTGGAAGAGCTGGCAGAGAAGATAGAGATACTCACATTAAAACCTGAATTGAAGGAAAGGGCACTGAGGTCGAGTTGGCGCTATGCTCAAAACTTTTCTTACGAGATTCAGGCTCAGAAGCATCTCTTATTAGAAGAGGTATTGCGGTCTGGAAGTAAGCTACCTATTCTTGACCGAATCTAAGTTTTACAATGGTCTTTATCTTAGAAAACTTAGCATTAGGTAACATCGGTGATGCAGAAAATCCACCAAGTGAGATAACCGCGTTTCTTAATGTGGCAGATGACGTTGAATTATATAAACCTGTCAAGAAATATTATAAGATTCCTCTGCAGGATGGGTCACGTGTCCCTGTAGAAATGATGCTTAAGGCGATTAACTGGATAGATAAGAATATAATTTTAGATAAGATATTGGTTTTTTGTAGATATGGCGCGGGAAGATCTGTATCTGTGGTTATAGGTTATCTGTGTAGTATCGGTTTTGATTATACAGAGGCAGTAAAATTTGTCGCCTCAAAAAAGCGACATATAGATCCCTTGCCTTTATTGGCTGAGACTATAAAGATAGCTCTGAAACAAAAGGAAAGATTTATATAAGGTGGCGAGTAAATGGATATAGGGATGATGTCTGCATGGAATCAGGACTCAGGGGCATCTATCCATGCCGAGTTAATCGGAAGGGAATGGGTAAGGATGGGACATCAGCTTTCTGTCTTCTCCTTCCTTAAAACTGATTTTCATGGAACGGCCATTGTTTGTGAGGATGAGGATTACGTATCTCGCTGCTTTACTACATCACAAGCAAAACCTCCCTTTTTAGATGTCCAGCCTATCCTTAAAGCAGATTATGATATATTCATTACCCAGGATCTGGGGATGCTTCCTCAGGATGAACTGGCAAAGATATTTCATCTCATTAAACAAAGGGCAAGGACTGTAACTATAATTCATCATAATAGACTTCCATCTAACCCTTCATTCTATCAGTTTGATTGGGACGCGATAGTTTGCTTTGATGATAGGTATTACAATTTTTTAAGAAAAGGCTTCCCTGAAGAAAAACTTCATATTATACCATATCCTTGTCACCCCAAAAGGTGTGGAGATAGGTTTAAGGAAAGAGAGAAGTTAGATCTTCCTCAGGATAGATATATCCTCCTTCTTTTTGGACAAAGAGCGGTTAAGGACCATATAGCACTTATACCAACCTTAGAGAATATCAGCCGCCGTTTTCCCATTCTCGTTTTGGTTGTCTCAAAGAGGGATTTGGATCAAATAAAGGACTTCAAGAGAGGTCATTTAGAGATTTTAATTAGAGAAGAGGCACCAGATATAGAGAGGCTTTATAGTTACCTTCACGCATCAGATGTACTACTTTACCATCGCCCATCCCCTTCTGGGGTTGTAGTATCATCTACTGCCTATCAATGCCTGGGCTCTTATTGCCCTATCTTAGCTTTAATGTCAAATTATTTCTATAATATGGATGGAGTAGTCCTTACCTATACCAATCTTGAGGAATTTGAAGATAATCTAATAGAGATCCTAAATCGAGGGCCAAGATTTTATAACTGGCAGAGAAGTTTAGAGGATTTCTTAATGAGAAATTCAGCTACATCTATAGCCAATCAATATATTGACCTATTTCAGTCTTTGTTAGAAAAGAAGGTAGTGAAAAGAGATAACCCTGAAATCTTCAGAAAATCCGAGGAGGCTATAAGATGAGGATCGCTATGATGGGTGCCTGGAACACAGATAGTGGAGTAGCTGTACATGCGGAACCATTGGGAAGAGCCTGGATAAAGATGGGACACAGGTTAACCGTATTCAGTTTCATAAAGGATGATTTCCATGGGGAAGGATTTACTGGAGAAGATGAGGATTATGTTATCAGATGTTTTGGAACTCAAGACAAGACGAACTTTTTAGACCCAAGGCCTATTCTAACCTCAGACTTTGATATCTTCGTAGTCCAGGATCTAAGGATGCTTCCGGTAGAGAAATTGGCCAAGATATTCCCGTTGATTAAAGATCGGGCAAGGACAATACATATAGTTCATGAGAATAGATTGCCTGATGAAGCCTGGTTTTATCAATTTGACTGGGATAAGGTAGTCTATTTCGACAAGTGGCAGGAATTCTTAAAAGAGGTCTATCCTGACGCTAAGTTTATCCCTTTTCCTTGTTTTGGAGTAAGAAGGGGGGACAAGCTTGAGGCAAAAAAGAGGTTAGGGCTTCCATTGGATAAAAAAATCATCTACTCCTTTGGCCAGCGCGGCTATCATTCCTATCTTCGATACCTACCTCAGGAGATTAAAGATGAGGCGGTGCTTCTACATGTCGTCTCCAAAGAATACCAGATGCTTGAAGAGACCTCATCTCCTGATTGGATGATTATTAGAAGAGAGGATGTCTTATCCCGTGAGAGGTTTGATGACTATCTCTTTGCCTCGGATGCGGCTATTTTTCATAAGTTCCAGAGTCGTTATCGTGCTGTTGTTTCATCAACTGTCTTTCAGGCATTAGGTTGTGGTTGCCCAATCTTTGTTCCAAAGCAATCGGATTTCTTTCATCCTCTGCAGAATGAGGTGATACGTTATGGAGATGCCGAGGAATTAAATAGGAAGCTACTTGAATTAGTTGAAGATGAAGAGCCGTATAAAAGAATCAAAGACGCAGCAGAAGGGTTTGTGTTAATGAATTCACCTGACGAAATTGCCAAAAGGTATATAGGGCTATTTATTGAGGTTTTAAGAGCAAGATAGATGCGTAAGAAAGATTTTATAATCGGACCATTTGTGGATTATTCAAAGAACCCAATTTTAGGTCCTGGGAAAGGGTTTACCTCAAAAGGTGCATATAATCCTACGGTGATTAAAGAAGGTAGAGATTTCTTTATGCTATTTAGGGCTGAAGGAGAAGGCGGTGGAACAGGAACGATAGGACTTGCCCGAGGTTATGACGGCATCCAATTTAGCTTGCACCCTGAACCAGTAATAGTACCTTCTTCGGATTTTGATAGGTTTGGCTGCGAAGACCCGAGGGTTGTGAGATTTAAGGATACATATTTTCTCACTTATGTTGGAAATAGTGGTAGATATAATGTAGGAAATATATGTCTTGCGACCTCACGTGACCTCTTACATTGGGAGAAACATGGTTCAATTCTCCAACCAAAGGAAGGAAGATGGAATAGCGGCCAGATAAAGGCAGGTGTTATTGTTCCAGATAAGATAGATGGAAAATATGTTATGTATTTTATGGGAGAGGAAAGACCTTGGAAAACGGCTATTGGAATAGCTTATTCAAAAGACCTCTTCCACTGGTATGAACCACAGGATGAGCCTGTGGTAGTGCCTCGTAAAGGTTATTTTGATTATCAAGGGGTGGAACCAGGTCCAAGCCCTATCTTGCTAAAAGAGGGGATCCTCTTTATCTATAACGGCTGGGGAGAAGACAGTATTTATAAGCCGGGTGGAATATTATTCTCGATAGATGAACCGACAAAGGTTATTAAGAGGACAGATAGACCAATATTTTTGTCTTCCCGGAATTATGGAAAGGAGTTTGGCACGGGTAATCATGCAGTTGCCGAAGGACTTATTACGGATGGGAATAGATGGCTTCTCTACTATGGTGCAGCGGATAGACTTACGTGTCTTGCCATATATGAGAGTGGGGCAAAATGAGACTAAAACGTTACCAGGGCAATCCTATCTTAAGGCCCAAAGTTGAGAATGAATGGGAATCGATGCTTGTCTTTAATCCTACAGCTATATACACAAATGGATTATTTCATTTGTTCTACCGGGCTATGGGAGTAGATGATATCTCCAGAATAGGCTATGCTGTAAGTTCAGATGGTTTTAATTTCTTTCGACTGGATAAGGCTGTCTTTTCCCCAGAAGGAAGATTAGAAACAAGAGGCTGTGAAGATCCGAGGGTTGTAAGGCTTGGCAATAGGTTTTATATGACCTACACCGCCTATTCGCAAGTCGGGGTAAGGGTGGCTTTGGCCTCTACAACGAATTTTATTAGCTGGCAAAGGATGGGAGTAATATTCCCTGATATAGATAATAAAGATGCAGTCCTCTTTCCAGAAAAGATTGAGGGTAAGTATGTAATGTTCCACAGGCCGATGGATGAAAAACCCTTAAGTATCTGGATCGCCTATTCGGACGATTTAATCAACTGGTATGATCAGAGAAAGGTTATGGCACCTGAGCCTGGAAACTGGGATGGAGTGACCATTGGCGCAGGCTGCCCACCTTTAAAGACAGAGAAAGGGTGGTTACTTCTCTATCACGGTGTTGACGAAAGGGCAACATATAGATTAGGGGTGGCATTATTTGATTTAAAATACCCTTGGAGGTTACTACATAGACACCCTGAGCCAATCCTTGAGCCTGAGGAGAATTATGAACTGCGTGGAGAGGTACATCAGGTGGTATTTGGCTGTGGTGCGTGTGAGGTTGGAGGGACCTATTTCATTTATTACGGTGCGGCGGACAAGGTAGTTTGTGTAGCTACTATAGAAAAAGAGGGGTTGTTGAAACTCTTTAACTAAACCCCGTTAGAGATAAGATACCGAAGGCAAGGATTTCTAACTGGGTAAAGGAGAGCCAAAATGAGGATTACAATGATGAGTCGCTGGAATATCCCCTGCGGGGTCTCTACCCATGCGGAACTTCTCGGAAGGGCGTTTGTAAAGATGGGTCATAATCTTAAGGTTTTAGCGCCTGTAGAATATGAGGACTATCAGACTGATAAGGATGAACCCTATGTTTTGAGATGCTATAGGCTTCCAAAAAAGAAGGAGGGATTTTTCTTTAATCCTACACCTTTTCTAGAAGACAATTATGATCTCTTTGTAGTGCAAAATCTTGAGATACTGCCAATGGAAGATTTACTTAAGGTCTATCCACGGATAAAAGAAAGATCTAAGACCGTTTTTGTGGTCCATGAGGGTAAGCCGCCCAGGGATCCGATATTTTATAGATTCGACTGGGATGCCATTGTCTGTTTTGACGAACGATATAGAGAATTTCTTTGTAAGATTTACCCTGAGGATAGGATACATATAATCCCCTATCCCTGCCATCCTTTGTTACCTGGAGATAAAAAAGAAGCCCGTATCCGCCTGAATCTGCCACTTGATAAAAAGATAATCTTTAACTATGGTATCGGGATATATCGCCACCTTCATCTTTTACCGACGATAGAACGCGTAAGTAAAAAATACCCACTTATCTTCCTTACCCTAACCCATATCAAGGAGTGGTTTGATCTATTTGATACAGCCAGGATAAAATATAAATTTATTGAATTAAGGGATGGGAAATTGCCCATTAATATGCTTTATACATACCTACATGCTTCGGACTGTCTTTTAATCCATAAAGATTCGGCTGAGGCAGTGGTTGTTCCTTCAACTGCATATCTCTGTTTAGGAGCAGGCAGGCCAATCCTCGCCTATGATACCAACTTCTTTGCTACCTTTGATAAAGAGGTCTTAAAATATTCAAGTCTTTCTGATGTGCTTGAAGATGTATTTGAGGAAAGGGAGAATGTTAAGTCCGTTTTAAGGACGGCCGAGGAATTCGTGAAGGCGAATTCATCGATTGAGATTGCCAAAAAGTTTATTAAGCTTTTTGAATCACTATTTTAAACCTTGATAGAATATTAAATCTTCTAAAGAGGTGAGTAAGACATGGGAAGAATCAAGATTGCTATTGTAGGAGTGGGAAACTGCGCCAGTTCTCTAGTGCAGGGAATAGAGTTCTATAAAGATTCACAAGAAGAAAAGGTTGTTGGCTTAATGCACTATGATGTTAGTGGGTATAAGGTAGGGGATATTGAAGTAGTGGCTGCCTTTGATATTGATAAGCGAAAGGTTGGCAAGCCATTGAATGAGGCGATATTTGCAAAACCAAACTGCACCAAGATATTCTGTTCCGACATGCCTGATAATGGCGTAATAGTTAAGATGGGAAATCTTTTAGATGGCGTAGCCTCCCATATGAAGGATTATCCTGAAGAGTGTACCTTTTTAGTGGCAGATGAGTCGCCTTGTGATGTAGTTAAAGAGCTTAAAGAAAGCGGCGCTGAGATTTTGGTCAATTATCTTCCTGTAGGTTCAGAGGAAGCAACCCGTTTCTATGTCCAGGCCTGTTTAGATGCTGGGGTTGCTTTGGTTAACTGTATCCCTGTATTTATCGCTTCTGACCAAAACTGGAAGAGTAAATTTGTAGAAAAGGGCTTGCCTTTAGTTGGGGATGATATAAAATCACAGGTTGGCGCTACAATAACTCATCAGGTATTGACCAAGATGTTTAGTGACCGGGGAGTGAAGTTAGAAAGGACATATCAGCTAAATACTGGTGGCAATACCGATTTTCTCAATATGCTTGAACGCAACCGACTTAATTCCAAGAAGAACTCTAAGACAGAGGCAGTGCAGTCGCAACTTGCTAAGCCATTAGAATCCCAAAACATCCATATCGGCCCAAGCGATTATGTCCCTTGGCAGAAGGATAATAAGGTATGTTTTATCCGAATGGAGGGAAGGGGCTTTGGAGACATTCCTATGAATTTGGAGTTGAGATTATCTGTTGAAGACTCACCAAATTCAGCTGGTGTGGCAATTGATGCGATAAGGTGCTGTAAGCTGGCGCTGGATAGAGGGATAAGTGGCCCACTTATTTCTGTATCTGCGTATACGATGAAGCATCCACCTATTCAATATCCGGGTTATAAAGCTAAGAAGATGATGGATGAGTTTATCGCGGGGAATCTCTATTCCTAAAGGATGCCCTTCCATATTATCCCCCTTTTCCCGTTGGTTTTAGTTGTGGGAAAAGGATTACATCCCTTATAGAAGGGGAATCGGTAAATAGCATAACCAATCTATCGATACCTATACCTAATCCACCAGTTGGGGGTAAACCGTACTCTAATGCCTCAATATAATCAGGATCGATCTTGTCTTGTTCTAAAAACCTCCGTCTTTGTTCAATAGGGTCATTTAGCTCAGAATAGGCATTAGCTACCTCTTCTCCGGCAATAAACAACTCGAATCTTTCTACTAAATCAGGATTATCCTTTTTAGACTTAGCTAAGGGAGAGATAGAGATTGGATAGTCAAGGATAAATGTTGGTTGAATAAGGCGTGGAGCAATATACTTATCTAAGATGTCGTTTAAGACCTCATCATCTGTTTCATCCTCTTCAAATTCCATCCCTAAACGGGTTCTTAAATCAGAAAACTCCGAAACCTCCACTCCAGTATATTCTCTAACTGCATCGAATAGGGTTATCCTCTTAAAAGGAGGGGAAAGATCTATCTCCTTTCCTTGATAAGAAATCCTTAAAGTTCCGAACAGCTCTTTTAAAAGATAAATGATTATCTCCTCTGTTAACACCATCATATCTCTATAATCCGCATAGGCCTTATATACCTCAAGCATAGTGAATTCTGGATTATGACTAGTTGAGATCCCTTCATTTCTAAAGCTCTTATTTAATTCATAAACCCTTTCCAATCCACCAACAACCAATCTTTTTAGATATAATTCAGGGGCAATCCTTAAATATAGATCTAAATCCAACGCATTATGATGGGTAGAGAATGGTCTTGCTACTGCACCACCAGGAATTGGTTGCATCATAGGTGTCTCTACCTCCAAAAAATCCTGTCTGTCTAAAAACTCCCTTATTTTCTGAATAATTTTAGATCTCATGATAAATGTGTCTTTTACTTTAGGATTGACCAATAGGTCTAAATATCTCTTTCTATATCTTATCTCTACATCCCTTAAACCATGCCACTTCTCAGGTAAAGGGCGGAGCGACTTGGTTAGGAATGAGAATTCTTCTATTAGAATGGTTATTTCTCCTGTTCTTGTTTTAAAGGTTTTACCTTTTACCCCGATAAAATCTCCGAGGTCTAAATGTTTAAAGAGCAGGTAATTCTCTTCTCCCAATATATCCAACTTGGTATAAATCTGTATTTTTCCTGTTCTATCCTTTAAATGGGCAAAGCTCGCCTTACCATGAGATCGAAAAGAGATTATCCTTCCAGCCAAACTAACACGTTCTCCATCCTTAAAGTTTTTTAAAATAGATAACGCAGTATGAGTTATTTCATATCTCCTTCCAAAGGGTTCTATCTCTTTATTCTTTATATTCTCTAATTTATTATACCTTTCCTTTATCAATTCATCCATAATCTCTTCCATTCATCTCAATCTCTCTAATAATCCTTGCCATCCCTTTTCTTATAGCTTGAAGTTTTAATTTTAATACATTTGTATTTGCAAGGTAATTTTGGAATACTCGAAAAACTATTCCAGATCTAATTTTATATGTAGTTCTTTCAGTTGTTTGGAGTCAACATCAAATGGGGCATCAGTCATCAAACAGGTAGCGGATTGGGTTTTAGGAAAGGCAATTACCTCTCTTATAGAATTACAGTTGAGGATAATCCGTAGTAATCTATCCAATCCAATGGCAATCCCTCCATGGGGTGGTGCACCATAGGATAATGCCTCTAATAAAAATCCAAACCTTTTCTTTACCTCCTCTTTAGGTAAACCAAGTATCTTAAATACTTCCTCTTGTAATTCCGTGGTATGTATTCTAATTGAACCACCACCGATTTCCACCCCATTTAAAACCAGGTCATATGCCCTAGCATGAACCTTTTCTGGGCAAGTTTCTAAATAAGGGATGTCTTCAAGTCGTGGATGGGTAAATGGATGATGCATCGATTCCAATCTCCTCTCCGACTCATTATATTCAAAAAGGAGTGGATCGGTAATCCATGTAAAGCTAAATCCAGAATTCGGGATTAGGTTAAGTTTTTTCCCAAGATACAGACGTAAGGCGGATAAACTTTGAGCTACAATAGAGGATTTATCTGCCACAAAAAGAAGTAAATCACCTGATTTTGCACCCATTCTTTTAAGGAGCTTGGTTTGTAAATCTTGGGAGAAAAATTTAGCTATAGGGGATTCCAAATTACCTTCAAGCACCTTAAAATAGGCTAATCCCTTAGCCCCATATATGGAGACAAATGAGGTTAAATTGTCAATCTCGGATCTTGATAGTGAATCTTCTACCCTAATCCCTTTAACCTTTCCCCCACTTTTTGCCACCTTATTAAAAACCTGAAATCCACTTTCCTGGGCCAGATCTGTTATATCTATCAATTCTAAACCAAATCTCGTCTCTGGTTTATCTGTCCCAAATCTATCCATTGCCTCTTGAAAAGTGAGTCTTGGGAAGGGACGAGGGATTTCTACCCCAATACCTTTTTTAAATATATGAGCCATTAAATCTTCCATAAGGCAGAAGATATCTTCTTCATCTACAAAGGACATCTCTAAATCGATTTGGGTAAACTCTGGCTGCCTATCAGCTCTTAAGTCCTCATCGCGGAAGCATCGAACGATCTGGAAATATTTATCAAACCCTGCTACCATTAAAATCTGTTTAAAGAGCTGCGGGGATTGAGGAAGGGCATAAAACTTACCTGGATTAACACGACTTGGGATGATATAGTCTCGGGCGCCTTCCGGGGTTGATTTGATTAAAAAGGGAGTCTCTATTTCAACAAATCCTGCATCACTCAAAAATCGCCTAATTTCCTGATAGATATTATGTCGCAAGATAAGATTTCTCTGTAAGGCAGACCTTCTTAAATCTAAATATCTATATCGCAGACGAATATCTTCAGAAACCGTAGTTTCTTCAGAGATAGAAAAAGGTAAAGGCAAGGATGTATTGAGAATTTCTAACCTATGTACCATTACCTCAATCTCTCCTGTAGGGATCGTTGGGTTAATAGTTCCTTTGGGTCGTGCCTGTACTACTCCTTCTACCTCGATAACATATTCATTCCTCAAGGCGTGGGCTTTAGCATGGGAGATTGTATCTATCTTTGGATTAAATACTATCTGAACCACCCCTGACCTATCCCTTAAATCAATAAACACCAATCCTCCATGGTCGCGCCTTGTATTGACCCACCCCATTAATGTGACATCTTCCGAAACATTCTCAAGTCTCAACTCTCCACAATTATGAGTCCTTTTCATATTCCTAAAGCTATAAGCTGTAAGGATTAAGCAGTAAGCTCTTTCTTAATTTATACCTAATTCTTATGGCTTACTACTTACAGCCTCTTCGTAAAAGATTACTGATTACATTTACTAATCCACTCAATGATATCTCTTTTTGTTCCCCAGTTTCCATGTCTTTCAGGATAGCCTGATTTCTGTTTAATTCAGTGTCTCCAATAATAACTACAAACCTGGAGCGTAACCTATTTGCCTCTCTAAGAGAGGCCTTTAAACTTTTATCATTCCATTCAAATATAGTTGATATATCTTTCTTCCGCAAATCTTTAACCAAAGAAAAGACCTTCTTTTTAACCCGAGAACCTATAGTAGCAAAATATACATCAACCTTTGTTGAGCTCGGCACATCTACCCCTTGCTTTTCTAAGGCTACAATAATCCTTTCTATTCCAGCGGATGCCCCAAATGCCGGAGTAGGCTTTCCTCCAAATTCTTCCACCAATCCATCATACCGACCTCCTGCACAAACAGCATCTTGTGCTCCTAAGTTTTTGTCAATTATCTCAAAACAGGTGTTGGTATAATAATCCAAACCCCTTACCAAATGTGGCTTAAGAATAAACGTAACCTCTAACATATCTAAATATTCCTTTACTCCTTCAAAATGATCCTTACATCTGTCACATAAAAATTCAATCATAACTGGAGAAGAGATCTTTAGATCGAAACACACCTTACAATCTAAGATTCTCATTGGGTTACGCGAAAGCTTTTCTTTACAGCTCTTGCACAGATCTTTAAAAAACGGACTGAGATATCGGATTAATGCCTCCTTATATCTTGGTCGGCAAACTCCACAACCAACAGAATTTATCTGTACCTCTAACTCGTTTAAGCCTAATTCTTGCAATAAATACATAGTCATATCAATAACTTCTGCATCTATCGAAGGATGAGATGTACCCAATACCTCTATCCCTAATTGCCAAAATTGTCTTTGACGCCCTGCTTGTGGTCTTTCATATCTAAACATAGGACCAAAATAATACAATCTAATAGGAGAACCTCTTGTATCTAACCTATGTTCAATATATGCCCTAACAACAGGAGCAGTCCCTTCAGGTCTTAAGGTCAGACTTCTTCCTTTCTTATCCAAGAAGGTATACATCTCTTTACTTACAATATCAGTAGTTTCTCCAATACCTCTTACAAAAAGATTTGTCTCCTCAAATATAGGGGTTCTGATTTCTTGATAACCATAGCATTCCAATATCTTCTTGGCCTTCCCTTCTATATATTGCCAAACCTTTACCGTATCTGGCAAAATATCCTTTGTTCCCCTTACGGCTTTAAACTCCATCTCCCACCTGCTCAAACCAATTATTTTGACAGCAGGATTTAGAAAAACTTTTTCTCAAAGATACTATGGATTATACAGCATTAGGAAAAAAAGTCAAGATAATTTTGTGATAGCATAGGTATATCCTGTTAATCAGCGTCAATCTACGTCCAATATTTTCTTCCCCATTTTTGTTATTGATTTCTATCCATCTATTTGATATATTCTGCAGTATGGAAGTCAATATTGAACCCATTTTGCCTAAGGTTTCAAAACCAACCAGGTATTTAGGAAATGAGGTAAATAGTATTCATAAGGACTCACATCAGGTGGATGTAAAGGTAGCATTAGCCTTTCCAGATGTTTATGAAGTGGGTATGAGTCACTTGGGTTTGAGAATCTTGTATCATATATTGAATAATCGATCGGATTGTTTGGCTGAAAGGGTTTATGCCCCCTGGTTCGATATGGAAGAAGAGATGAGGAAGGAAGGGATACCACTATTCAGTTTGGAATCAAAGACACCGATTACAGAATTTGATATAGTAGGATTTAGTCTGCAATATGAATTGACCTATACCAACGTATTAAATATGTTAGATTTAGCCAAGATTCCGCTTCACGCTCAAAATAGAGATAGAGATTTTCCTCTGATTATAGCTGGAGGAATTTCTGCATACAACCCTGAACCATTAGCAGATTTTATTGATGCCTTTTGCATCGGAGAAGGGGAGGAAATTATCTTAGAATTGGTTGATAAATATAAAGAATATAAAGAGGAACCCAAAGATAAACTTCTTTGTGAATTATCACAGATTCAAGGTGTTTATGTACCTTCTTTATATAGTGTTGAGTATAACCGAGATGGCACCATAAGGAGTTTTTATCCAAGATCTTCAAATGTTCCGGGTAAAATAAAGAAAAGGGTTGTATCTAATCTTGATGATTCATTTTACCCATTAAAACAGATAGTACCTTTTATGGAGATTGTTCATGATAGAGCCTGTTTGGAGATACAAAGAGGGTGTAGTAAAGGATGTCGATTCTGTCAAGCAGGGATGCTTTATAGACCAATTCGGGAAAGGTCGTTTTCTCTCCTAAAAGGATATGGAAAGGAGATAATTAATTCTACTGGATATGAAGAGCTCTCCCTCCTTTCATTAAATGTCATTAATTATTCTTCTATTACTGAATTGATAGCCTATTTTTCTGAAGAATTTAAAAAAAGGGGGATAGGTATATCTTTACCTTCATTGAGAGTTGATGAGAAGGTCTTCGATTTAGTAAGATATGTGGCTATGATTAAAAAGACGGGATTAACCTTAGCCATTGAAGCAGGAACAGATAGATTAAGAAGGATGATTAATAAAAACATAGATGAGTATGAGATATTGGAATCTATTTCATCCACTTGTAAAATTGGCTGGAATTTAATTAAGTTATATTTTATGATTGGCTTACCTACGGAAGAAAAAGAGGATTTAGACGGAATCGTAGATCTCATCTTAAAGATGGATAAAAAAGGGAAATCGCTTAAGATTAGTGTTTCACCCTGGGTTCCAAAACCCTTTACTCCCTTTCAATGGGAACCTCAATTAGGATTAGGGAAATTAATTGAAAGGCAGGATTATCTAAAAAGGAGATTATATAATTTCAAATTTAGTTGGCAGGATCCAAGGCTTTCCTTTTTAGAAGCGGTATTTTCGAGAGGAGACAGAAGATTGGGGTGCGTTTTATTAAATGCATATAGGTTAGGCTGTAAATTCGACGGTTGGACAGATTATCTCGATCTTAAAAAATGGCAGCACGCCTTTTTAATAAGTGGGATAAAGCCAGAATTTTATGCCAATAGAAAAAGGGAATCAAGTGAAATCCTCCCTTGGGATCACATTGACACCTTTGTAGATAAGGAATTCTTGATTGACGAGTGGAATAAGGCTTACCAGGGGATTGAAACCCCGGATTGTAAAGATGTATGTGTCGGGTGTGGGGTATGTAATAAGACCGCACACCAAAGAGTTCAGGATTCAGACCTTATGGTCCAATATCAAGAACCCAGCACCAAACATTTATCACCCATCATCCACCACCCATTACCCATCACCCAGAAAATAAGGGTGAGATTTACTAAGGAAGAGGAGGTGAAATACATCTCCCACTTGGATCTAATAAGGACATTTTATCGAGCCTTAATGCGGGCTAAAATTCCCGTAGCGGTAACCAAGGGGTTTAGTCCTCATCTAAAGATTTCGTTTTCACCTCCATTACGGGTTGGAATAACAAGTAAGGAGGAGTTTGCAGATTTAGAATTGATTAAACCTATGAATCCTGATTTATTAAAAACAGCCCTTAATCATGAATTGCCGAAAGGGATCACTGTTTTAGAGGTAAAATTACTTACTAAAACGGACCTTCCATTGACAAAGATTACAGAAAATAGTTTATATAAGGGATATATAGAGATTGATTTGGGGGAAGATTTATTGAAGAAAAGATTGGATGAATTTTTAGGTAAGAAGGAGGCTTGGATTGAGCGAAAAAGAGAAGGTATGATAAAGGAGATAAATATTAGAGAATTTGTTAAAGATATACAGATAAACAAGACACCAAGAAGGTTTGAATTAAGTCTATTACTCTTGGTTACTCCTTATGGTACAGTTCGACCAGATGAAGTAGTCGTAGCTATATTTCCAGAAGGTAAAATCTTAGGCATGGAAAGAATAGCCCAATTTAGTTCATCAAAAGAAGAACAGAAGACAGAGGATTAGAATATAATCATTTAAGATCTGATTTCTGACATCTGATCTCTGTACCACTCGATAGTCCTTTTCAACCCTTCTTTAAAGTCAACTATTGGTTCATACCCTAAAACCTCCTGTGCTTTAGAAATCTCGGCTTGGGAATGTCTTACATCTCCAGTTCTATGTGAAGTATAAGTCGGTTCTATATTGGTTTCAAGGATTTCATTTATGGTTTTCACTAATTCATTCACAGTTATCCTCTTTCCACAGGCAATATTAAAAACCTTACCTTGACCATTGGGTGAAAAACAAGCCAGGAGGTTTGCCGATACCACATTTTCAACAAAGGTAAAATCTCGTGATTGCTCTCCATCCCCATAGATTATAGGCTGTTCTTCTTTAAGCATTTTAGTTATAAAGCGAGGGATAACTGCTGAATATTGTGAAGTAGGATCCTGGTTCTTTCCAAAGACATTAAAATACCTTAAGGATATTGTTTCTAATCCATATACGTGATAAAAAACCTCGCAGTATTTTTCTCCAACAAGTTTAGTTATTCCATATGGAGATATTGGCTCTTCCTTCATATCCTCCTTTTTTGGAAGCACAAGGTTGTTTCCATAAACCGAAGAAGATGATGCATAAACTAATCTTTTAACCTTGGCACCCTTTGCTGCAACCAGTACATTTAATGTCCCCCTAATGTTTACATCATTTGTACTTATTGGATCTTCAATTGATCTTAGAACAGAAGGTAGAGCTGCTTGATGTAAAACAAATTCCACCCCATCCATTACCTTTTTTACAACCTTAAGATCTCTTATATCACCCTCTACAAACTCAATACGATCCAAAAAGCCGGAGATATTCTCCATCCTTCCAGTAGAGAGATTATCTATTACCCTTACCTTATGTCCATCCATAACAAGCCTTTCCGTAATATTAGAACCTATAAACCCTGCTCCTCCCGTAACGAGAATATTACTCATATATCCCCTCTATCGATAATATTTTACACAAAAGAGATAAAATTATCAACTTTTTTATTGAAAGATTTTTATTATTATGTTATATTATATACATAAGAAGAATAGAGAGTGTGAGATTATGGAACCAAAAACCTTTCTTGGTGATTATTTATACATTCTTCTAAAAAGAAGAATGGTCTTTATTACCTTATTTATCACCATTATGGGTATTGCCTGTGCTGCTACATTTTTACAAACTCCAGTCTATGAAGCTGTGGCTAAGATATTAATTAGAGAACAAGCCACTCCTATATTTGAAGGGGTCAATCCTTCGCCCACTTCAATTCCAAGCAAGACGTATTTTCAAACCATCTGTGAGTTGATAACTCGTCACGATGTGATTGAAGAGGTAGTTAAGGATCTGAAACTGGCTGAAGATAGGGATTCCGAAAAGGTAATTAGAGATATAACAAAGGCAATTGTTGTTAAGCCAGTAAAAGAAACAAGTATTGTTGATATCTGTATGTATGGTACTAATCCTCAGAGGATTACAGAGATTGTTAATAGATTAACTGAGGTGTTTATTGAACAATATATAGATACAACCAGAGGGGATGTAAGGGATACATTTAAGTGGCTTACGAAAGAAGTAGAAAAGGCTAAGAGGGAACTTCAGAGATCTGAAGATGCATTGCAAAGGTTTAAAGAGAGAACAGGAATAATTTCTATAGATGCAGAAAAAGATATAGAGGCAAAGAAGTTAGAGAAGATCAATGCTGTTTATCTTGATGCAAAAACTCAAAGATTAGAAGCAGAAGCACGACTTTTACAACTTAGGAAGTTTTTAAAAGAAGATAGAAAAGAAGCTACACCATTAATTGTAAATGACCCTGAGATTCAAAGATTGTATCTTCAACAGATTGATTTAGAGGAACAATTAAAAGAACTAAAAAAGTTATATAAGGAAAGACATCCTAAGATAGTAGAAAAAGAGGCAGAATTAAAATCAGTGAAAGAACGGATAAGAAGGGGTACCGAAGGTATAATAGGGACATTAGAGATAGAATATAGAAATTTAAAAGCAAATGAGGAATATTTATACAACACTCTGGTTGACTATAAAGGAAGAGCTGCTTCGCTTGATAGAAAAACAAATGAATATATGAGGCTGGAGAACGAAGTAAATTCTAATAGGGAGTTTTATAATATACTTTTGCATAAATTGAGAGGGACAAGTGTTATAGAAGATATAAAAAGTAACCCTATTAGGATAATAGAAAAGGCTAAAGTGCCAAGAAAGCCTATTAAACCTAAAAAGACCATAAATCTTAGTGTAGGATTCTTATTGGCTGTAACATTTGGGTCAATTTTTGCCTATTTTCGTGAATATCTAAGTATAAAACCCCTACTTAAGAAAGAGCAAGTTAATGGGACGTAAAAAACAGATTCCTATATATCTTAATATTTCGGTTTGAATTTTGGTGAAAGGGTA
>JASEIO010000031.1 GCA_030017475.1 bacterium | reverse complement strand
ATGGGTCTTTTATCTTTACAAAAAATTAATCCTTAGAATTCTTGGTTAATTACGATAACCTACATTCTGGTTTTTTATGGGCCACAAAAATAATGGAATATTTTTATCAATAATTATTCCTGCGTATAATGAGGAAAGAAGAATATGTGAAACATTAGAGAAGGTCTCCCGCTTTTTAGCTGATAAATCATATAAATATGAAATTATAGTAGTTGATGATGGATCGAAAGACAGGACATGCGAGGCAGTAAATAGGTTCAGACAAAAATGCCATGGTCTACGAATCATCTCCAATTCAGTAAATTCTGGCAAGGGATATTCAGTAAAGAATGGAATCCTTAATTCAAAAGGGGAATATGTTCTATTTTCTGATGCTGACCTTTCTACACCAATAGAAGAGGTTGAAAAACTACTCTATTCTCTGAGGGATGGATGTGAGGTGGCAATTGGTTCTCGCGCCCTACCAGATTCAGATTTGCAGGTGCGTCAACCCTTATTTCGACATTGTATGGAGAAGCTATTTGGATGTTTTGTTCGATTACTGGTTATAGGAGGGATTCGTGATTCTCAATGTGGATTTAAGGCATTTACAAGAGGGACAGCTCGAGAGATTTTCTCTCGCCAAAGGATTTCAGGCTTCAGCTTTGATGCGGAACTCCTTTTTATTGCCAAAAAGAGGGGTCTTGGGATTAAGGAAGTGCCAGTTATTTGGCGTAATTCCCGGGAAACAAAACTAAATATCTTTATTGATGGAGCTAAGATGTTAATAGAACTGATAAAAATTAGGATAAATTCTTTAAGGGGTTTTTATAAATAAATGGTTGATATCATCTTTGTAAATCCACCCTTAGCAGGATGCGGTTGATCATAGAATTCTTTGCTGTATATCTTGAATGAAAAGGGAATTGAGGAGATTTTGATGATAGGAGATGGTTTGGCGGGATGATTTTGATAGTAAGTGCAATTTTACTAATAACGTTCTTATCGAGGATCCCTTTTTTAAGGATTCCCCTTGATTGTGATGAAGGTCTTTATGCCTATTTTGGCTTGGGAATTCTTAAGGGATTAAGATTATATAGGGATCTATGGGATCATAAACCACCTTTTATTTTTCTAATCTATACCTTTATATTAAAAACTATTGGGAAGACTCCTTTTAGAATTCGTTTGTTTACTGGTCTTTATGCCTTACTTACCACATTTTCGGTCTTCCTTTTGGCTCGATATGTATATGGTGATATGGTAGGGTATGTTTCTGCCTTAATCTATGGAATCTTCTCCAGCGCACCTATGCATAGAGGAAGTGGTTCTAATTCAGAAACATTTATGGTCTTCCCAATGGTGTTGAGCAATCTTCTATTTTTACTTTACTTTGATAAAGGAGGTATTCTATTTTTATTAGGAGCTGGTTTTTTAAATGGGATTTCGGTTTTAATAAAACCAGTAGCCCTTTTTAACTTAGGGATAATGGCACTTTTCCTTTTGATTAAAAAAGAAGGATTGATGAGTTATATCTGGTTAATTGGAGGATTTGGATTAATAGATTTAATGCCCTTTATCTATTTTTGGTGGAAAGGCACTTTATCCGATTATGTCTCTTGTGTAATTAAATATAATCTTAGGTATATCAATATCATACCAAAATCAAGGTATCTATGGAGATTCTTGATGTTCTTTAAACCTATATTTAAAGAAACCTGTTTATTGTGGATAATGCCAATTATAATCATTCCATTCATTTTAAAATCTTATCTTATTTGGGTAAATATCTTTCTTATGTTATGGCTTTTATCTTGCTTTGCAGGAATATGTGTTGGTGGACGCTTTTCCCCTCAATACTTCATTCAAATCTTCCCAGCATTAAGTATCTTTACTGGTCTTGGTTTAGTAGCTATCTTAAATCTACATGGGATTGGAGATTTCCCCTACTTTCTAAATTTAGGTTCTATCGCCTTACTTTCAATATATTCTTTTAAGAGCAGCTTTAACTTTTACTTCAGATACAGTCCCGAAGAGATTAGTCTTCATCAAACAGATGGCATTAATTTCCCCACAGGGATCTTCACATATTCGGATACTGTAGCTCAATATATCAAAGGAAGGACTCAACCAGAAGAAAGAATATTGGTTTGGGATAGTGCGGCACAGATCTACTTTCTTTCCAATCGTTTATCCATTACAAGATTCGTTTGTGATTCCCATATTGCAGGAAATAAAACTTATGAACAGGAAATATTAAGGGATGTAGAAAAGAAGAATCCAAGGTACATCGTTATAACCAAAAGTTTGTCTGGAGGAAGAGAAGGCTTCCCAGCACTTGATGAAGTCATTAACAATAACTACATCATGGAAACAAGGATAAATGACGTAACTATCTATAGATATAAGGAGGATAAGAGAGGCTTAATAGAGATTCCGGAAAAAGTGCAAGAAGAAACTCTTCCATTTTACTCATTTCCTCAAATTGAAACTCAATCTGTAAAAAGGATCTTACTTATCCGTTCACACCATATGACTCATGTAAACCAACTTGTTAAAGACCTTAATCAAAGATTTCCTAAAGCCTCTATAAGTGTTTTGGCTCAAGATTCTGTAGCTGATGACCTAAAGGCAAACCCCTTAATCAATCAGGTCTTCCTCTATGGTAATGGATTCTTTAATCTTTTTAAGATAGACAAAGCCCTTATTAAAGATTTGCAAAATAAAAAATTTCACCAA
This sequence comes from bacterium, assembly GCA_030017475.1. Lineage (GTDB taxonomy): Bacteria > UBA9089 > JASEIO01 > JASEIO01 > JASEIO01 > JASEIO01. The sequence continues at coordinate 16,359 of JASEIO010000031.1, read as the reverse complement.
TATCTAAAAAATAAAATGCAAAGATACGAAATTGTACACGGATTATTCAATGGAATTGGAGAGGTAAATAGGATATTACTTATAGCATCAATTCGAGAAAAGGAATTCAGCCACTTATTGAAAGAGATTGACAATAAACCCATTAGACCTTTTGTACTCTTAGGAAGAGAGATTTTGGAGGTTCACCCAAATCTTTCGATTGGTAGTGGAGGAATGAAATTTAGCTTTAGGGTTCTAAGAAGAATAAGAGAGGAAGGTTTTGACATGGTAATCGTCCCCTCTTATTACTATTCCCTCCGCACCCAAACTGTGGCCCAAGAAATATTTGCATTCCTATCTAAAGCTAAATACAAGATAGGTTTTAATGCCTACATGAAAACCTTTTATCCCTTAAAGATTGGGGATATATTATTTAACCTTCTTAGAGGGTTAACTCAAAGTTTGCTTAGATACCTTTGGTACTTTATAGTAATTGGAACCATCTCATTGTTCCTACGGATATCAGGTATTGGGTATCGGGCATCAAGGGACTAATATGTATGTCTTAGGATTAACATATTATGGCCAACATGATGCATCGGCTTCACTAATCCGGGATGGGGAACTTATTGCAGCTTGTGAAGAGGAGCGGTTTGATAGGATAAAGCACTCCCGTGCCTTTCCTATAAACTCGATTCGATATTGTCTAAAGGAAGGGGGGATAGAATTAAGGGATATAGAACATATCGGCTTCTATATGGATTATAGATTGAATTTTTTAAGGAAGTCTGTCTATTTTGCAAGGTCCTTTCCAAGGTCATTCAATCTATTTAAGATACAATCGAATTTTATCCATATATATGGGAACTTCCTCAGGGTGATTCGGCAAAATTTCAATCTAAATGAAAAGGTAAGATCTTATCTGATTGAACACCACGCGAGTCACCTATCTTCAGCCTTCTTTCCATCCCCTTATGAAGAGGCGGCAATCCTATCTATTGATGCTATGGGTGAATGGGCAACTACAGCCTTTGGAGTGGGCCAGGGGAACAAAATTAAGATCTTAAAAAGGATATATTTCCCTCATTCCTTAGGATTTCTATACTTAGCGTTTACTAAGTATCTTGGTTTTGAATGGGGTGATGAATACAAGGTCATGGGGCTTTCATCATATGGGGACCCAAGGAGGTATTATGACAAGGTCAGGAATATTGTAAGACTCACAAAGGATGGGTTTGAGCTGGATCTAAGTTACTTCACATTCCAGAATTTTGATTTCAATAATTATGTATCCCAAAAGTTCATCTTGGTATTCGGAGAAAAGAGGATTCCTGGAAGTGAGATGCAACAAAGGTTTGCTGATTTAGCCGCATCCCTACAAATGGTTCTGGAAGAAACAGCCATTCACTTGGTGAATTATTTGCATAGGTTGACCAAAAAGAGAAATCTGTGCATGGCTGGAGGTGTTGCCTTAAATTGTGTAATGAATGGAAGGATCCTTAGAGAATCTCCTTTCCATGATATATTTATTCAACCAGCCTCCCATGATGGAGGAACATCTTTAGGAGTAGCACTGTATATTTATCATACCTTATTAGGAAATAAAAGAGGTTTCCAAATGAAACATGCCTATTGGGGTCCATCCTATAGTGAATCGAAAATGAGGCAGGCAATAGAAAAGAAGGGATTGGATTATGAGGAAAGAGACGATATTGAGAATGTTACGGCTAAGTTGCTATCTCAGGGTAAAATCATTGGATGGTTTCAGGGAAGGATGGAGTTTGGTCCAAGGGCATTAGGGAATAGGTCAATATTGGCTGATCCAAGAAGAGAAGAGATGAAGGATATAGTAAATGAGAGAATTAAATTCCGAGAGGAATTCCGTCCATTTGCACCAGCTGTTTTAGAAGAGGAAGTGGGTAAGTACTTTGATTGCAACTGTAAGTCTCCCTTTATGTTATTAGTCTTTCGGGTAAAAGAAGATATGAGGCACATAATCCCTGCAGTAACCCATGTTGATGGGACTTCCCGTGTTCAAACTGTATCAAAAGATACAAATCCACGCTTTTGGCAGTTAATTAAGGAGTTTGAAAAGGAAACCTCGGTTCCAGTCTTGTTAAATACCTCTTTTAATGTCAAAGGAGAGCCGATTGTCTGTACACCTTCGGATGCCATAAATTGCTTTCTCTCTTCAGGAATTGATCATTTGGTTTTGGGAAATTATCTGGTTAAGAAAAATGAGTAAATATCAAAGATTTATAAGAGATATACCTTTAAACTGCCAGATTGAAGTGACCAATAGATGTAATTTAAATTGTGGAATGTGTAATAGAGAAAAGCTTTTTACTAAAGAGGAATTGACAAAGGATATGGACCTTCAAAGGTTTAAAGAGATTATAGAGCGAATTCCCGAAATTCCTTGGATAAATTTAGGTGGAAGGGGAGAACCGCTGCTTCATCCTGATATCTTTCTAATGATCGATTTTTGCAAGACTCATAAAAAAAGGGGTTATATTACTACCAATGGTTTTCTGTTAAATAAAGATATGATTAAAAGATTGGTCGATTCAGGGATTGATCGAGTGGAGGTATCTCTTGAATATATAAAATCCCATAATAATCCTAACGCACATCCTTTTGATAAACGTGTCATTGAATATATAATCTATTTGGCTAAAATTAGGAAAAATGGACTGCCACATTTGAGGCTACAAGTAACCTTGCATAAGGATAATATGGTTCATATCTTTCAAATAATCGATTTTGCAAGAGAAAATAATATTACCTCTATAAATATCCAAAGGCTTAACTTAATAAGTAGCAATAACCTAAAAAGGCCTGATGTATCTTCAGAATATGAATTTTATAGAAAGGCCCACCTCTATTCCAAAAGGAACAGGGTTGATTTAACCACCAATCTTTCTCTTTACGGGAAATCTCTGCCAAATAGATTTACACAAAGTGAGATAGATTTTATCATATCCAATAATCTATGTGTAGAACTCTTTGATAATATCTATGTTAATATGCTTGGGGATGTAACCCCTTGTTGTTTGCTGCCTAAATATTCAGTAGGTAATCTCTATAATGAAGATATGGATTCAATCTAGCAAGGAGAAAATTTTAATCAATTTAGAGAAAATCATTCTAAGATCTGTAAAAACTGTGATTTCTATAAGATAAGAAGAAATGATTAGTATTGTTATACCAAACTGGAATGGAAAAGAGGTTTTAGGAAAGACATTACCCACTATTTTTGAGGCTCTCAAGTATAATGGTAAAGAACATGAAGTAATAATAGTAGACGATGCCTCTACAGATGGAAGTCCTGAGTTTATAAAAGAACGGTTTCCAAGCATTAGGTTAATAGAGTCATCTAAAAATTTAGGCTTTGGCGAATCCGTAAATATTGGAATTAAAGAGGCATGTTTCGATATAGTTATCTTGTTAAGTAATGATGTAATGATGAAAAATGATTCATTACCACCTCTATTAGCCCATTTTGAGAATGAACAGGTCTTTGCGGTTATGCCAAAGGTATTAACCTGGGATGGGAAATTCTTTTATGGAAGGAGATATGGAGAGATTAAAAGGGGACATTTCTTTGTCAAGGAGGATAGAAGATGTAATTGTACCTCACTTACCCTTTTTGCATCAGGTGGATCAGCTGCTTTCTGTAGAGAGAAATTTTTAGAATTAGGTGGATTTGATTCGTTATACCATCCATTTTATTGGGAGGAGGTAGATATCTCATATAGGGCATGGAAAAGAGGGTGGAAGATTATCTATGAGCCCAAAGCAATAATGTATAATAGAGAGGAGGGTAACATTAAACAATACAAGGCCCTCGAGATTAAAAGGATATCTGGTCGGAATTCATATCTTTTTACTTGGAAGAATATAACGGATAAGAAACTTATTATCTCCCACCTATTCTTCCTACCATTACTCATCCTACGGGATCTATTTAAAAGAGAACCAAGATTTTTGATATGTTTTTGGTTGGCATTGAAAAGGCTAAAATGGGTCTTAATGAAAAGAAGGAAGGAGAAAGCTTATTATATAAGGAGTGATAAAGAGGTCTTAGATTTAGTATGTAATGGTTATGATTTAGAAGAGTTTGATTAATTGCTGTATCTATTGAAAAATTTAGGGTTTAGGATAATAAATCGTGTAACCTGGGGTGGGATACCTAAAGGGAAGATTAATAGAGTAATCAAGAAATCAGTGGACTACTTAGTGAAAAGGTTTAATATGGGGATATGATGATGGTATGCGCAGAAAAGGTTCAAGGATATATGAAAAGGGAGATTGCTTGCCATTTGTGTGGAGGAAATAATTTCCGCATCCTTTGCCAAAAGGATGATCATAATATTGTAAGGTGTAAGGACTGTAGTTTGATATATCTTAGCCCTCAGCCAAAGATTGAAAAGGAGATATATGAAGAGGACTTTTTTATCAAAAATTATAAGGATCAATATGGAAGGGATTATATTGAGGATAAAGAGAATATTGTAAGATTTGCTAAGAGTAGATTTCAAACTATTGAGAAATATATAAAACCTGGAAGGATTTTGGATGTCGGATGCGGATTGGGTTTCTATTTGGAAGTAGCAAAGGAAAGAGGGTGGGAGGTGTATGGAGTTGAGATATCAGAATATGCATCAAATTATGCCAAGACAGAACTCGGCATTCCGGTTAAAACTGGAACGCTGGATGAGGTCTCTTACCCAAATAACTTCTTTGATGCAGTTACCTTTTGGTGGGTGTATGAACACCTACCGAACCCTATAAAAACATTAAAAAAGGTGAGAAGCCTTTTAAAATCAGGTGGTATTATAGCTCTATCCTTACCAAATGCCAGTGGTGCCTTTTGTAGATTTAGAAGAAAAAGGTGGTTAGAGGTTCACCCAGAGGACCATTTTGTAGATTTTACCCCAAAGACAATCAGAAGGTGCTTAAAGCAGGCTGGATTTTCTGTACTTGAAATTATACAGGGTGGTGTTCATCCAGAAAGGATAATTGGAAAGATTGGTGGGTTTATTTTAATAAAAGAGGTCTACAAAAGGCTTGCGAACTATCTTGGGTTAGGTGATACAATGGAGGTATATGCAAGGCATGAGTAGGTATCTTTTCTTCGATGATGGAATAATTGATGAGAAAAAAGGGGTATTCCGGGAGTGTCACAGACCTATAAAATCCGAACATAATCCCATCCTTAAACCTTCCCTTCCCTGGGAAACAGAAATTGTTTATCTTTATGGAACTGTCTCTCGTGACAAAAGAACGCAAGAATTCCGGATGTGGTATGATGCTCAGGGAGAAGAGGGAATTACAATCTGTTATGCATCTTCAGTAGATGGCATTAACTGGGAAAGGCCTCTCTTAGGAATTATTGAATACCTAGGTTCAAGGGATAATAACATCGTACTTAAAAGTGAAGGATTTGGAAATTTGCTTACCCCAAGTGTTTTAATAATCCCTGGGGAAGACAAAAGTTCGGATGAGAGGTACAGGTTGATCTATTGGGAGGACAGTAGAAAAGGGAGAAGTGGAGGATGTGTAGCCTTCTCCAAGGATGGATTAAATTGGAGAAAATATTCGGGAAATCCAGTATTCTGTGAGCCGAACGATGTCTTAAACTGTATCTATGATGAAAGGCATGGGCGCTTTGTATGTTTTCAAACCCTATTGCTCCACAATCCTTCATTCTATTACCCTCAGGATAATCTTCCCGGTATGAAAAGGGTAATATCAATTAGGGAAAGTGAAGATTCGATTAATTGGAGTGAGCAAGAGAAAATAATCGAACCCGATTCACTTGATCCTCCAGACCTTCAGTTTTATGGAATGAGTGGTTTTAATTATGAGGATATATACCTTGGTTTCTTATGGACCTATCATACAGAACCGCAAACGTCAGATATCGAACTCATATTCAGTCGGGATTGCAGAAATTGGGAAAGGGTAAATAAAAATGAACCATTTATCTCCCTTGGGGAACCTGGCTCTTTTGATTCCCATCTCATTTATACCCCAAATCAGCCAATCATTAAGAAAGGGGAGGAATTGTTGATCTACTATAGTGGATGGGATGGTCCACATAATAGCTCCCGAAGAAAAGCCGCAATTGGCTTAGCGCGCCTGAGAACGGATGGTTTCTTGTCTTATAGGGCTTTGAGTTCCGGATTCATACTCACCACACCAATCTTATTTGAAGGACGCTCCCTTTTTGTGAATGTAGATGCAGAAAATGGCGCCTTATGGGTAGAGATGCTTAATCCTTCTGGCGAGGTAATTAAAGGATTTAAGAAGGAGGATTGTAGAGAAATAACCTCTAATTCAACAAGAGAGCTTGTTCGTTGGAAGAATGATGGATTAGAGCGTTTGATGGGAAAGAGGATAAGACTTCGCTTTTATCTAAAAGAGGCTCGGCTTTTCTCATTTTGGTTTGAATAATGAAGACAGTAATGATTATTGGGGCAGGGATAATGCAGGTTGCGGCGATAAAGAAGGCCCGCAGTATGGGTCTTCGGGTATTAGCGACTGATATCAATCCTGCAGCCCCTGGATTTAAATTTGCAACCTACAAAGAATTGGTCTCAACAAAAGATATTCCGGGATCGATCAATGCAGCTAAAAGATATAAAATAGATGGGGTTTTAACAATTGGTACGGATCGCTCAAGGACTGTTTCGGCAATTGCAAAAAAGCTTGGACTACCAGGGATTTCCGAAGAGGTGGCTCTTCTTGCAACCAATAAGGCAAAGATGCGACGCCGATTCAAAGAAAGAGGTGTTCCATCTCCAGATTTTCGAGAGGTTAAGAAGATCGAAGATGCTATTCAAGCAGGAGAGGAGTTAGGATATCCCTTAGTAGTTAAGCCAGTGGATAATATGGGGGCACGAGGAGTAAAGGGTGTGAAAGACAAATACCAACTCTCTGAGGCATTCTATAAGGCCTTGGAATGGTCAGATATTAAGTCCGTAATAATTGAGCAATGGATGGAAGGACCAGAACTCTCTATCGATACCATTGTGTATAATGGTGAAATACACCTCCTGACTATAGCTGATAGGATAATAGAATTTGAGCCCTATTTTGTGGAGACTGGCCATACCATTCCATCTTCGCTACATAGTTCACAACTTGATAACGCCTTCGAGGTGATGAAAACTGGAATTCAGGCTCTTGGGATAGACTGGGGTGCTGCCAAATGTGATATGAAGGTGACAAAAAATGGAGCTATGATAGGCGAACTCGCTGCACGTTTATCAGGTGGATTTCATTGCCAAGCAACTGCTCCATTAGCTACAGGGATGGATTGCATAAAGGCAGTTATAGATCTCTCCTTAGGAAATCCGCTTGATATAAGGGATATAACCCCAAGGTTTAACCATGCTGCTTGTGAAAGGGCATTGATTCCTAAGCCAGGCCGTGTGATTAAAATTACGGGTGTGGATAAGGCACGGAATCTTCAAGGGGTTAAAGATGTTATTATAAATGTGAAAATTGGTGATGTAGTTACGGAACAAGTTGATAATATGCGAAAAGCTGGACATATAATTGCTTATGGAGAGACCCGGAGTGATGCAATCAGAAGATGTGAAAAGGCCCGGGATATGATTAAGATAATAACAAAGGGGAGATAATGAAAAGATTGTATCTTTATACTATATTTCATGCCAATCTTGCCTTTTCTTCAATCCCAAAGGATCAATATTCCTTTGTTATTGATAACTGTTATTGGCCAACCTTAGAACTTTTGGATGAATTAGATATAAAGCTTGGCCTTGAATTTTCATCCTTTACCTTAGATATTATCTCTAAGATTGATCCATCATTTGTTAAAAAGTTGAGGGAATATTGGGAAAATGGGAAATGTGAAATAATCGGATCTGGGTTTACGCAGACTATATTTCCTTTGATTCCAGCCGATGTTAATATAAAAAACCTACGCCTTGGAAATATGGATTACTTAAATATCTTAGGAAGGAAACCTGAAACTGCCTTTTTAAACGAAATGACCTATTCTCCTGGATTAATCTCCATTTATTTAAAAGCAGGCTATGAAAATATTATCATGGATTGGGATAATGCCTCTGAATATAATCCCTATCCCCTACACTATAAATACAGACCAAATATCTTGGTGGGGCAGTACGGCGAAAAAATCAACCTAATCTGGAATTCCTCCTTAACCTCATTTAAATTTCAGCGATATATCCATGGAAGAATAAAATTTAGGGATTACTTAAAAAGTATCCATGAGCTCCATTCCTCTTCAGAAGATCGTGCATTTATCCTTTATGGTACTGATTGGGAACTTATTGGTTATAGGCCTGGAATAAAGAATGTTATTATAGAGGAGTTTCAAAGAATGAGGGACTTGTTCACCTATATCTCAAATAAAGATATCTTTAGATTAGTCACCCCCAAAGAGGTGTTAAAAATCTTCCCTCCCCAGGAAGAGCTTCGTATAGATTCCCCAGAATGTCCTATCCCTTGTAAAAATAGAGATTTTTATAATGTTGCGAGATGGGCTGTTTCGGGTCGGGATGATGTTAAGATAAATTCTCAGTGCTATCAGCTTTATCAAGGAATAAAAAGATTAGAACGCCTTAAACAGATATTTAATGATTCCTCAAGTTCAGATAATTTATGGAGGGATCTAAACTTCTTATTTTCATCAGATTTTAGGACAAATACAATTGATGAAAAATATATCGATTTTAGAAATAGGATGGGTGATTCTTTAGCAAGGTATAAAAGGATAAAGGAGGATATCCTAAAACGTGTACCAATAAAAAAGGATTTCTTACTGATTAATGCTACAAACAATGACTGGCACCAAGAACCATATCCATTTGATATGAGATTTCGTCCAGGAAGATTTAAACGGAATTTGATCTGTCTTCTTGATTCAGAAGAGGTCCCTACCCAACTTGAAGAAAAGGAGTATTATAAAGACGGCTCTTTAAGAAAGGCTCGGGTAGTTATACTTCCATCTCTCCGAAGTGGAGAGATAAAACAAGGAGAATTTGTAGAGAAGACTATTGATTACAAAGATGCAAAGATAGATTTAAAAGGAGATATCTGTACTGTAAAGACCCCTTTTGTTCACCTGAGACTATCACAAGAAACAGGAGGAGATATAAGAAGGTTAATCTTCCCTCATATCTCAAAAGAGATCCTTATTGGCTATTTAACCCCTTTATACTACGACCATATTGCCCATTCAAACGACTATTATTCAGGTGGTTTGATATTAAGAGATATTAAGGGGATGGAGTTTAATGATACCAAACGCACCATCTTTAATATTCCAGACTCCTTAGAGGATTACCCCATAAGGATTCCAATTGAATGTGAAATATCCATTCCACCTGGTACATTTTTGAAGAGGTATTACGTTTATACAAATATTTCAAGGCTTGATTTGGTCTATCAATTTTATCTAAATGATATCCATCCTATGATCTTTAGAATAGGGATTGCAACCCTTAACCCAAGGGCATTTGACAAAGAGTCCCTTCGATATACAGTGGTAAATGGAGGGGATATTTCGGAAACCTACTTTACCCATAATAAGACGATAAAGCAGAATCTACCAGCAAATTTTGATGTATCTTGTATGAACTGTCTTGGTGCTACAGAAGGTTGGGTGGATATATCGGATAAAAAATACGGAATAACCATTGCCACCGATAAAAAGAAACTCTATTCTGTTCCATTAATTGAGTATGAAGAGATCAGGGATTCCTATCTTTTTAGGGTGTATCACTCAATTGGAGAGCTGGACGATACAGGCTCTTCCTTCTGGAGAGGACATAATTCAATAGGTTTTAGTTTTTTAGGCCATAATAATAACCTGAATTCTACCAGACGTCAGGCACAGAATATAAATGCAGGACTTGTGGTAGTGAGGAGTGAGGAGTGAGGAGTGAGGAGTATTTATATCAATATCATGAGAGGTATGGATATACATCAATTGTTAATCCTAAGAGTAGTAAGCTCAATATTATAGAATTTGGTATATTACGCCTTGGGAGCAAAGAGAAATATCAGGATAAGGCAAAGAATAGTGAATTAGTGTTAGTTGTACTTTCTGGAATATGTAAGGTAGAAAGTGATGGAGAGATTTTGAATCCTGTTGGTTATAGAAAAGATGTATTTTCTGGTTTACCGTATGCCGTTTACATTCCGCAAAATACAACATATACAGTGACTGGAGAACGTGATGTAGAGATAGCTGTTTGCAAAGGAGAAGTCCACAGTCCACAATCCACAATCCACAGTCCACAGTTAATTACACCAAATCAGGTCAAATGCAGAACAGTTGGTAGAGAAAATTTCAAGAGGGAAGTAAGGGATATCGTAGGAGAAGATTTCCCAGCAAGAGTTCTACTTGTAGGAGAGACATTATCACCTCCTGGAAACTGGTCAAGTTTCCCACCCCATAAGCATGATGAAAATAACCTTCCACAAGAGGCATGTCTTGAGGAATTATATTACTTTAAAGTCACCCCAAAACAGGGATTTGGAATACAAGGAATCTATACATCTACGAAAAAGGTAGATAATACCTTTTATGTACATGACAGTTCAGTGGTGATAATTCCAGAAGGTTACCATCCGGTAGTAGCAGCCCCTGGATACTCACTTTATTACCTTTGGGTATTAGCAGGCAATACTCGATTCCTCAAGTTTAGTGAAGATCCGGTGCACTCCTGGATAAAATAGATGGGAAAGGTATCGATCGTAAAAATCGATAATAATATAGAAACCGCTGTTAAAAAGGCTATTGATCTAATTGGTGGGACAGAAGAGATAATACCTCGAGGGGCTTCGGTATTTATAAAACCAAATTTGTGCATAGATATGGATTGGAGGAGTGGAGCAACTACAAATCCATGGGTTGTGGAGGCAGTGGTCAGATTATGCTGGGAGGCTGGCAGTAAAGATATCCTTATTGGAGATGGTCCAACTATTGGGTTGGATACAAAAAGGGTATTTGAGGCAACTGGATATTATGAATTGGCGAAAAGATTAGATGTTCGTTTGGTAGACCTAAATAAGGATCGTGTAATAGAAATGGAAATCCCACGGGCAAAGAAATTTAAAAAGATTCAAGTAGCAAGAAGTGTTGCGGAATCTGATATACTCATTAACATACCACTCCTAAAAACACATATACACACCCAAATATCTGTTAGCCTAAAGAATTTGAAAGGCATTCTGCCACCGAGTGAAAAAAAAAGATTACATCTCATAGACCTAGATCAAGGGATAGCTGACATAAATCTAATCTTCACCCCCCACTTGATTCTCATTGATGGAATTATAGGACAAGAAGGCTTAGGTCCTATAAGTGGCGATCCAGTGGAGATGAATCTTATAATGGCTGGGCGAAATCCTGTTTCTGTAGATAGTGTGGCGAGTATTATAATGGGTTACGATCCAGCGGAGGTTAAACATTTAGTATATGCCTATGAAGCAGGGCTTGGGTCAATAAACATAAACGAGGTCGATATAAAGGGTGAAGATATTAAGCGAGTAGCAAAGGGGTTTAGGCGTCCTCCAACGAAGATTAGTCAGGAGGAGGGGTATCCTGGTATTAATCTTATTGATGGAGCGGCCTGTTCAGGATGTATAGGAGGATTAGTAGTGGCATTGCAAAGGATGAAAGAAAAAGGGGAGCTGGCATTAATCAAAAATAGGTATGGAGCGATTTGTGTTTTGATAGGTCCTAAGGCAGAAGCCCCTAAAGATTTCAAAGGTAAGTTGATAGCTATAGGAAGGTGTAATAGGAATGTTCGGGTAGGAGAATACATCCCTGGTTGCCCACCCCAAGGATTCTTAATTCGGGATTTCTTTAGGAAGTTGGTAGGGTTACCTTACATATATGCTGATCCCTCATCCTTTGGTGATGCTACGAGTAGATAGCAGATTGCAGAGCGAATTATTACTCATAAGCTGTTATGCGTGAATGGAGCAAATGATGAAGATAGGAGCTATTATCCAGGCCAGAATGGAATCCGAAAGATTACCTGGCAAGGTACTAATGGATATAGAAGGCCATCCAATGCTCTGGCATATTATTGAAAGATTAAAAAGGATAAGTACCTTAGATATATTAGTTGTTGCTACCTCCTATAAAAACAACAAAGGAATATTAGATGTAGCTCGGAAATGCGGAATAGAGTATTTTGTAGGGGAGGAAGATGATGTATTGAAACGATATATAGATGCATCTAAAAGATTCAATATAGATCCGATAGTTCGAGCTACCGGAGATAACCCATTATTGGCCATAGAGGTGGTTGATAGGATGGTTCACCATCATATAGAGACATCGGCTGACTGTACTACCATGGATGTTTTGCCATTAGGACTCGGTACTGAGGTTCTCAGTATAAAGGCACTTATTAAAACCCATTCCTGCTTAGAAAAGACACATTATCATCGTGAACATGTATCTACATTTATCCATGAAAGACCGGATATGTTTAGATTGGAGATATTAGAGACAGAGCCATACTTAAGAAGGCCTGAATTACGTCTAACTGTAGACACAATTGAAGACTTGACATTAATCCGTGAGATTTACAGAAGATTATATAAGGAAGGAGAGATAATTGATATCTCCGAGGTTATTAATCTACTTGATAAAAGGAAAGAACTTCTTGAAATAAATGCCCATATCAGGCAGAAGGGAATAGCTAAATAATTTTATTGTTAAATTCATCTATCTTCTATTACAATATTTACCAGTTTCTTTGGTACATAAATAATCTTCCTTACGGTTTTATCCTTAATCCTTCCCTCAACCTCTTTTAAGGCACAAGATTCTATATCATCTTGCGAAGCCTGAGCAGGAACTTGAATCCTTCCTCGAACCTTCCCATTTATCTGAATTACCACAAGGACATCTTCCTTTATGATAGCCGACTCATCATATTCTGGCCAAGGGTATTTAGATACACACCCTTTATTTCCTAAAACCTGCCATAGCTCTTCTGAGAGATGTGGGCAAAAAGGGGATAATAATAGGATTATAGTTTCTAATGCCTTATGTAAGACCCATAAATTAGTCCCTTTATATTTATAACATTCATTAACCAACTCCATAATCCTACTTATGGCAGTATTCAAATGAAACCTTTCCTCAATATCTTTGGTTACCCTTTTGATTGTTGTATGTGTAAAAGAATAGAGTCCTTTATCTTCCGAAGTTCTAACCTCCTTTTCCATTTTCTCTTTTCCCTTCTTTATTTCCGAGGCATACTTTCTAATAAGCCTATCTACCCGATTTAAGAACCGGAAACTTCCTTCAACACCTCTTTCTGACCATTCTAAATCCTTTTCAGGTGGAGAGGCAAATAGGATAAACAATCTCATGGTATCAGCACCATATCTTTCAATAATCTTATCTGGATCAACCACATTTCCTTTTGACTTAGACATCTTTGCCCCATCCTTTATTACCATCCCTTGGGTCAATAGATTACGGAAGGGTTCTTTTATCCTTAAGAGACCTAAATCAGCCATAACCTTAGTAAAGAATCTTGCATATAATAGATGCAATATGGCATGTTCGATCCCACCAATATATTGATCAACTGGAAGCCAATAATCGGAGAGTTTAGGATTAACAGGTAGATCCTTTTCCGCAGGTGTTATAAATCTTGCAAAATACCATGATGAGTCCACAAAGGTATCCATGGTATCTGTTTCCTGGCGGGCCGAGCGTCCACAGTTCGGACATGTAGTTTCATAGAATCTCCGAATCTGATCTAAACTCGATTCCTCCTCCTTATATATATCTCCATTAATAGGTAAAATTACTGGCAAATCTTCTTCTTTTACTGGAACCATCCCACAATCTTTACAGTAGACAATGGGAATAGGTGTTCCCCAATAACGCTGTCGGGAAATAAGCCAATCTCTCAACCTAAAATTAACTACCTTTTTACCAATACCTATCTCTTCCATCCAATCCGATATTCGGGACATAGCCTCTTTTGATCTTAAACCATTAAATCTTCCTGAATTAACTAAGTACCCTTCCTCTTCATATGCCTCTTTCATCCTATCTTCAGATAAACTCCCGTCTTCTTTTTGAATGACCACCCTTTTTGGAAGGTTATATTTCGTAGCAAACTCAAAATCCCTTCTATCATGAGCTGGTACACACATAATTGCTCCTGTTCCATATTCCATTAAAACATAGGCTGCTACATATATAGGAATATGTTCCTCATTAACTGGATTGATTGCATATACCCCAGTAAAAACCCCCTCTTTTTCAAGGTCCAATCTATCTACTATCTTACTTCTTCTAACATAATCTAATACCCCTTTTTCATTCTCACTCCCTTCTATAAGGTATTCCAAATCTGGGTATTCAGGAGCAAGGCATAAATAGGTAGCCCCAAAGATAGTATCAACCCGTGTTGTAAAACAAGGAATAACCATTTCCTTTCCTAAAACCTTAAAATATATCTCCACACCACTCGATTTCCCAATCCAATTATTTTGCATAGTCAAGACCCTTTCAGGCCAATTATCTAACTCCTTTTGGTCCTCTAATAATCTTTCAGAATAATCGGTTATTTTAAAGAACCACTGCTCTAACTTTTTTACACCTACCTCCTCTTCACACCTCCAACATCTGCCATCTACCACCTGTTCATTGGCTAAGACAGTCTTACATTGCTTACACCAGTTAACCTGTGCCTCCTTTCTATAGGCCAGCCCCAATTCAAATAATTTCAGGAAAAACCACTGATTCCATTTATAATAATCTTCAGAACATGTAGTTATTTCTCTATCCCAATCATAGGATAACCCCATTCTTTTTAATTGATTTCGCATATGGTGTATATTACTATCTGTCCATATCTTTGGATGAATGCGCTCCTGTATGGCTGCATTTTCTGCTGGCAAACCAAATGCATCCCAACCCATAGGATGTAACACATTATACCCCTTCATCAACTTAAACCTTGCTATTACATCCCCTATAGCATAATTTCTTACATGTCCCATATGAATCTTGCCAGATGGATAAGGAAACATCTCCAAAACATAATATTTAGGTCTTTCGTCACCTTCTATATTAGTCTTAAAGGTTCCGTTTTCTTCCCAATACTTCTGCCATTTAATCTCTATCTCCGAAAAAGGATATCCCTTCATATGAACCTCTTATTTGAAAATCTGTATTATCGCTTTGAATATTGAAACCTTTTCCTTCTCCCTGCCTGACCATATTTCTTTCTTTCATGTTCTCTCGGATCCCTGGTCAAGAAACCAGATTTTTTTAAAATTGGTCTAAATTCCTCATTTGCTTGAACCAAAGCACGAGATATGCCATGACGCAAAGCACCTACTTGTCCTAACACACCTCCACCCTTTATATTTGCCCTCACATCGAACTTATTAATAGTATCTGTCAAAACCATTGGTTGACGTACAGAAGCTACTAAATATTTCCTTCCAAAATATTCATCCATTTCCTTACCATTAACCATTATCTTTCCGTCTCCTGGAAGTAGCCACACCCTTGCCACAGCCCTTTTCCTTTTTCCAGTTCCATAAAATCTCAATTCATTCATAATCAAAACCTCCTGGTATCTGTCCTCTTACAATTCTATTGGCTCTAATTTTTGAGCTCGATGTGGATGAGACTCATCTGCATATACCCGCAACTTCCGTAACATCTTCCTTCCCAACTTATTTTTAGGAAGCATCCCTTTAACTGCAAAGGTAATCACCCTTTCTGGGTATTTTTTTAAAAGATTAACCGCGTTTATGGATCTTAATCCACCTGGATAACCCGAGTATCGATAATAAACCTTCTCCTTCAACTTCCGCCCTGTAAGTAGAATCTGCGAAGCATTCACAACCACTACATGATCTCCGGTATCAATATGTGGAGTATAAATGGGCTTGTGTTTACCCCTCAGAACAAGAGCGATTCTTGATGCCAACCTTCCAAGGACCTTATCCTTCGCATCTACAAGATACCATTTCTTTTCAATATCACCTTTTTTAGGTACATATGTCTTCATTACATTCTCCTTCTGGTATATACCTGATTACGCAAGATTTAACTCTTGATTACACAGATCTCTGAAACCATTGTGTAATCTGTCTCTTAATTTGTGCAATCAGACATCCTGATCTTTATAGATGTCTAAAAAGTAGTAGTATTTTTAACATAAATTCCCCAATCTGTCAAGATAATTTTTATTTTTAAGTGGCTGGCATAGGGGGCACCGTTGCACAAATCAAGGGGTTAATCTGATTGCAAGTTTTTCAAATTTACCATCATAAAAGCTTTTTTCTATAGTCGTATTTTGTCAACCAGGCTTTTCA
>JASEIO010000030.1 GCA_030017475.1 bacterium | reverse complement strand
TTATTCAGATATCTTAATCTACTGACCTGGATACCTTGTGCCTTTACTATCCAAAAAAAATTTTCAATAATTCAAGAAAAATTTAAATATATCCATGTTCAGCCAAGAAATCACGACTGATTCCATTATATTGTTTAATCAATCCCTCTATGTATTTACTGATCAAATCCACTTCTATGTTAGCCAAATATCCGATTCTGTACCCGCCTAATATGGTATTGGATAAGGTATGTTGAATAAGTGAAACATTGAAATGATTATCTATAACTTCCATAACAGTTAAAGATACACCATCAACAGCTATTGAACCCTTTTTGACAACATATCTCTTGAAGTGAGAAGGAATGGAAAATTTGACTATCAAACTCTCCTTCTCCTTCCTTTTTTCCATAACCTTTCCCAAGCAATCAATATGTCCGGATAAAAGATGGCCACCTAACCTACTGGATAATTTGGCAGCCCTTTCCAGATTGACCCAATCTCCAACCCGTAATTTACCTAAATTGGTTATCCTCCGTGTCTCAGGCATAATCTCCACACTAAAGTCTCTTGGTCTGTACCTTATAACTGTAAGACATACCCCATTCACTGAAACTGAATCCCCAATCTTTAAATCCTCTAATACCTTCTCTGCCTCTATAGTTAAGATATTCCCCACTCCTTTAATTAAACCCTTCTCTTCCACAATTCCAGTAAACATCTTACTCTCCAATAGGTACTCAATGATCTTTTTGCCAGTATTTGCTTCTAACTGCCCTTAAAACATGCAATTCATACATCATCTTGTCCTTGGGGAATTCCTCTTTTACTTCCCTTTCAATCTTCTTTAAGGTAGTATCAGGAACATTCATCTCTTTAGCTATCTTCTGATAGTCAAAATACTCTATTTTCTCCATGACTACCTCCTTATAACTCTAATGGAGAGACAATTTCAATCTCTTTAAATCCCTCCAGTATATTGACTGAGTTCACAAGCCTCCTTGTCCTTACCTTGACGAGGTGTTCATAATTCCAAGAGACCAGATAAGAGATATCATAATAAGAAGCCATAGCTACATGGAGTGCATCATCAATATATTTCTCTGAGAATATCTCTTTTTCTATATAAGCCCTTGCCAAATCTTTAATAGCCTTTTCTCTTTTAATACCTTAAAGTCCTTAATGAGCTCTCTAAACCTCCTTCTCAGGTTCTCATCCTTGGTATCTTCCAATTCCCTCACCGTGATCTCCGAGACATATATCTTATAATGAGGCAAAACCTCCTTCCAGAATTTGTTATTAACCCAAAGTAGAGATCACTTCTTTAACGCTCTTAAATCTATATCTTTCAAAATCTTCCTGGTCAACTCTTATAAATGCCCACTTATTCCCCGTTAAACTTGTAGCATCCTCGCACCACTGTTTTGCCCTTTTATCCTTGTGAGCTACCTCTAAATCAATTAATCCTTTTGTTTCTATTAACCAGTATTCTCCATTAGTAAGTTTTACTAAAAAATCAGGATAATAGTATCTTCTAAGATTCTCTTCGGATATGTATTCTATAAAAAACCCAATCTTCACTACTATCTTTGTAAAGGCTTCAACATCTTTAGCCCTATCCAAAAATTTAGCAAAATCTACTTCAAAATTAATATCGCAAGGGACATAATTAAAAATAGATCTGTCAGCCGGGTATACTAACTTTGACCAGACAAATGGCTTTATACTAGAGAGTTTTGTGGTATCTACCTTTTGGGGTTCCCTTTCGCTAAAACTCCTATCTCTAAACATATTAACAAATAAACTTATCAATCGTTCCTGAATCTCCGAAGAACTCAACTTATAAAGAACTCTCGGGTCTTCAAGGTCAATCTCTTGAGTAAACAATTTCTCCACAACATATCTTTTTACCACAGGATAAAAATCTGCAAACGCACCACCGATCTTTAGTTGCTTAAGTATTTGATCTGTATAATAAGCAATCACGCTTTTAGAATCCCGAGGTACAGGTAAATCCCATTTCCTTTTTATAACTTCCAGTCCTTCGAGCATATCCACAGCAACATATTCCATTTCTAAGACCTTATTCTCTAAAGGGACAGCTAAAGAAGGTAAATTATCGACCTCTGTTTCGCCTAAATAAGATTCCCTTATAAGAATTCTTGGACTCAAGATAGGTATTTCAATATCCCTATCCAATTTATTTTCATCTACAAATATGGTGGTTAAATTAGGTGACTTTCCTGTGTCAAATTCGGCAAACTTTATTCCTTCTTGATTTTCCAATTCCTCAAGGATATCTATTAGCCCTTGTGGTCCGATAACCTCGAGCACATTTATGGATTTGTCTATATTTGCATCCTCCTCTTGGAACATCTTTCTTAAGCCTCTCCCAATGACCTGTTCTGGAAGGACCTTTCTTTTTGAGGTATAAGACCTTAACCCTACAATCACATTTACATTTCTCACGTCCCAACCCTCATTTAACATCAATGTGCTTACTATCGCCTCGTAGGGATTTTTTTCAGGGTCTGGATCATCAATAGTTTTTGCAAACTCTCTCGCCTTAGGCAAGTCTGCTTTTGTTATCTCTCCAGTGCTATCTGTATGTATCAATAATACCTTATCTTTAAGATCAGGGACAGAAGAATTAACATATCCAAAGATTTCGTCTGCTTCCTTGTTTTCAGGGCATTGAAAGAAAAGTACAGGCTTCTTTAGTAAGGGTTTCAGTTTCTCTTTATATTCTCGCCATCTTCTTATTCCAGCATCAATCCATGCCCTATATCGCTCAACGGCTTTAGTTGAAGCAATCTCCTCAGCCTCCTTGACTATACCCTTTAGCGGTAATTTTACGATATTCATTTCAATGGCCTCTTTGAGTGGGAAGTCTACGATAATCCACGGGAATAAAGCCCCAGTTTCAGTTTTAGGCGTAGCCGAGAAGTCAAGCTCCATATATATGCCTTTTCCATATTGAGAGATTAGATTTTTATTAAGGTCGAGAAGTATCTTCTTCCACGCTGCCTCAATTTTGTAGATGTGGTGTGCTTCATCCTTCAAAATCATTATATTGGAACAGGATGTCAAAACCTCTCTTATCCTGTTCTCCTGATAGATGTCATGCCTTTTTACATCTTCAAGTACTAAAACATCATCTACATACCCTTCAACCTCTTCCTCCTTATTCCTTCTCTCTTCCAACTGCTGGATATTGGTTAAAAATAGCACACCCTCAGGGATAATATGAATTGGATCTTCCTTAAGGATCACATTGAGGTCGAACTCTTCCTGCCATTCTGGCGGGATAAATGGCCAATCTTTAAATATCCCTCCATCCTTAAAATCTCTACAAAGTCTATCATAGATAACGTTTTTCTCGCCAGCTATAAGTAAAAACTTAGAGGTATAATCCTCTTTGTTTTCTTTCTTATGATTAAAGTAAGACCAAACTATTGCTAATGCCATTACAAAAGTCTTACCTGAACCTGTTGCCATTTTAAAGGCATAAAGTGGGTATTGGTCATAAGAGGGGTCATACCCTTGTATGGGTCCTGCTCCAAACTCTCTCGCCATATCTATGAAGTTTCTTTTCTTCATCACCTCATAAAGATAAATCAGCGTTTCAATCGCTTCCCTTTGGCAAAACCAAAACTTAAAAGGCTCTCCATCTATAATATGATCCTCCTCAAACCAGAATTGCAACAAACGGCGGGTTGTGTCTGTTGTATTGGGATAGCTATCTTTTCGCCAAGTAATTATAGCCTTGCGAAGTTTATTAACCAGGTATGCCTTACTTTGGCGTCTTTGTTCTGGACGCAAAAGTTCTATTGGTTTCATAATTTATTTGTGCTTCCTTAGATCCGAGGTATTGATAAGACAAACTCGTTTTCAATCTTATCATTTAATTCAATTTCTTTATTTAATCTCTCTTTTATCGTTTTAATCATTCTATAAACACCACTGCCAGTGTGTGTTACCATTCCAATTTTGTAAAGTAGATTATAGAGAGTGGGATTTCGAAGCACATGAGAACCTGCTGTTTTCATACTCTCTATGGTAACTGTATTAGGTAACTTTCCCGGTGTTCTGATTTCTATTCTATCCTCAAATATGAATAATCTTATTGAAGCATTAATTGTATAATCACGGTGAGCAATTGCGTTTACAATACCTTCTCTTAAAACCTCTTCAGGAATTTCAGGATATAATTCTGATTCAAAACCTTTTATTTTATGTTCTTCCCTTAGGTATAATTTTAAAAATTTTATCGAACCATCGAGTATATTCGGAATCTTTCCATCCAAATCTTTTCTGTCTAATGGGGGAATAGAGATATCCTTCCCAGGAATGTAAGCAGCTATAATCTTTGCAAATGGAATAAAGGCTTGGGGATTTTTTCCAAAAAATAATGTCCCGGCAAGCGTAGGTTTTTTATCATTTGTAATAATTTTAAGATTCTTGAGATAATTTTCAATCAACTTCTCTTCGGGAGAAATATCCAACCATTTCTCCAGAAAATCGTTAAAAAAATCTATATTAAGATCACCCAATGAGGCTTTAGAAATAGGAATCTCGTCATAAAAAATGCTTTCACTTGTTTGATAAAGCCTTCTAACTTCTTGCCATGAGGCCGGCCTACGTCTATTCCCTGACCTAATATAATAAAGACCACTTTTTGTTCGATAAGGCCTTTGCTCCCCTTTAGGAATATTAATAATCAAAACAATTTTACCATCCATATCAACTGTTTCTGTAAGAATACTAATAGAAGGTTCACATCTATTAAACGCAACATCATCGATACTACTTGCTACTTTATCTGGATCTTCAACTCCTACAATATCACCTGAACTGCTAATACCAATTATCAATTGTCCACCATCTGCATTTGCAAAACCGACAATGGATTCTGCGAGAGATTCATTATCGGGCAACCTTACTTTAAACTCTGTATGTAAATTTTCCCCTCTTAATATTCTTTCCAGTAATTCTAATTTATCCATTTAAACTCTCCCATATTTTTCTGCTCTTATTCTGAACGCTTCTTCTCCACCCTCCATAATATTTTTCACATCTGCTTTAATATCTTCCTTGTCAATTGAACCTTTATTAATAATTGCACACTTTTCATTCCAACTTTCTAAAACAAGAATCAATTCAGAATCTCCTAAGACAGGAATGTTCGCATTATGTGTGGCAATGAATAACTGCCTTCTCCCTTTCATTTCTCTAAGGATTTTCACTACATCTTCATATATAAAACGGTTATCAAGATCCTCTTCAGGCTGATCAAGAATTATAATCCTATCCTCTTGAGCAAATAGAAGCAATAATAACGAAGTGGCTTTTTGACCAATGGAAAGTTTGTCAATTATTTTATATTCATCCTTAACTTTTAGGAATATTTCAATTTTATCCTCTGGAAATAAAGTTTCAAGTTCATAAAGTCTTTCTGGTTCTTTAAACCATTCTAATATTCTACTGGACATTACCGGAGTGAGATTCAACTCTTCTTGTAACTTATGCCCATTCTGTTTGATATATTGTGAAAGCAAAAGGCCATCCATAACTTTATTGGTTGGATTAACTAATGCATCTATTGCATCACTTGAAATCCTTGAACCTCTCAGCAATTCTGTTAAACTTTCTTTAAAATTATCTTTCTCCTCTTCATATTTTACTTCGATTTTAATTCTTCCTTTTAAGGCATCATTTATTCTGTTAATTTGTTTTCTTCTCACGTTAAAAATATCATGCCTTTTTCTACCTAATTCATCCTTTATCTTTTCTCTATTTTCTTCTAATATTTTAATTTCCCCTTCCCGTTTTTTTAATTCTTCAATTAAGGGTATTAATTTTGCTCTTTCGCTGGTTAGTTTTTCCAGTTTATCCGGTTCAAGTTTTTCTTCATCCAGTTCTTTCTTAATCTTTCGAATTTCAGTTTCCACTACTTCCTTTTTTTGTATCCATTCGGAATCGAACTGGTTAATATTTTCCAAGTTCTGAGTTATGGTTTTAAGAAGCTGTTCTTTACTTTGCTCAATAGCTTTTTTAATCTGACTTACCTCTTCTGATACTTTTTCTAATATAATCTTATTTTCGCTTTTGCCTGTCTTTAAATTCTTTACTATGTCAGATAATTCGAATAAAGTTTTATCAAAAAAAGAAGATATCTCCTTGTTTATTCTATTAACATCTTCAATCGCTCCCCTTAATTTTCCCTCATCATCTATTACGTTAGTCCATCTTTTGAGTTTTTCTTCCACCCCCAAATCTTTATAAACCTTTGTTTTGGCTTCTATCTCCTTTAACTTTTGCTCATACTCCTCTTTTTTTCCTACACGTTCTTTAAGAGATAGGAGTTTTCTTCCATTATCTTTTAATTGTTCAATCAACTTTTTGAATTCCTCTTGTGCAAACCTTACTTCCTCACCAATCAATTCATCAATTAATTTAAGTTGAAAAGCGGGAGTCGTTGAAAGGTGATAGAGTTCTTTTTGACCAATTATAATCGGGTATTTTACCTCCTCAAACAAACTATGAACAGAAAAACCTGTTTTAGCACCCTCTTTTTCATAAATTTCCGGGACCTTACCTAAGGTTCTTTTTATTTCAAATTCTTTTTTCTCTTTTCCATAATACCTTTCAATTAGAATCGAAACCTCGCCTCCACTTCCAACGACACTGCCCACGAAATCCAGCCTTTCAGATTTCTCTGCGTATATTGGAAGATCCATAACATACCGCATAGTTTCTATGATGGCCGATTTTCCTACTCCCCTTCCTCCAATAAATGTATTTAGTTCAGGGTTGAATAAAATCTCTATATCCCTCAGAAAAGCTGAGCCGTTAATTACTATCTTTGATATTCTATTATGAGAAAATGAAGGGCATTCATAAGTTCTTACCCTTACTTCAGGGTCGTGAAGAGCTATTTTCAAAGCACCAATGGTGAAAGAACTTAATTTTAAATATGTGGACTTTAATTTACTGTCCCTCGTCTTAGTGCCTATATCGTCAAGACATTTCGGGTCGGTATTTTCAAGGATTGCTATTTTTTTAAAATAATCGGATGGAAGTTCATTCGTAGATATAAGTTTATTTCTCCCTTCCTCAGAGATATACTCAATAGCATCGGGCTTTATACTCATTAAATACTTTGCACACTGGGAAGGATCAAAAGTACGAAGAAGACCCTTATCATCTTCTATGTGCGGGATTATAACTAAACACTCATATTTTGCTCGAACTCCACTTATTAGCTCTTCCAGTTCCAATTTACTTTCAATATCCCTATGTTTTCTTCCTTCAAATAACGATCTTTGTGGGTTCTTGTCTAAGCTATGAAGAAATGTATTTAAACCGGTGATATCAACATCTTGTTCAAAAATTAATAGTAAATGAAGGCCATATTTCCCGCCAGTCAATTTTAATGAAAGCTCAACTCCTGGAAATATCATAATTCCTTTATCTTTTGCCTTACTCTTTATTAACTCAAACCATTTCTTGCTCACTCTATTATAATCTGTAATGGCTCCCATCTTAATTTGCGCTTCTCCCATTTTCTTTACATACTCTTCTACTAATCTTTCGCACTCGTTATTGGAATCTAAATCAATCCCAGGTGGTAACGTAAAACTTTCTACAGCCGGGGAATGCAAATGTAAATCTACTCTCACCCAATTCGCCCCATTATAATTTTTCTCATTCATAGTGATTAATCCTTTCATTTTATCTTCACCTTCAAGACTTTATTCGTATCATTTCCAAACACATCCACAACCTTAACCATTATTTGGTATTCACCTTTTTCTTCGTATCTGTGTTCAGCCTCATAATCTACTCTCGGATTATTCTTGACTCTAAAGCTCTGCCACTCGTTATGGAAGGTATCGCCTTTGTAATCCCAGTCAATCGCCCAGTAATCTATAAGCTCCCTTGAATCTTTTACTTTACTTGCAATCTCTGCAAGTTCTGCAGTTGGTGCGAGTTGAAAGTCTATAATTTTTAACATTACTTTGTTTTCTTTGATCTTCGTTTCAATCTCCAAATAGGCAACTTCTGAGAATTTTATATACTTCGAGAATTCTTTCTCCATAACCTGGTCCGGTACCTTCAACAACTGCAAATCAAAGCCGACAAGTGAAGATTTTATCTCATTTACAGAGGGTATTTGAACAAGCCTTAAATCAACTCCATCCTTCTTTGCCAATTCCTTAGAAAGTTCATTTACTTCATAACTCCACTCCCAGCCAAGAACATCGGCTTTATTTAAGTTATTAGCCCTGCATTCAATTACTACCCTCTCTACATCCTCCATCGTAACAGGGGCATTTAAAGGACCAACATGAACCGCTCTGTCTCCTTTCCTACCATGCAAATATCTAAATCCTGTTAAAGACTGTGATTGATAAAGCTTAAGCATAAAGATAAGGTATTCCTCTTCCTTTTCTTGCCAATAAGCCGTTTCGTAGTTTCCGATATTCCAGAGTTCAAAAGGTCTTGCTGGGTTACCATATTTCTTGCCTTCGTTTTGCAAATCCTTTGAGTTGTGAATATCCAAAAGCCTTTTTCTTGTCACCTGAATAGCAAACTTGGACAAATCACAGCCTATCCAACGCCTGCCAAGTTTTTCTGCTACCGCTAAGGTAGTGCCTGAGCCACAAAAGAAATCAGCGACAATGTCACCAGGGTTGGAGGATGCAAGGATTATTCGCTTTAAGAGGGCCTCGGGTTTTTGGGTATCGAAACCAACCCGTTCTTCTGCCATAGGATTTATAAAAGGCATTTTCCATACATCGGGCTCAACGATATCGGTTGGGGTTTTGTTGGTATACACAATTTTTTCATACCTGCTATTATCTATTTTAGCTTTCTCGAATTTTTCTTTGTTATATACCAATAATTTCTTTACTCCTTGGTCTACTACTACATGATATCCTTTCTCAAACCGATCTTTTGACCTCGCTTCAGAAGTTAATGGATTAAAAATGTTATTATTGGTTTTAGAGAAAAACAGAATGGTGTCATGCATACACGGAAATGAACCTTTTGATCGCCTTGAGAATCTTCCATAATACCACACAATTTCATTCCTAAAATTCTCATACCCAAACACCTCATCCATCATCACCTTAACATAATGCCCAACATGCCAGTCCAAATGGACATAAATTGAACCGTCCTCTGCCAATAATTCCCTCATTAAAACCAGTCGTTCATACATATATCTCAAATAAGAGGCGATTCCACCACTCCATGTGTCTTTATAAGCCCGCTCCTCTATAATAGATGGCTCTTTCTCTATCTCCTCATCTCCAAGTTTTGTTCTTATCGTAAAATCCGCACCAGTAAAGAATGGTGGGTCAATATAAATCAGGTTTATCTTCCCTGCCCAGCCCTGCTTAATTAAAGAGCTCATCACAAGTTTATTATCACCCCATATAAGTTTGTTTTTCCAATCTTTCGGATAGTTCTCAGGATATCTGTTTTTGGGATAAAATTGAGAGGAGTCAAAAAGTCCCCCTTCTAATTCCTTTAGTCTTGGTTTATTTACAGTCTCTACAGCCTGAAAAGGAAGATTAGGTTTTTCTATTGGCTTCCTCTTCCCTTTCTCGTATCTATCATATTTCCCTGCCCAGAGAAGTTCCACATATTTTTTATTATCTGCCATACTTATCTCCTCTTTAACCTTGATACCCCCATTTATAACTTTTCATATCCAAATATTATCAAGAGGCTATACGGTTAAACATTTCAAACCCGTTCTTTAATAAAGGATACCATAACCTTCCCTAAAAAACAAGGGAAAATTATTTCACTATAAATCCGATATAAGATTAAAGCACATGCCCTAAAAATTGCATATCATAGAAGACGGCGAAGAGGAATGATACAGAAGTAGCGAAAGAGGTTAATTCTTTTTACCATTCTTATATCGGAGAGTTATAAAAGGATGGTAAAAAGGAAGAGGAATCACAAATCAGCGAATGTCTTCTTGGATAGCATCACATATGGCAGAAACCAAATCGGTTTTAAATCCCTCACTCTTCAGGTTATCTTCTTCAGATGGATTAGTGATAAAGGCAGTCTCGATTACAACAGCTGGCATCATAACATCTTTTAGAACCAGGAAGTAACAACCTTTAATTCCCATATCACGAATCTTTAACCTATTGACTACCTTTTTTTGAATCAGACCTGCCAATTTAATGCCTTCATCTATAAATTCCTGTTGTATAGAGTCTAAATCAGATTCTAAGGGTGAAAAATAATAGACCTCAAATCCACTTGCATCCTGAGAAAAAGAGGCATTTGTATGAATACTAATAAATAGATCCCCCTTCCTATGATTGGCAAAACCTACCCTTTCATCTATCGAGAGAAAATAATCGCCATCCCTAGTCAAAAGGACACGTACATCAGATAATCTGCCTTCTATCACTTTCTGTAGCCTCTTAGCTATATCTAAAGTTACATCTTTCTCTAATAGACCCTGCTTTCCTACGCCCCCTGTATCATTCCCTCCATGCCCAGGGTCTATAATAATAGTCTTTATTCCAGATTTTTCAAGAGATGTCACATCAGGCTGAAAAAGGAAAAGGGTATTTAATAAGACGAAAATCCATATCCATTTAATCATCATTTTGTTTATTCAATCAATCTGGCATATATGCCTTCTGGTGGGGTAATCTTAACCCCATAAACTTTATGGTCATCAGCACCAAAATAGATCCAATCTTCTGTTGCAATGGGTGAATTATGGGTGTCATAACCAATGTTATAAGATTGAAGTATCTTACCTGTATCTTCTGATAGGGCGTGGTACATCCCTGCCTTTCCTCCAGCGTCTCTATTATCAGCTCCATAATAAACAACTCCATGAGCAAGACAGGGTGAACCTTCGATTGAATATTTGGCCAATTTCCTCTTCCATTTTAGAACGCCAGTTTCAGCATCTAAGGCATAAACCCATCCACCACCATCACCAATGTGGAGGATTCCTTTATCTGAAACCTTTCCAGAACCAACATAATTCAATCGAGGAAGATAAGGACCTGATCCCTGAGGTGGTGGAGTTTCATAACTCCATATTTTGGCACCTGTTAATGCATCAAGGCAATAAATCTTATTATCATCAGAGCCAAAGTAGACCTTTCCATTCCATACACAAGGGGTTGAAGAAACCTCTCCCCCTGTCTGATACTTCCATTTGATATCTGGCCTATACGGATTTCCGCCTCTGGTGAATGTTCCGTTCGGGCGTATATTGATGGCATACATATTGCCATCTGAACAACCAACATAGAGGATATTATTTACAATTACAGGGGATGAATAGATAGGACCAGGAAGACAGGCCTGATCTACAAAATTTCCAGTGGTTGCCGAAATAGCATAAAGACCTCCATCATCCATATCCCACTCTGATCGATTGTAGTCATAAGAATGAGAACCGATGTAAATGATGCCATTAAGGTATGTAGGAGAAGAACTTATCCAATGACACTGGTTTCTGCCACCAGGATATACATTACGCAAAGCCTCTTTGGTATAAACCCTCCATTTTACATTTCCTGATAAATCCAGGGCATAGAACCATCCACTAAGGGTAGCAAAATATATGGTATCATTCACTATATAGGGTGTCTCCTGGATTGCACCATAAACCTGGGTATGCCAAATCTCCTTTCCGGTTTCTGGCTCTAAGGCATAAACCTGCCCTTTATAAAAATCATCTGTATTAACCGCATATAACACACCCTTGTAAACCACTGGTGTTCCATGGACCTCCTGTCCAGTATCAAATTTCCATCGAACACTGAAAAAAGGAAAGGAGGCTACAGATTCTGCCTTTACCTTACACGTCTTAAGACCAAAAAGCTTGGCAAAGAAAAGTTTTACATCTCTTGTAACCTTAACCTTTATACAACTGGTAGAGGGAAAACCCCTTTCTTCAATCAACTTATCAGTATATGGGGTTGTGACCTCAACCTCTTCCTCCAAAACCTTATTCTTTGATGCATATTCCAAAGCGACCTCTTTTGCCTTCTCAGAATTTGGCAATTCAAATGCCCCAGCTAAGGATGCAGCATCACAGGCATTCTTTAATTCCTGATGGATAGAATAGATCTTTCCTAAATCAACCACAAGCCCTGCAAGGGAAAATAGGATCATCAACAAAAAGATTGCCATAACTACAATCTGTCCTTTTTCATCTCTCATATCATATCCCCCTATCGACCATTATAGCATATTTTAAGGTGTTTATCAACCCAATTTAAGCCTTACGAATAGAGGATAAGAGGACGAAACTTACTATATTTAATAGGCTTAAGAGCATACAACTCTTTGGTATACCAAATATTGGTATTAATAGGATAGATACTAAAAGTGATCCTACACAGGCTCCTCCTAAATCTAAGGCATATAATATCCCTGTAGTTCTACCAATGGTTTTCTCATCTTTTAGGTATATCTTAATAGCCAAAGGAAAGATCATGCCAACCCATAGACCTGCAAGAACTGTTAATGTTGGAAACAAGATTTGAATTGAGAATTGGATAAACACCCGTTGATGAAATACCTTAAGTAATTGAAATATCCCTGGTAAGAGAATCAGGTATCCTGCATATGTAAGTTCTAAGAGTGCCAATGTAAGGATCTTGTCCTTTATCCAATCAAGCCTGCGGTTCATCCATCCGGTACCAAGGACTATACCGAGCATAAAAGAGGCAATGATTATACCAATCATATGGTAGATATAGCCATATAATACTTGAAACCCAATGACTAAGACTATCTCTATAACAATCCCTGCTGCCCCTACACTAAATACCACTAGGGGGACAAAAGACCTTCCTACCTGTCGCCGAAGTAGCCAAAGAAGGAAGCCTGCGGTACATATAAAAACAGTTATCCATCCTATCCTTATCCTATATAAGAAGAGAAATATCTTCTCCACTGTCTTTGAGAATTGCGCGCCCCATAAGGTCATATCAAAGTAGTAACACACAGGATAAAGGTCTCGGTTTATCCTCGCCTCCTTGAAGTTATCAAGTGTTTTCCTTATATATTCCATTCGAGGTAAGTAAAATCTATAAGGTAGATAGTACTCATTCACAAACCTTGTCTTTATCCCATATTGATTGAATCTACGAGATAAGACATTTGGATCATTAGTAAGAAAATCATCACTTGAAGAGGCAATAAGGAAGAGCCTCTCTCCTGGAACCAATACAATATTTGGAAAGGCATGCTTAAGTGTATGATAGATACATCCATTGAATTCTAAGAGGGTCCGACCAAGATAATTCTCATTTGACCAAACACATAGTGTGACTACACCATTTGGGTCTAATATTGATCTTATCTCCTGGAAGAACTCAATGGTATAGAATTTATTCTTCTCTGCTGTTGATGGATCGCCCACATTTATTATGATACAATCAAATGGCCTACCTACAAATCTTTTGATAAAAAACCTACCATCGGTATGGATAAGTTTTACCCTTTCATCCTTGAGGGCTTGGAGATCGGATTTGGTAATATATGGCTTGGCTAAGCTGAGGATCGCAGGATCGAGTTCAACATAGTAAACCTCTTCAACCGGATATTTTAAAATCTCCTGCAAGGCTCCACTTACAGCATCACTCACCACAAGAACCCGCTTTGGATTCCTAACCTCAAGCAGAGAGAAATGAATGAGTTCCTCAGAACTCATCTTGGAAGGATTGGTGAAAGAAAGGATACCATTCTGGTAAAGGGAGTAAAGGTCACCTTGTTTTATGAGTGTAAGGTTGCTGTATCGGGATGTAGCAGTCTCAACAAGTGTGAATCCCTTCCAGGAAAAGGATGTAGTAAGTCTATCTATCTTCTCAACCTGGATGATACACCATATGTTAAGGAGAATACTCAATCCTATTATTCCTTTAAGTAAGATCCTTCTCTTACAGTAAGCCCATGCTAATGCTAAACCTCCTATGAGGTTTATGGGTAACACATAAAATAGTGTCTGGAAGGAATGGAAGATATTTATAAAGATATATCCAAAGGCAAATCCTCCAAGCATATCACCTATGGTATCGTAGATATAAATTTTCCCTACTGCCTTTGGTGCATTTTGCAATATGCGGGAGTAGATCTTACAGGAAAGGGTAAATTGAAATCCAATTACTATACAGATGGGTGCAAGTATTACAAATGTTACCATAACCATTGCAGAGTATCCAATCAGTTCACCTGGAAATACACCAAGTATTAATTTAATAGACCTCACTGCAAAGAGTGTAAGGGGCAAAAGAAAGGAAACTAAAATCTGAGTAAGCACAAATATTTGAACCTTTGGACCAATTCTATCTACAAACCTTCCTATTCCAAAGCTTCCAACTGCCATCCAGAAAAGCCATGAGAAAAGGATCACCCCTAAACTCAGTTCATTTCCATAAAATACACAAGTAAGTTCTCTTATCAAAACAGACTGACCCACTATTGATATAAAACCAGAAATAATTATGGCAATATCTAACCATATCTTTCCGCTTGGGCGTAAATTCCCTTCCATAATGAATCTACTCCAAAATCAACGATTATAGTTCATCTTAAATATGATTCGTTTGTAAATCTTACCATAGATAAAGTGAGAATGCAAGGAAAGGACATAAGAAATGGATTGAAACATGTAAGGTAATCTTTGTTTTTGATACACAAGGGGCAATTTTTTGTTGACATAGACCCAAGTCAAGTGATAGAATGTTTCCAAGAATGACCTAGATATCCCAAAGAAGTATAAAGAAATCACACAATGCTTTATTAAAGGAGGGAGATATGCGTGTATTTACTCGTGGTGATATGGATGGATTGACCAGTTTGGTCTTTCTTACAATGGTGGAGAATGTAACAGAGATTGCCTTTGCCCATCCTAAGGACATGCAAGATGGAAAGATACAAGTGACAGAAGAAGATATTCTCACAAATCTTCCTTATGTTAAAGGGTGTGGGCTGTGGTTTGATCACCACATTTCTGAGGACCGAAAGATTGAAGAGATTGGTCCATACCGTGGTAAGTTTGCCATTGCACCAAGCACCGCACGGGTCATCTACGACTACTACCATCGTCCGGAGTTCGATAAGTTCAAAGACCTACTGGAATCTACAGACCGGCTGGACTCTGCCCAGTTAAAGATGGAGGAGGTGGAGAAACCAAGTGGATGGATACTCTTGGGGCTTACCCTTGACCCTCGAACAGGACTTGGTCCTGAGTTCCGCAAGTACTTTTGCTGGCTTGTGGAGTATGTTAAGGAGGCTCCATTGGAGAAGATTCTCCAGCATCCAGAGGTAAAAAAGAGGTGTGATCGGGTCCTCAACGAACATGAACAGTTCAAGGAGTTTCTAAAAAGGCACTCACGACAGGACGGAAATGTCATTGTCACAGATCTCCGTGGTATCAAAGAGATACCTGCAGGTAACCGTTTCCTTATCTTTACACTCTATCCAGAGGCGAATGTAGAGGTTCGAAGCTTTGATGGTAAGTTGGGTAATACAGTTATAGCTGTAGGTCACAGCATATTCAACCGGACGTGCAAAGTGAATCTTGGAAACTTATTGGCGAGATACGGCGGAGGTGGACACCGAGGTGCCGCTACATGTCAGATTGATATTGAAAAGGCAGATACAACGATTGAGGAAATCATCTCTCATCTTAAGTAAGTGTCACGTTGGTATCTATTTCATTTCTCAGGCATGACCTCAGTAATGCTAACCATCTATCATACCGGCAATCCTCCCTTCTTTACATATTTATTTGGAGTTATATAGATGAAAGGTTCTGAAATTAGAGAAAGGTTTTTGAACTATTTTGAAGAAAGGGGACATGTGATACGGGAAAGTGCATCCTTAATTCCTGCTTCTGATCCGACCCTTCTTTTTACATCTGCTGGTATGGTCCCTTTTAAAAGGTATTTTTTTGGAGAAGGAGATTTGCCATTTAGGAAAGTTGCTACCTCTCAAAGGTGCCTTAGAAATTCGGATATTGAGCAAGTTGGACGTACATCTCGTCATCATACCTATTTTGAGATGTTGGGGAATTTCTCATTTGGTGATTATTTTAAGGAAGAGGCTATTCTCTGGGCATGGGAATTTTTAGTAAAGGATATGGGTATTCCAAAAGAAAGGCTTTGGATTTCCATATATTATGATGATACGGAGGCAGGTAGAATCTGGGAGAAAATAATTGGGAGTTCGCAAAAGAAGAGGATTGTGAAAAGAGGAGAAAAGGATAATTTCTGGAAGATGGGTGAGACTGGCCCTTGTGGTCCATGTTCTGAGATAATATATGATCAAGGTCCGGAGGTTGGATGCAGAATGCCTACCTGTAGCATAGATTGCGATTGTGATAGATACTTAGAGTTATGGAATCTTGTCTTCACCCAATTTGATCGCAAAAAGGGAGGGGAACTTACTCCTTTACCTCAAAAAAACATTGATACTGGAATGGGATTGGAAAGACTTTCGTCAATAATGCAAGGGGTAAAAAGCAATTTCGATACTGACCTCTTAAGGCCAATTGTAGATTATGTCTGTAAATTGGCTAAGGTCAATTACGAAGATTATGTCATTTCATTAAGGATAATTGCCGATCACATTCGAGCAATCTGTTTTTTAATCTATGATGGGGTTTTACCTTCGAATGAAGGAAGGGGCTATGTATTAAGATTCCTTTTAAGAAGAGCCATAAGGCAAATAAGAAGGCTTGGAGTGACAGATACCTTTCTTTATAAGATAGTAGCTATTACAAGCAGCATCTATCATGAGTTGAGAGAAGATCGGGAACATATAAGTAATATTGTAAGACTTGAGGAGGAAAGATTCATCCATACACTTGATAAAGGATTGATTGTACTTGAGGATATGATCACGCAATATAGCAAAAGAAAGCAGCGTGCCATAAAGGGAGAGGATGTTTTTAGACTGTATGATACTTATGGTTTTCCAATGGAGTTAACCGAAGAGGTGGCTCGGGAGCGTGGCTTTTTGATAGATAAAGAAGGGTTTGATAAAGAGATGGAAAAACAGAAAAGAAGGTCGCCCTGGAAGAAACCAAAGGCTTTACCCTATGAAGAGGTGGGGAGGGAAATAAAAGGTACTAAAGAATTCACAGGGTATGAAAGGTATGAGGAGGATATACAAATTTCAACTATATTGAAGGATAGACATCCGATTATTGAGGCAAAAGAGGGGGATATAATAGAGGTTACATTAACGGACAAGACCCCTTTTTATGCTGAAGCTGGTGGACAGGTAGGGGATACTGGTGAATTAATAGCCAAGGATGTAAAGGTAGAGGTAACAGACACCCAAAAGGAGAAGAATGGAGTAGTGATACATAAAGGAAAGGTTGTAAGAGGACATATTAGGGTTGGGGATAGAATAAAGGCAAAGGTTGATAAATCGAGAAGGCTTGCAATTGCCAAAAACCATACTGCTACTCATTTATTACAGGGGGCCTTGCGTAAGATTTTAGGGAGACATATAAGGCAAACTGGTTCATATGTCAGTGATACCTATTTTCGTTTTGATTTTACCCATCTAAAACCTCTAACCTTACAAGAGCGACATATGGTAGAGGAGTTGGTAAATGAGAAGATACAGGATAATTTGAACGTAGAAACATTCTATACTACTAAAGAGCAGGCAAAAGGCTTGGGGGCTATAGCATTATTTGAAGAGGAATATGGAGAAGTGGTAAGGGTAGTGAAGATTTCTGATTTTTCAATGGAGTTATGCGGTGGCACCCATTGTCGGGCAACAGGAGAGATTGGGATTTTTAAATTGATTCAAGAAACTGGGGTATCTTCAGGGGTCAGAAGGATTGAGGGACGGACTGGAAAATCTTGCTATGAATATATCTCAAGAAAAGAAGAAATCCTTAATGAAATTGAGGATTATCTTAAGACTGACAAAATTATGGAAAGAATCGGATATTTAGTAGAGACAAATAAAAGATTAGAAAGGGAAAATCTATCGCTTAAAAATAGGTTGGCTAAAGGAAGGATCCCTGATTTCATCTCTCGTGCTATTTATGTAGAAGGGATCCCTATAATTTCTGAAAAGGTACTTGATGTAGATTCTACTACATTACGGGAATTGAGTGATCTATTAATCGAAAGGTTAAGATCTGGTATAGTTATATTAGGAGGAGTGGTAGATAGGCATGTTGTCTTTATTGCTAAGATAAGTAAGGATTTAACCCAAAGGGTTCATGCCGGTAAGTTAATAAATGAGGTAGCAAAGATAGTTGGAGGAGGTGGAGGAGGGAGACCGGATTTCGGACAGGCAGGTGGTATAGACCAAGAAAAGCTTGAATATGCATTGAAAGAAGGGATTAAGATTATTAAGAAAAGATTGGAGGGGTGAAACCCTTTTTACCGTTCAGAACAAACATGAGTGAAGGGATAAGTTTAGCTAATCAACTAATTGCCGGAGTCATATTTGTTCTTACCTTCACCCTCATCTTCTCTGAGAGGGTTCATCGAACTATCATTGCTATGTTCGGGGCATGTGTGATGGTTGCTTTTGGAACAAGATATGGCTTTTATTCCCAGGAAGATGCCTTAAAGGCCATTGATGCCAACACCATCTTTCTCCTGATGGGGATGATGATTGTTGTCGCCAACTTAAAGAGAACAGGATTATTCAATTATCTAGCCGTTAAGGGGGCAAAGATATCTAAGGGAAACCCCTGGATATTATTGGTGCTACTTGGGACCATAACCACGGTACTCTCTATGATCTTGGATAATGTGACCACTATTATCTTGATTGGCCCGGTGACTATATTGATCATGCAGACCCTGGGGATTTCAGCAACACCCATTTTGATAGCCGAGGCCCTTCTCTCTAATGTAGGTGGTGTTGGAACCATGGTTGGTGATCCTCCCAATATCATTATCGGCTCTGCCGCTCCCTTTACCTTCAATGATTTCCTCCTCCACACCCTGCCGCCGGTAGTTGTTGCCTGGCTTGCGACACTTCTTACCTTTAGGTTTGTCTTTTGTAAGGAATTATCGCAGAAGCCAGAGGGTATCAAGCAGATAATGGCCATGGATGAATATGCGGCTATCAGGGACGTCAGGAGTTTAAAGAGGTGTCTATTTACCCTGACCTTGATGATTCTTTTCTTCTTTATCCATCATAGGCTTCATCTCGAGCCGTCTTTTGTGGCTATGTTCGGAGCAAGCTTAGTATTTCTGCTTATCCGGCCAGAACCTGATGAGATCTTGCATGATGTAGAATGGGCGGCGCTTCTCTTCTTTATTGCCCTGTTTGTTCTGGTGGGAGGGGTAGAACATTCTGGTGTTTTAGAGGTTTTGGGAGAAGGTCTCGTCGGCCTAGCCAAAGACAATATGATTCTTGCCCCGATAATTCTTCTCTGGGTAGCGGCCATCACCTCGGCCATTGTGGACAACATCCCCTTTACGATGACCATGGTGCCTATCATTAAACATGTAGCCGCAGCCGGAATGAACCCTAACCCGCTCTGGTGGTCTTTGGCCTTAGGGGTTGGCTTTGGCGGAAATGGAACTCCAATTGGGGCCACCGCTAATGTAGTTGTTGTCTCTATGAGTGAGAAAACAAAGGATCGTATCACCTTCAGGAAATGGTTTAAGAGCGGCAGTATTATCATGTTGATCACCTGCCTGGTGGCCACCCTTTTCTTGATTTGTTTGCCGGGGGTCTTTAGATAACAAAACCACAAATGTTCACTCTTAGATTTTGATGGGAAACTCTTTTCTATGCCATTCTTATATCGGAGTTATAAATTTTTTTTTTGGATAGTAAAGACACAAGGTATCCAGGTCAGTAGATTAAGATATCTGAATAA
>JASEIO010000002.1:63302-95740 GCA_030017475.1 bacterium | reverse complement strand
TAACCGAGAAGATTTATGAAGTAGTAGGGAGAATAGCAAAAAAATGTAGAATAGATATAGTCTTAGAGAAAGGCAGTGTGTTATATGGAGGAGGAGATTTAGATTTAACTTCACAGGTAATTGAAGAATTAAAAAAAGAGGTAAAAAGTGAAGAAAAGGGGAAAGTGAGAGATGAAGGGAAAAAAGAGGAGTAAAGAGAGATGATTAAGGACTTAGGAGAAATAGCAAAGATTTTGGAAGGAGAGTTGATTGGAGATAAAGATATTCAAATAGGTAATGCAGCATCTATAGAAGATGCTAAATCTGAAGATATAACCTTTGTAACTGATAGAAAGAACTTAATTGAGACTCAAGCATCTTGCATAATTGTTCCAAAAGATATAGATAAATGGAAGAAGCCTATTATTAGAGTTGCAAATCCTCGGTTGGCATTTGCAAAGGTATTAGAAATCTTTAAACCACTATCTAAGATACCTTCAGGAATCCACCCCACATCCATTTTAGGTGAAGGTGTAACCTTTGGTAAAGAGGTTACGATAGGTGCTCATGTAGTAATAGGGAAAGACGTGCATATTGGAGATAATGTAGTTATTTATCCATTAGTTTATATTGGATCGGAGGTAGAGATTGGGGATGATTCCATTATCTATCCTCAAGTATCCTTAATGGACAGGGTAAAGATTGGTAAACGTGTAATTATTCACTCTGGATCAGTTATCGGCTCAGATGGATTTGGATATGTTGAAATAGATAAAACCCATCATAAGATTCCACAGATTGGAAGCGTACGGATTGAAGATTCGGTTGAGATTGGTGCAAATGTCTGTATTGATCGTGCAACAACTGGATGGACAACGATTGGAAAGGGAACAAAGATCGATAATCTAGTTCAAATTGCCCATAATGTTAAGATAGGGGAAAATTGTATACTTACAGGTCAGGTTGGAATTTCAGGCTCAGTCAGAATAGAAAATGGGGTTATATTTGGAGGTCAATCCGGAGTAGCTGACCACTTAACTGTTGGAGAGAATGTGATAGTAGCAGCAAAGGCAGGGATTACAAAAAATATAGAAAGGAATGTTAGGGTGGCTGGTTTTCCAGCTAAACCACTACAGGAAGAAAGAAAGATAAAAGCAAGTATTTCTCGGCTTCCTCGCTTGTTTGAAAAAGTGAGGAGTCTGGAAAAGGAAATAGAGAGATTGAAGAAAAAAGGGGAAGTTGGAAACAAGTTATGATAGTATTTGGGGTGTAAGATGGAAAGGATTTATATCTTTGATACAACGTTACGGGATGGAGAACAGTCACCTGGTGCATCCCTTAATATAGAAGAGAAGCTTGAGATTGCAAAGCAGTTAGCACGCTTAGGGGTAGATATCATTGAAGCTGGTTTCCCTATTACATCTTCGGATGATTTCAAGGCAGTTCGTCTTATTGCGAAAGAGATAAAAGGAGGACCTATCATTTGTGGATTGGCTCGAGCCAAGAAAGTGGATATTGATAGATGCTACCAGGCTATAAAATATGCAGAGAAACCCCGTATCCATACCTTCATACCTTCATCAGATGTTCAGATAGGATATCAACTTCAAAAGTCAAGGGAAGAGGTTTTGGAGATTGCCCAAGATATGGTTTCCTATGCTAAACAGTATGTGTCGGATGTGGAGTTTTCTCCAATGGATGCAGCTCGAGCAGATCCTCACTTTCTATATCAGATTATAGAGGCATGTATTGAAGCCGGAGCAACCACTATTAACATTCCTGATACAGTTGGCTACACTACTCCTTTGGAATTTGGAGATTTAATTAGGAATATCATAGAAAACGTGCCAAATATTAATAAGGCAGTAGTCTCAGTCCATTGCCATAATGATTTGGGGTTAGCTACGTCAAATAGCCTTTCCGCAGTCTTAAATGGGGCGCGCCAGATTGAGTGTACTATAAATGGCCTTGGGGAACGAGCTGGAAATACCTCCTTAGAAGAGGTGGTTATGGCATTGTATACAAGAGGGAACTATTTTGGGTTAAATACCGGGATTAAATTGGATGAGATATACAAAACAAGTAGATTGGTTAGCACATTAACTGGGATACCAGTTCAGCCTAATAAGGCAATTGTGGGAGAAAATGCATTTTCCCATGAATCAGGTATTCATCAAAATGGCATCTTGAAGGAATCGACTACCTATGAGATAATAAGACCAGAAACCATTGGATTAAAATCAAGAAGGTTAG
Organism: bacterium; assembly: GCA_030017475.1. Taxonomy (GTDB): domain Bacteria; phylum UBA9089; class JASEIO01; order JASEIO01; family JASEIO01; genus JASEIO01. The sequence goes on along the minus strand of JASEIO010000002.1, from coordinate 93,508 downwards.
TCCTTGGTAAACATTCTGGTCGTCATGCCTTGCACTCCCATTTAATTGAATTGGGTTATGAATTGGATGATAACCAATTAAATAAGGCATTCCGTAGATTTAAAAAGTTGGCAGATAAAAAAAAGGAGATATTTGATGAGGACCTGGAAGCGATTGTTGAGGATGAGATCTATACCATTCCAGAGGCATTTCATTTAGATTACCTCCATGTTTCAACAGGTACTCAAGCTATTCCTACTGCTACTATTAGAATAAAGAAAGAAAAAAGGATTTTCCAGGAAGCCGCTACTGGGAATGGACCAGTGGATGCCATCTATAAGGCTATTGATAGGATAACGGGTTATAATATAGAATTATTGGATTATTCATTAAAGGCAGTTACGCGTGACAAGGATGCCTTAGGAGAGGTTCTGGTGAAGATTAGACATGGGGATAAAATAGTAAGTGGCAGAGGGACATCAACCGATGTTATCGAGGCGAGTGCCAATGCCTATCTAAATGCAATAAATCGATTGGTATATAAAGGAATAGGAAAGTAAGTAATGGGAAAAGGTATTGCGGAGAAGATATTTTCCCATCATGTGGGAAGGGAAGTAAAAGCTGGAGAGTTTGTGGAGACTCGTGTCTCTCTTTGCCTGGGAAATGATATTACAGCACCTTTGGCAATAGAAGAATTTGAACGCTTAAGGGTAGGCCGTGTTTTTGACGAAGAAAGAGTGGTCTTGGTTCCTTCGCATTTTGCCCCTGCGAAAGATATCAAATCTTCGGAACAGTGTAAAATCTTACGAGAATTCGCTAAGAGATATAGATTAAGGTATTACTTTGAGGTAGGGAGAATGGGAATAGAACACGCCCTTCTTCCTGAGATGGGTCTTGTTTTGCCAGGGGATTTGATAATTGGTGCTGATTCACACACCTGCACCTATGGTGCATTAGGTGCATTTTCAACAGGTGTTGGCTCAACAGATTTAGCCGCAGTGATGGCTACAGGGAGGTGTTGGTTTAAGGTACCCGAGACCATTAGGTTTGTATATAATGGTAAGCTTAGACCTTGGGTAAGTGGAAAGGATCTTATTTTGCACACAATAGGCGATATAGGGGTAGATGGGGCACTGTATAAGGTAATGGAGTTTAGTGGAGAGGTAATTTCTCGTCTTGGGATGGCCTCTCGGTTTACTATATGTAATATGGCTATTGAGGCAGGGGCAAAGGCAGGGATTATAGAACCAGATGATGTGACTATCCGGTATATTAAGAAACGCACCAATCGTCCATATATGGTGTTTAAGAGTGATTTAGATGACATCTACAGGGAGTATGATTGCAGTGAGATAGAACCACAGGTGGCATTTCCACATCTACCCTCAAATACTAAGCCAATAAGCGAAATAGGTGATATTAAGATCGATCAAGCAGTGATCGGTTCTTGTACTAATGGAAGGATAGAGGACTTAAGAGAAGCCTCCAAGATATTGAAAGGAAACAAGGTCCACTCTGAGGTAAGGCTAATTATTATTCCGGCAACCCAGGGGGTTTTTAAGCAGGCACTTGATGAAGGGTTGATTGATATATTTATAGAGGCAGAGGCAGTTGTTAGTACTCCAACCTGTGGACCCTGTCTTGGCGGATATATGGGAATTTTGGCCAAAGGAGAGAGGTGTATCTCTACTACAAATCGTAATTTCCAGGGAAGAATGGGAGACAAGGATTCAGAGGTTTACTTAGCCAATCCATCGGTTGTAGCAGCCTCTGCTGTTTTGGGTCGAATTGCCCATCCAGAGGAGGTATTGAAAAATGTTTAAAGGGCGGGTCTTGAAATTTGGAGATAATGTCAATACGGATGAGATAATACCTGCAATCTATTTAGATACAATTTCGCCCAGTGACTTGGCTAAACATTGTATGGAGGGGATAGATCCAGAGTTTCCCAAAAAGGTAAAGAAAGGCGACATTATAGTAGCAATGAAGAACTTTGGTTGTGGATCAAGTAGGGAACATGCCCCCTTAGCAATAAAGACATTAGGAATTTCCTGTGTTGTTGCTTGTTCCTTTGCCAGGATATTTTATAGAAATGCCATAAACATTGGATTACCAATCCTTGAATCCCCTGGGGCTGCAGAGGAAACCAAAGAGGGTGACTGGTTAGAGATCGATATAGAGAAAGGCACTATAAGAAATGCAAGATTGGACAGGATTTATAATACCATTCCTTTTCCAACCTTTATGCAGAAGATAATAGATGCCGGTGGACTTATGGAGTATGTAAAGGAAAAGGTGAGGAGAGAGGATGTATAGGATTGCAGTGATCCCTGGTGATGGGGTTGGACCAGAGGTTATAAGAGAAGGGCTGAAGGTCTTAAAAGCGGTAGCAGAGGTCAGAGGATTTACATATGAGCTCGTCCATTATGATTTTTCGGGAGAAAGATTTCTTGCCACTGGAGAGGTTTTACCTGATTCAGTCTTAGATGAATTGCGGGATATGTCTTCGATCTATCTTGGTGCAGTGGGACATCCAAAGGTGAAACCCGGAATCTTAGAGCAGGGGCTACTTTTAAAAATCCGATTTGGACTTGATCAATATATAAATCTTCGGCCTGTTAAGTTATATCCTGGGGTATATACCCCGATTAAGGATAAGAGACCAGAGGATATCGACTTTGTTGTTGTGAGGGAGAATACAGAGGGTCTCTATACAGGGATTGGTGGTTTCCTGCGGAAGGGTACTCCAGATGAAGTGGCAATTCAGGAAGCAGTCTATACACGAAAAGCTACAGAGCGATGTATCCGATATGCCTTCCAGCTTGCCCGAGATGAAGCACGAAAGAAGGTTACCCTATGTGATAAATCAAATGTCTTGACCTATGGACACGACCTTTGGCAGCGTGTATTTCAGGAAGTTGGAGCTGAATATCCTGATATTGAAAAGGATCATGCTTATGTTGATGCAATTTGCATGTGGATGATAAAGAATCCAGAGTGGTTCAGTGTCATTACGACCTGCAATATGTTTGGAGATATTATAACTGATCTTGGAGCTATGATTCAAGGTGGAATGGGGATAGCAGCTGGAGCAAACATTAATCCAGAAGGTGTATCTATGTTTGAACCAATTCATGGGAGTGCACCAAAATATGCTGATAAGAATGAGATCAATCCTTTAGCGGCGATCTCTGCCTTGCAGTTAATGCTAAAAAACTTAGGAGAGAAAGAGGGGGCTATCTTGATTGAAAATGCCATTATACGTCTTCTATCCAATGGCTATATTAAAGATATGGGAGCTGGTAGAATGGGGATAGGCACCAAGGAGGTTGGAGATCTAATAGTTAAATTTATAAGGGAAGGTGATAAAGGTGTATAATGTCTGTGTGGTTGGAGCAACAGGTGCTGTTGGTCAGGAAATGATGAAGATATTGGAGGAGAGAAACTTTCCATTAAATGAATTAAGGCTCTTTGCCAGTTCTCGCTCTAAAGGAAAGGCCTTAGAATTTAAGGGTGAAACCCTAACTACCTTTGAACTTAATAAAGATAGCTTTGAGGATATCGATATAGCTCTATTTTCAGCAGGGGCTGGAGTATCCCGGGAATTTGCTCCCAAAGCAGCTAAAGCGGGAGCTGTAGTCATTGATAACTCATCAGCTTTTCGGATGGATAAAGATACACCTTTGGTTGTTCCTGAAATCAATCCTGAATCATTATCTTACCATAAAGGAATAATTGCCAATCCTAATTGTTCTACTATTCAAATGGTTTTGGTTTTACATCCATTGCATGAAAAAGGGAGAATAAAAAGGGTAGTTGTTACTACATATCAATCGGTTTCTGGAACTGGGTTAAAGGCAATGGTAGAACTAAGAAAACAAAGTGAAGCCGTTTTAAATAAAGAAGAGGTAGTGTGTGATGTCTACCCTTATCAAATTGCCTTTAATCTTATTCCCCAGATCGGTGATTTTTTACCTAATGGCTATACCCAGGAAGAGATGAAGATGGTCCGGGAAACGCAAAAGATATTGGCAGATGATAGCATCTCTATTACTGCCACTTGTGTGAGGGTCCCTGTATTCATTTCCCATTCAGAATCAGTAAATATTGAATTAGAAAGAAAGATAAATCCGAAGGAGGCAAGAGAGATACTGTCAAAAAAAGAAGGAGTTGCAGTGGTGGATGATCCCAGTAAGTTACTCTATCCAACCCCATTAGATGGAGCCCATAAAGATTTGGTCTATGTGGGACGCATAAGAGAGGATATCTCTACGGAAAATGGACTTAGTCTTTGGGTTGTCTCAGATAATTTGAGAAAAGGGGCAGCTTTAAATGCAGTCCAAATCGCAGAGAAATTGGTAGATAAAGGGTTGGTATAGAAGTCAGATTTATCAAAAAGTTGGGGTGAGGAAAGGAGGTTTGTATTGTATAAGATTTTGGTTAAAGAGGAATTGGCGCCAACTATTAAATTATTTAAAGTTGAAGCTCGAATGGTAGCAAAAAAGGCTCGCCCTGGGCAATTCGTGATTTTGCGGATTGATGAAAAAGGAGAAAGGATACCTTTGACTATCTATGATTATGATAAGGATAGAGGGACTATATCAATAATCTTTCAAGAGGTAGGAAAAACTACCGTGCAATTGGGTGGTTTGGAACAAGGTGATTGCCTATTAGATGTAGTAGGTCCGTTAGGAAATCCATTTGATATAGGAAAAGTGGGGAAGGTTGTTTGTGTTGGAGGAGGTATTGGAGTAGCCCCAATCTTTCCCAAGGCACTGGCACTGAAAGATGAGGGAAATGAGGTTACGTCAATCATTGGAGCAAGAACAAAGGAACTTTTGATCTTAGAAGAGGAGATGAAAAAGGTAAGCCAAAGGGTTTATATCACTACCGATGATGGATCTTATGGAGAAGCGGGATTTGTTACTGCGCCCTTAAAAAGATTATTGAATGAAAACCCCCCTGATTTAGTGGTGGCTATTGGCCCCTTAGTTATGATGAAGAATGTAGTTTCGGTTACAAAACCATATGGGGTTAATACCCTGGTTTCCTTAAATCCAATTATGGTTGACGGAACAGGTATGTGTGGATGTTGCAGGGTACGTGTAGCAGGTGTTACAAAATTTTCTTGTGTTGATGGCCCAACCTTTGACGGTGCAGAAGTTGATTGGAACGAGCTAATCAGTAGGAATAATAGATTTTTGGAAGAAGAGAGGCGAGCTTTAGAAAGATATAGGGTGTTGATAGAGGGATAAATGAGACAACGAATGCCAGAACAAGATAGGGCCGAGCGGATTCATAATTTCCAGGAAGTAGCTTTGGGATATACTCCTACTCAAGCACTTGCTGAAGCAAATAGGTGCTTAAAATGCAAGCACCCGAAGTGTGTAGAGGGTTGTCCTGTAGAGATAGATATACCAACATTTATTGATTATATTGCTCAAGGAGAATTTGATTTGGCTATTAAAAGGATAAAGGAAAAAAATAACCTACCAGCCATCTGTGGTCGTGTTTGTCCACAAGAGACTCAATGCGAAGCACTTTGTGTATTAGGCAAGAAAGATGAACCGGTAGCCATTGGAAGGCTTGAACGCTTTGTTGCAGACTATGAATTGAAACAGAAATCAGGATTCAGGGGTCAGGGGTCAGAGGAAGAAAAACTAAAAACCAAAAACAAACAACTAAAGGTGGCGGTTATTGGTTCTGGCCCTGCAGGCTTAACCTGTGCAGGTGATCTTGCCAAATTAGGTTATAATGTACATATCTTTGAATCACTGCATGCTACGGGTGGGGTATTAAGGTATGGAATCCCAGAGTTTAGATTACCAAAGCATATCTTGGATATAGAGATTGAATATATAAAGTCACTCGGGGTAGAGATCTTAGTGAATATGGTTATTGGAAAGGTGTTGACTATAGATGATCTGTTTCAGGAAGGATATAAGGCTGTATTCATCGGAACAGGGGCTGGACTACCTCTCTTTTTAGGGATTGAGGGTGAGAATTTGAATGGTGTATACTCCGCAAATGAATTCTTAACCAGGGTCAATTTGATGTGCGCCTATCAATTTCCTCGATATGATACACCAGTTCGGATTGGAAAAAGGGTAGGAGTAGTGGGTGGTGGAAATGTAGCTATGGATTCAGCTCGATGTGCTTTACGTCTTGGTGCTGAAGAGGTCTATATTATTTACCGTAGATCAAGGATAGAGATGCCAGCGCGCGAAGAGGAGATACACCATGCTGAAGAAGAAGGGATAAAATTTCAGATTTTGACTCTTCCAGTTAGAATCATAGGGGATTCTCAAGGCCAAGTGGAAAAGGTGGAGTGTGTAGAAATGGAATTAGGAGAACCTGATGCATCAGGAAGACGTAGACCAATACCAATTCCGGATTCAAGATTTATCCTTCCAATCGATACTATGGTAATCGCTATTGGACAATCGCCAAATCCATTATTATTAAAGGAAACCCCTAAGCTGGAATTGACTAAAGAAGGTACTATAGTAGTCGATGAATCTGGAAGGACATCCATGAAAGGGATATATGCAGGTGGAGATATAGTTACCGGAGCAGCAACAGTTATCTCAGCTATGGGTGCTGGGAAAAGGGCAGCTCGAGCAATACATGAGGATCTATCCTAATAATACAGGTTAGTGCCACCCCAACACAAAATTTCCTCTCCTATGGAGTGGAGATGGATCTTCTCTTGTCAATTGTGGCTATAAAAAACTTTGCCTCTTCTAATAAACGTGACTTAGGGCAGTTTTTGATCAAATCCTGATAGGCCTTCTTCGCCTCACTCCATCTTCCGAGTCTTTCAAAACATCTCGCCATTCCTAAATAGGCAAAACTCAAATTAGAGCCTTTGGGATAATCTTTTATAATATCTTTATAAACTGATAAACCCTCTTTATAGTCTTTCTTTATCTCACAAATCTCTGCTAAATTTTGCAGGGAAAAAGGAGCTAATGGATGGGATGGATACCTTCTCACAAACTCCTGAAAACAATCACTTGCCTCTTTATATTCCTCTAAATGATAATGGCAGTTAGCCTTGTAAAAAAGGGCAAACATGCGATGCCTAGTTAAAGGATAATCACTTAGGATATCTGAAAATACAACCTTTGCCTCTTTATATCCCTTCTTTTCCTTTTCATCAGATTGATAGTATAGATTTAAACCTCGGGATAGATCAAATAAACATTGCTTATTTATATTTGAGATTCCTGAGAATATTACCAATATCCCTGCAATTACTGCTAAAAAAAGGTAAGATACCCTTTTTACCCTTTTTGGATCTTGCTGATAGAAAAATCTTGTTAATCTCTTAGTATATTCTCTAAGTTTGTCCTCCTTTAATTCACGCCTTGTAATCCTTCGCTTAGTCATTAGCCCTCTGAATTTGTGTAAGCAAGCTTTTTCCTTTATTTACACTACGTTATGAATTATCGAACGGTCTCCACTTCATTTATGCCTCTTTTAGCTTATACCTCTTCTTAAACCTCTCTACTCTTCCGGCTGTATCAACTAATTTCTGTTTTTTGGTGAAGAAAGGATGGCAATTTGAACAAACCTCTACATGTAAGTCTTTTCGAGTAGAGCAAGTTTCAAATACTTGTCCGCAAGTGCAGGTGATAGTGGTTTCAAAATATTCTGGATGGATTCCCTTTTTCACTTCCTTGAACCTCCTCGTATAATTTTGCGAAGTAAAATTAGTTAAGATAGAGATAGGGGTTTTCCGATCTTCCATTTTTTCGAATCTCAAAATGTAAGTGTGGACCAGTAGTTATTCCTGTTTCTCCAACCCTGGCAATCTGCTGATATCTCTCTACAGATTGACCAACCTGGACAAGATTTACTGAATTATGTCCGTAATAGGTTTCGAACCCATTTGGATGACGAATGACTATCAATTTTCCATACCCAGGCTTCCAACCAGAAAAAACAACCTGACCAGGTGAAGATGCCAAAATTTTCGCCCCTGTATATGCTTTAATATCTATTCCTGTGTGGAAGTGCCACCTTCTGTAAACTGGATGGATTCTATATCCGTATTTAGATGAAATAGGACCTTTACAGGGTTTGACAAACCCTGGTAGAGTGGAGAAACTTGCTTTATTATACCTATATATAATAATAGGTTTTGGTTTTGCACCAGGAAGGAATATCTCACTCCCAGCTTTTATAAAAGATGGATCAGAGATATTATTCGTTTCACTAATCTCTCGGAGAGGGATTTTATAATTTTTAGAGATATCCCATATGCTTTCTCCTCTTCTTATCTTATGAAGAATTCCCTTTTGATTAGGAATCGAAAGTTTTTGTCCAGGATAAAGTAGCCTCTTTTTTATTTTATTAGTTCCTAAGATAGTACTTACATCTACCCCATATTTATCTGCAATCAACCACAGGTTTTCTCCCTTTTTGACTATATGAGAATTGAAGATTAGTCCTTTCCCTTTAGTGGTATCTTTAACCTTCATCTTTTCCTCATCCACAATCTGTGTAAGATTATTCCAGTTATGGATATCGGATACCTCAGTTACCAGCAAATCATTATCCTGAACCTCCATTGTACTAAAGTCTATAAAAGGGTATAGACATAAGGCAATAAACACCATTACTTCCACCATAATAAAGGTATATCCTTTCCTTTCCATCTTCATTTTCACCTCTCCTATTATATATTCGGTAAATCCCCCACAAATCTTTACATCCTATTTATTGAATCTAAAAATTCTTTGTTACTTTTAGTCTCCTTTATTTTATCTATTAATAACTCCATTGATTCTACTTGATTTAAAGGATTCAACGCCTTCCTTAATATCCATATCTTATTCAATTCATCTTCCGAAAGTAAAAGCTCCTCCCGCCTTGTACCTGATAGATTAATATTTATAGCTGGAAAGATCCTTCTATTAACTAATGCCCTATCCAAATGAAGCTCCATGTTTCCTGTTCCTTTAAATTCTTCGAATATAACCTCGTCCATACGGGATCCAGTATCAATTAAGGCAGTGGCTAAGATGGTTAAAGAACCGCCTTCCTCTATATTTCTGGCTGATCCAAAGAATCTTTTTGGTTTATGCAAGGCATTAGAATCAACCCCACCAGATAATACCTTGCCAGATGGAGGTACTACCTGGTTATATGCCCGAGCAAGGCGCGTGATTGAATCGAGCAAGATAACCACATCGAATTTATGCTCTACTAATCTTTTTGCCTTTTCAATCACCATTTCAGCCACCTGAACGTGCCTCGATGCTGGCTCATCAAATGTAGAGCTTATAACCTCTCCATCCACTGATCGCTCCATATCAGTTACCTCCTCAGGCCTCTCATCGATTAATAAAACAATCAATTTTATTTCTGGATGATTATGGGTTATGGAGTTGGCAACTTTTTGCAAGATAATTGTCTTTCCTGCTCTAGGAGGTGAAACGATTAAACCTCTTTGTCCTCTGCCAATTGGAGTTAATAGATCCATAATCCTCATAGAAATTTCTTCAGGTTTTCTTTCTAAATTTATCTTTTCTTTGGGATATAGTGGAGTTAGATTATCAAAAAGTATCCTATTATTGGCAAATTCAGGATCCTGAAAATTTACTGCCTCTACATGTAATAGAGCAAGAAACCTTTCGTTTTCTTTAGGAGGCCTAATTTGACCAGAAACAGTATCTCCAGTTTTTAGGTTAAACTTCCTAATCTGTGATGGAGAGACATAAATATCATCAGGCGATGGGAGATAGTTATAATTTGGAGATCTTAAAAATCCATATCCATCTGGCAAGATCTCCAAAACCCCTTCTCCAAACATTAGTCCAGTTTTTTCAATCTGTGCTTGAAGTATGGCAAAGATCAAGTCTTGTTTTTTCATCGAGGATACCCGTTCAATCGAAAACTCATGTGCCAAACTATTCAATTCGGAGATACTCTTTGACTGAAGTTCACCTATATCCATTTTATCACCCCACACTTATTAATAGGAAATTTATTTTTAGCTTGGATGGAATTAATGAGTAGTTACCCTATCTATGTTTAGTTTTTTTATTCGATACCGTAAACTCCGGGGGGAGATCTTAAGGAGTGATGCTACCGTTTGAACATCTCCTTTTCCCTCGTCCATTGCTTTAACAATTAATTCTTTTTCTTTTCGGGCTAAGCTTTTTGGTAGATTTTTAATATCTTCTTCTATATAAGTTTTCCTAAATATATACATTGCTCCCACTAAGTACTTGCCCCTGAGAATTGGAGAGGCATCGTAAGTAAACTCCTGATTATCTATTTTAATGTGGCAATTTTCAATAGGGGTTTTATCCACTATAGTTATAGGGCAAATAACCTTATCTATCTGTTTTCCTATCACATCTTTTAGGCGAAATTCTGCCTTTGCCTTTGGATTAATGTAGGTGATTTTTCTCTCTCTGTCTACAAATATTACGGGATTAGAAAAATGCGTAAACATTTCTTCTTTGGCTTTTAAATAAGGGTTCTTTTCTAAAAAGGTACAGATCAAATCAGTCTTATCCCAAAAATCAACAAGATGCCCTTTTTCATCAATTACTGGAAAAACAGTGGCTTTTCGGAAATTTGTCAATAAATTTTGAAATTCACTCACCTCTTGGTCTTGCGCAACAGGAATAATGTGGGAGGAGATAACCTCTTTTATGGAAGTATTAAGAGAGGATACAACAGGCGTTCCAGCAACAACATCCGACTTTCTTAATAATCCTATTATCTTCTTCTCCTTATTAACTATAGGAATAATCCTTATAGGGTAACGGCAAAAAAACTTTAAGATATCTGTCTTAGTTAAAAATCTATGATCTTCCATTTTACATCTTTTCTGGGAAGGATATACCTAAAAGCTTCAAAACATTTCTTAAGACAATTCTAATACAATTTACCAAAGTTAAACGGGCAAGTGTCAGATCCAGATTAGAAGAGATCACCCGATAGTGGTTATAATAGTTGTGAAATCGGGTTGCCACTTCAATGAGATAGAGGGTTAAATGACTTGGTTCATAAATTGTCTCTCGGATCTCATCCGGAAAGAGAGATAGCTTTTTGATTATGGATAGTTCCTCTTCAAGGCGTAAAAGACTTAAATCTACACTATCATATGTACCTAATTCAATACCCATTTTTTTGGCCTTATCTAATATACTGCAAATTCTGGCATGGGCATATTGGACATAGAAAACAGGATTGTCCAAGTTCCTCTTTTTGGCCAATTCCAAATCAAAGTCTAAATGGGTATCTAATTTCTTAGAAATGAAGAAAAACCTGGAAGCATCTACCCCAACTTCATCTATTACTTCATCTAAGGTAACAAACTCACCTTCACGGGTAGACATAGAAACTGGATTTCCACACCGTGTAAGGGTAACTAATTGATAAAGTAAAATTTTTAAAGAATCCTTTGGATATCCCAAAGCTGAAAGAGAGGCCTTTAGCCTTTCTACATAACCATGATGATCTTGACCTAAAACATTTATTAGAAAAGAAGGGGATCTCTCGAACTTATTTTTATGGTAGGCTATATCTCCCAAGAAATAAGTAGGGGAACCATCCGATCTTATAATAACCCTATCTTTTTCATCATCAAATTCCTTGGTTTTGAGTAATATCGCCTCTTTATCTTTATAAAGATAACATAATTCGTCTAATTTGTCAACAACTTTTTTTACCTCTCCTGATTCATAAAGGGCTTTTTCACTTATAAAGTTCGTAAAGTAAACCCGAAACTTAGCAAGGGTTTGTTTAATACCTTCTAAAATTTCAAGTTTGGCAAAATCGATAAAAAAAGAGATATCGTAATCCCTTGCGGTGTTTCCATATCTCTCAACAAGTTTATTTCCTAAATCAATTATATATTCACCTTTATACCATTCATCCTGGAAAGGAACATCTTGTCCAAGTAGTTGAAGATATCGAGCCTTTACAGACTTTCCTAAATTATCTATTTGGGTTCCCACGTCATTTATATAGTATTCCCTTACTACCTCATATCCCAAAAATGCCAATATATTTGCCACTGTATCTCCATAGGCAGCCCCTCTTCCGTGTCCAACATGTAAGGGGCCCGTGGGATTAGCAGAGACAAATTCAATTATTACCTTTTTCCCTCGTCCTAAATCACCTCCACCAAATTCCGTATCTTTTTCCATAATCTCTTTTAATACCTTATAGAGTCTATGTTTAGAGATAAAAAAATTTATGAACCCATGTTCCGAAACCTCAACATGCTCAATAGTTTCATTTTTCTTAATAGACCTAACTATGGCCTTTGCTACAATATGTGGGGAAACACCTTGTTCTTTTGCTAAGGAGAAGGCAATATTAGTAGTAAAATCACCATATTCCTTACGCTTAGGAATCTCTATATATATCTTCTCAACATCTACGTTGCCAATCTCTCCTCTATTTGCTGCAAAATAGATCGCCTCTTTAACTAACTCAGTTATCTCTTGCTTAATAGTCGACATTATAGATCCATCTTTTTTTACGAAACTATGATAAGTAAATAACCTGTCAAGATATTTCTTGCGAAGCAAGAAATATCAAGAGAATCTTTTTAGTTTAATATTTAATAATATCCCTAAAGAAACCATGGTTACTACCAAGTTTGAGCCGCCATAACTAATTAGTACAAGGGGCAAACCAACCACTGGTATAATTCCTGTAGCCATACCTATATTAATAATCACTTGCGTAGCAAACATAGAAGTAATCCCACAGGCAAGTAAAGAACCAAACATGTCTTTCGCCTCCCAGGAGATAACAAACCCTTTATAGATTATACTTAAGAATAGAAGAAGAAGGGCTGTTACTCCTAAAAAACCCCATTCCTCACCAACCACAGAAAATATAAAGTCTGTTTGTTGTTCTGGTAAAAAACCAAGTTGAGACTGCGAACCTTTTAAAAATCCTTTGCCAAACAGCCTTCCTGAGCCAATAGCTATCTTTGACTGAATTATATTATATCCTGCCTCTTTTGAATCAAAACCTGGGTTTATAAATACGAATAGTCTTTTTTTTTGGTAAGTCTCTAAAGATCTTTGAAGGAATAAGGAAGAAAAACAGGATATGCAGAGGATAATAAATATAGAAAGAATGGGTTTAAAGGATACACGGAAATTTAAGCCTTTTAAAATTCTATAAATTATAACAATAATTAGAAAAAGTTCACATAAAGATAAAATAAGATAAGAAGGATTAATGGTATAATTATTTTGTAATTCTGCTAAGATAAATATAAATAAAAGAACCAAGGTTATTATGCCAATCGCTACTGCGGAGGCTAAATGAGCTACATTAGTTCCTGCTACATACAACATTATTAAAGCTACTGGAAGAAAGGCAAGGGTTGACCCTAAATCAGGCTGTTTTAAGATAAGTGCCATAGGTATCCCTATTATTAAAAGGGGTAGGATTAGACCAAAAAAGGCCTTTCTTAATCTTTCTTTTTTATTACATAGATATCTAGCCAACATAATAACCGTAGTAAGCTTTGCCAATTCAGAAGGTTGGATGGATATGTCGCCAAACCTAATCCAACTTTTGACATGTCTTATTTCTTGAGACATCAAGACAAGGATAAGCATAAGAATTCCAAAGATATAAATTAGGAAGGCATACCTTCCTAAAACGTGATAATTAAAAAAGGCTATCCCAATCATGCCTAATATACCTATCCCAAACCACATAATTTGCTTTAACCAAAATTTATTTATTTCATCACTATAAGTAGCTGAAAAAACCATTAATATCCCAATTATAGCCAACCCAATTATCAACAGAAATAGGATATAATCAAAATCCCTTCCCATGCCTATTCCTCTTTATAAAATAATAGCAGAAATGGTGCCAAAATTCAAGATAATTCTTGCTTCGCAAGAATTATGAAAATCTTGCTTCGTCAAGATTACTTATAGGATATGCCTTCATATATAATAAAATCCATGTTAATTGAAACGTTATTTATCCTAATTTCAGATTAGGGCAGGCGTTTAATGTATAATTTGCCAATTCTTTGTTTTTTAATTTGAGATAACCTAATCCGGCGATCATGGCTGCATTATCAGTACATAGGATTTTATGGGGAAAGTATACCTTCATCTCTCTTTTTTCTGCCTCCTCTTGCATTTTTTCTCTTAATCTTGAATTGGCTGCTACCCCACCACATAATATGATGTACTTGACATGCTTCACCCGAGCTGCCTTTATCGTTTTTTCTACTAATGACTTAACCACTGCCTCTTGAAATGAGGCCACTAAATCAGGGATTGGAATTTCTGTCCCTTTCTTCAGATAGTTTATTACTGCTGTTTTTAAACCCGAAAAGCTAAAATCAAACTGACCCTTTTTCATCTTAGCCAATGGAAGATTGAGTGCCTTTTTATTCCCTTTTTTACTAAGCCTATCAATTATCGGTCCACCAGGATAACCCAAATTTAACATTACCGAAATCTTATCAAATGCCTCACCCGCTGCATCATCTCTTGTCCTTCCAAGTAGTTCATAATTACCATAGTTTTCTATATAAACAAGCTCTGTATGTCCACCGGAGACGATTAAAGAGACTGCGGGAAATTCGATATCCTTTTTTAATCCTACAGCATATATATGTCCTTCTAAATGATTGATTGCCAAAAGTGGTAAACGCTTGGCGTAGCTAATGGCTTTTGCTGTTTCGATTCCGACTAATAATGAACCAACTAAACCAGGGCCAAAGGTAACAGCAATTCCTGAGAGATTATCCAAATCAATTTTAGCTTTATTCAACGCCTCTCTAATCACAGGATTAATTAACTCTATATGTTTCCGGGATGCTATCTCTGGGACTATTCCACCAAACTTTTTATGCCACTCGGTTTGGGTGGCAATTACATTGGATAAAATCTTCTTTCCATCCATGACCACTGATGCTGCGGTTTCATCACATGAGGTTTCAATTCCTAAGATTAACATATCAAATCCTGAATTCAGTGAACACTTTCTCTCGCTTTTTTATATGTAAAAGGTGTAGTTCAGTAAAAAGGATTCCTAATGAATAATAGCCAAAAATGACCATCTCGGACCGAAAGATTTCTGGAGGATTGATTGAAGCATGGGGAATATTGGATATGAGTTGTACGGATTTTATTAATATCATAACTACTAAAGAATTTAAACCACCAAATAATTTTGCTAAGGATAGGCTTATTGGAGAGAGAATGATAGTAGCAAAACCTAAACCTAATAATACTCCAACTAATGGAACTACCCATAGATTTGCAACCACAGAGTATAGAGGAATCCTCTGGAAATAATAGGATAATAATGGGATAATAGTGAGTTGGGCAGATATAGATACCATTAGCATAACCCCTATCCATTTGAATAGAGGTTTTAGGTATAATCTAATATGTTGAGATTTTACCTCCTCTTCTATCTTTAATGGTAAATGCCTTCTGAAACACTTATCAAAATAGGTAGTTAAGTAGATTATCCCAAAGGTGGCTATAAACGACAACTGAAATCCTACATCAAATAAACCTTTGGGGTTAGCTAAAAGGATAATTAAACAGGCTAAACTTAAGCGGTTATAGATACCACTCGATCGATCAATAAGGAGACATGATAGCGTTCCCGCAGCCATTATCCCAGCTCTAACTACTGAAGGACGCAGACCAGTAATTAAGGTGTATAAAACTATCGAAAAAATGGTCAACCCGGCGGTAAATTTTCTAGGAAATCTAAGGATCTTCCGGCCAAAACCGAAAACTATAAAACCAACTAATCCTACATGCAATCCAGAAACTGCCAATATATGAAATACACCTGTTTCCATAAATATCTGTCGAAGTTTGTAAGAGAGGACCTTTTGCTCCCCAAGCATAATCCCTAGTAATAGAGAACTTGCCTCTTCTGGCATAGTCCGTCTTATTATCTCAATCATTTTATGCTTAATTAACATGGCAAATCCCAAAATTGGATTCACCTTACCTCTTCCAAGTTTTGTCACCTCTTCACCCGAAGCCTTCCCTAAAGCATAAATATTTTTTCTTGCCAAATAACTTCTATAATCAAAATCATCCGTTTTTTTTGGTCTTTTAGGAAGATATAACATAGTGGTAAGTTTAATTCGATCTCCAAAATGAAAGGTAAAGGATGGATTATAAACAGTTGCTTGGACAAGACCTTTTGGGTTTGTAAAATTCGCAAGTCGCTCAGGTTTAATAACCAAAATAACCTTATTCCTTCTTACGTCAGGATCCTTACAAACAACCCCTGTCAAGCAGACCTTTTCGTTCGATAGGAGATTAACCAAATGGCGTGGAGAACGGGTGTAGGTGGCTATTTCATAATATAGGAAGCCAATTAATATAAAAGCGGAGAGTAAAGATAATGTAATTAGTTTTTTTTGAGACAGAAGAAGGAGAACTATACTTATTATAAAAAGGGTGATTATTCCTCCAAATAAAAGGTAAAGGGAAGGGTTAAGATAATAACCCAAGATTATTCCAAAGATATAGGAGATAGTAATCTTTATTACTGGTTTATCCATAGTAGTAAATAAATTAACATAAAACTTCTCAAGAAGCAAGTAAAATACTACACACTGATCAGAAGATAGATATGAAGCGAGGTATTTTTAGAAGACTTAAAGGAAAACTAACTCACAAGATTGTCTGGAAGGGTAAGTAACCATCAGGTAGGAATCCTCGGATAGGGGAGAAACTTGATACAGTATATGTTCTTGCCTTTCTACCTCTAGTGCCGAAGAGGGGATTTGAACCCCTATGAGGCGAGCCTCATGGCGCCCTGAACGCCACGTGTCTACCAATTCCACCACTTCGGCTCATCTTTAGATATACCTTTATTTCCTTATACACCTATTTCCCTAAGGAAGCTTGATTGGCTAATCTATTAGCTTCCTTATTATGTTCTCGTGGAATGTATCGAAGGGTAAATTCACTAAATTCGTTTATCAACTGCTTGGCTTCGTTATAAAACCTTTTTAAGGCCTTATTTTTAACCATATACCTTCCATTGATTTGGTTAACCATTAGTTTTGAATCACTGAAGATTGTAAGGCTTTCACTTTCTAACCTTTTGGCGTATTGGAGGGCAAGGATTAAGGCCTTGTATTCCGAAATATTATTAGTAGCTTTACCAATATACGAACTTAGTCTCTCTATCACCTTTTTACCATTATGGATTATTATTCCTACGCCACTTGGTCCAGGATTACCACAGGATGAGCCATCGATATAAATAGTTAGGTTAGGAACCCTTTTAGGTCGAAGAGATGAGGCAGCATATTTAATAGCAGATAATATGTCTTGCGCAGTTAAGGAATACGCCTTAGTTATTTCATCATAGGTTTTTCCTTCTCCTAACCAATCAAGAATCTGATATATAGGAAAGCCTTTTATTTCCTTCATTCCTTTTCCCAATAAAGAATCCGCACACAATTCTCACATCTAATAAGTTTTTCATTCATTTTAACTTCATTTATCACTTGGGGTGGAATGGTCATAAAACATCCCTGGCAGGCCTCGTTTTTTATCGGGACGATAGCTAAATTATTTTTGTTCTTCCTTAACTTTTCATACAATGCCAGGAGATCCTTCCTTACTTTGCTTACTATTCCGTTTTTCTCAGTAAGAAGTAAATCTAACTCTTTTTTATTTTTCGAAAGTTTCTCTTGATATTCCTTTTCTCGCATTGCAAGTCTTTCTTTTTCAGCATTCAATTCCCGCTCCCTTTTTTCAATCTCAAGAGATAGGTTTTCAGTCTCTTCCATTAACTCAATGATTCTATTCTCTAATCTATCTTTTTCTTTCCTGGTTAAATCAATTTCATGATCTAAGGCCACCATCTCTTTTTGGGTTTTTACTTTATAAATTTTCTCTCCGTATCTCTTTAAATCTTCGTTTGTACTTATTAGCTTCCTTTCCTTTGATCTCAAATCTCTCGTTAATGTTTCTAGCCCCTGTTTCATAGTCTCAAGATCTGCCTCTTTCTTTTTAAACTCCCTTCCCCATTCTTCTATCTTCTTTGGTATGTCATTTATTGTACCTTCTAATTTATCAATAGATAGGTCAGTTTTTTGTAAGTTTACTAAAAGTCTTATTTGCTCTTCCAATTCCATAACCTCTTGATCAATATTAAAAAAGTGCATCTATTTAGATGCACTCATCAGGAAGAGGTATTTTTAATAATTAAATCTATTTCCCTGAACCTATGTTTTTCCACAACACACATCATTTAAACAATTCCGGTTAAGTAAGTATAAGTAGTGTACACAGATAAGTGGGTGGAACAGGACTTGAACCT
This sequence comes from bacterium, assembly GCA_030017475.1. GTDB lineage: Bacteria > UBA9089 > JASEIO01 > JASEIO01 > JASEIO01 > JASEIO01. The sequence continues at coordinate 75,199 of JASEIO010000002.1, read as the reverse complement.
GTAACCCCCTGCATGTGACGCAGGTACTCTAACCATTTGAGCTACCCACCCATATAACTTCAAATAAAAGAAATGTTTTTTAGCTATGTATAGTGTACAGGATTTAGTTACTTATGTCAAGATAATTCTATGTCTCCTACCTTGACCAAAAATCCAGATTTGCCATTTTCAATAACTTCAGGCAATCCTCCAACCTGTGTAGCTACAACTGGTACACCGCAAGCCATCGCCTCCAAACAGGCTAAACCAAATGATTCAACCTCTGAGGTTAATAAAAATAAGTCTGCTGCCGCAAGGATAGATTGTATATCATCTATTTCTCCTAAAAATAGGACCTTATTACAAAACGGAAGTTTTTTAACCATCTCTTCAATATAAACCCTTTCTTGACCATCGCCAATCAAAAGGGGTTTTGCTGGAATGTCTTTTGAGATTATCTGGAATACTTAATCAAATCCGGAATCCTTTTTACATCCCTAAAATTTGACACATGGGCTATAATCTTCTCTCCATTTTCTGCGTAACGTTTTCCAAGATTTTCATTATTACGGTTGGAAAATCTATTTGTATCAACAAAGTTATGAATGACTTTTATGGGTTGATCTATTCCAAATTCGCGCCTGGTTATTTTTTTATAAGAAGGGTCCGATCCTACCAAGTGGATGTCAGTACCATGTTTCTGTATAACCTCACATATCTTCGAGGCTAAGGAAAGGGTATAGAAAGGATAAAAAGTAGGATAACAAACAATCCCAATCTTCAAACTATTCCTCCTCTAATTCAAGAGAAAGGAAATGATGTTTATAATAATCTAAGGGAAAGGCATTGAATAGTGCTTTAATAAAATCTAACCCATATCTTAATAGGAAGTGGAATATATTTAAGGTTCTTTCTTGTAAGGAATTATCTGGATAGATACTGTTTTTTATCTTATAGATCTGTTGGGTAAAGGCCATTTCCCTTTTCTTAATACCTTTTACTATTTTATCTTCTATCTCCTCTAAGTCATGTGCAAATCTTCCTTTTAATTTATCTAAAGAGGCACATAAGGTTTGATCATAATCTTTCACTATCTTATTTAGGTTATTGATTAAATCCGAAACCTCATGTTTTACATTTAAAAACTTTTCATCTATCTCTCTTCCCATCTTTTCCTTTATTCGTCTATTAATAAAGGATTCGATATCCTCTTCGATCAAACTACTTAATCTTACGAGATGTTTTTCCAATACATTTGTTACCCCTGGTTCTAATATGGTGAGGCTGGTTCTTGGGAAAATGATAGGCATCTTTAACCCATGGCGTGAAAACACCTCTTTTAATTGAGCAAAATAACAAAGTTCATTTGGACCTGCTACATACCCAATTATAGGAAATAGGAAACTGGCTGCTACGGGACGTAATGCAACCCCAGTACTAAATCTTTCTGGTTCGCTTTTCAATATCTCTAACATCTTTGACCAAGGAAAGGTATGTGTTTGTGTTCTAAATTCTGCACCTTCAAATGTTACATTTTCTCTTTTTCCATCTTCTTTTAGGAAAAAGTTACAAAGCAAGGGCTTTTTATGTATCTTTCTTTTATAACCTCGCGCCTCCAGTAAATCCCCTGCCTTATTCAACATAGTCGTTGTAGCTATTGGATCCTCAAGTTCTTTTTGATAAAATGGAATTAATAATCTTTTAAAAGGCCTTTTACTTGGACAAACTACTACTAACCCATAATCGGAGAATAATTGAAGGAGTAGGCAGGTAAACCAATCAGAGAAGGTAACTGCAGAATTGGCTGTGTCTTTAATCAAATCCAAACAAACAGTCTTAAATTTTGTAGTAGGAAAGGTCTTGTCTACTTTATCTAAAAATTCCGAATAATCTTCTATGGGGATATCTCCAAACGGAAGGCCTTCTCTATCAGTTTGAAATTCTAATCTTTGAATTTCTCCATCTGCCAATATATTAAAATGATTTACCTCTTTCCAATCAGAATCCTGAGATTCATTCCAAAAAATAGGGATAAATTTAGTCTGATATTCAAAAGATAGAGAATTGGCAAGTTTTATGGCATGAATTGCCTTATAGATAGAGTAAAGGGGACCAGTTAATAAACCTGGCTGCTGCCCAGTCATTATTACAAAACTTCTCTTTTCAGTTAAGTGTTCTATATTCTTCAAGGTATCTTCTTTTGCCCCCATCTCTTGATTGTATTGCCATAGATAAGACCCAAGACCAAAAGAAACTCGGGTCTTTAAATCTTCCATAAAATTCTCTACCTCGTCTGGCAGATAATGAAAATAGTCCTTTACCAAATCGGGTGCAGTTATGTAATCATTAACAAAACCTATGTTTTGAATCTCTTTTACTTTAACGGATTGAAAGCCTCGTAGTTTCATAACTCCCTCTAACAACTATTCCAATGCGCCCGAGAGGATTTGAACCTCCGACACGCGGTTTAGGAAACCGCTGCTCTATCCTAACTGAGCTACGGGCGCTATTTTGGTTGGATACGACAGACCTTAACTACACTTCGTACCTTTTCTAAGCCTTTAATTACAGTATGTAACTTTTCCTTTCCTTCTATCATTAAACTAAATCTACATTCAGCCATACCATCTTTTCTTGCTTTACCATGGGCTTCATTAATAATTGTCTTTGTGGAAGATATAGAAGCTAATAGGTCTTGGAGAAGCTCCTGTCTATCATAGGCTAAGACAGAAATCCCCGTTTCATATATCCCTTTTCCATCATCATCCCAAGAAAGAGGTAAAATTTTACAGGGATCATTTGTTCTTATATTAGGGCAATCTTTACGATGAATAGATATCCCTCTATTTAGGGTTACAAAACCAATTATCTCATCTCCTGGTAAAGGGCTACAGCATTTTGAAAATTTAAAGGCCATATCCGAAATACCCTGTATCCCCAGGATAGTCTTAATCTTCTTCTTTTTAGGAATAAGTTTCTTCGGATGTTTCTTTTCTAAAATCTTTGTTTTATCCTCCTCTTGTTTCTCGGTTTCTCTTTTTATCCACTGTCTAATCTTTGTCTTTGCTTTGGATGTAGTTACAAGCTTCAACCAATCAATGGAAGGGTGAGACGTTTTAGAGGTTATTATCTCTACAATATCTCCTGATGAAAGTTTATGGTGCAATGGGACAATCCTTCCATTAACCTTAGCACCTACGCAATGGTCACCAATATCGGTATGGATAGAATAGGCAAAGTCAATTGGGGTAGAATTCTTAGGCAAATCCCTTATCTCACCTTTAGGGGTAAAAACAAAGACACGCTCAGCAAATAGATCCGTCTTTATCGACTCCATAAAATCCTCATCCGTTGTTATGTCCTTTTGCCATTCCAATGTACGTCTTAGCCATGAAATCCTTTCCGTAAAATCCAATTCTTTCTTTTTACCCTCTTTGTAATGCCAATGCGAAGCTACTCCAAATTCTGCAATCTTATCCATATCGTGTGTCCTTATTTGCAATTCCACGGGTCTGCCTTTATTGCCAACTACTGTAGTATGTAAGGATTGATACATATTTTGCTTTGGTAGACTTATATAATCCTTAAATCTTCCGCTTATTGGTTTCCATAAAGAATGAATAATGCCCAAAGTACCATAGCAATCTTCCACTGAATCGACAATCACTCTTATTCCTATCAGGTCGTAAATCTCATCAAAGCCTACTCGATGAGATTGCATTTTGCAATAGATAGAATAGAGATGTTTTGGCCTTCCTAAAATCTCAGCCTTAATTCCTGCAAGGCGTAACCTTCTATCCAGATGCTTTTTAATCTCAAGGATTTCCGCCTCTCTTTCTTCCATTCTCAAAGCCACCCTTTCTTTTATATCCTCATAAGCCTCTGGTTGTAAGTATGAAAAGGCTAAATCCTCTAATTCACATTTTATTTTCCCTATTCCAAGTCTATGAGCTAAAGGGGCATAAATTTCTAAGGTTTCATGAGAGATCTTTAGTTGGCTATCTTGATCTAAAGAATGCAATGTTCTCATATTATGTAATCTATCTGCAAGTTTTATTAATATAACCCTGACATCTTCAGCCATAGCCAAAAGCATTCTTCTTAAATTCTCGATCTTCTGTTTTTCTTTACTTTCCCTTGCTACCTTACTAACCTTACTCACTCCTTTTACCAAAAAGGCAAGCTCTTCGGAAAAGACCTCTTTAATTTTTGAAATATCCGTAGATGTATCCTTAATACAATCATGAAGTAGTGAAGCGGAGATTGTGACTGGGTCTAAATTCAATTCAGCTAATATGTAGGCAACCGACAAAGGATGGAGAATGAATGGATCCCCGGATAGGCGTTTTTGGTCTTTGTGGCAGGATTTAGCAAAGTTATATGCCCTTTTAACCAATTCAACATCTTCCGGGGGATTATAGGAGGCTACGAGTTTGGTTAGTTTGTTAATATCCATTTTTACCTCTTCCAGGCAAATAGAATTGGTGTGGCTACAAAGATACTCGAATATGTTCCTACAAATACACCAATTAATAAGACAAAGGAGAAATCATGAATTGCTCCTCCCCCAAAGATGTATAGAGCTAAAACTGCAAATAGAGTGGTTAAAGAGGTGATTATTGTTCTATTCAAGGTCTGATTTATCGATGTATTTAAAATCTGTAGATAATTCATTTTTCTTCCTAATAATCTTAAATTTTCCCTTATTCTATCAAAAACTACAATGGTATCATTTAAGGAATAGCCAATAATGGTTAATAAAGAGGCTATAATGGGTATAGATAATTCCTTATCAATTAAAGAAAGGATTCCCACAGCAATTAATACATCATGGATTAGAGCAGCTACAGCTGCCACGGCAAAATTGAATTTAAATCGCCAGGAAATATACAGTATCATTCCTCCCAAGGCAAATAGAATTGCAAGGAGTGCCAATCTCTTTAGCTCTTTTCCGATTGATGGACCAACCCATTCTTCACTTGAATCGGTAAACCTCCTAAACCTTTTGATAATTAAATCCTTAACATGCTTCAAATCCTCCTCCTTCTCTGCCTTAAATCTAATATAAATCTCTGTCTTCTCTTTACCTAATTCCGCTGATCTTTGTATTTGAAGATCTTTTATATCCCTTAAAACCGATCTCAACATGCTTAGATCGGAAACCTTAATCTCTTCTGAAAACTTTAAGTGTATTAATGCCCCTCCGCTAAAGTCGATTCCATAATTTGGACCACCTTTTAAGATCAAAGAGATTACCCCTATAATGATTAAGCCACCAGATAAAAAAAAGGCAATCTTACGTTTTCCAAGAAAATCAAATTCCTTTTTCATATACTTAGTTTGGTTACCTTTCGATTTAAGGTGATTAGGTCAAAAATCAGCCTTGTGACAAATAAACTGGTAAACATAGAGGTTAAGATTCCGAATGATAAAGTTACTGCAAACCCACGGATGGGACCAGTACCACAATAGAAAAGGATTAAGGCTGTGATCAATGTGGTTACATTGGCATCTAAGATTGTCCGGAAGGCATTTCTATATCCTGCTGCGATTCCAGTCCTTATAGTTTTCCCAGCTCGTAATTCTTCTTTTATCCGTTCAAAGATGATTACATTTGCATCTACACATATCCCAATGGTTAAGACAATTCCTGCAATCCCAGGGAGTGTTAAAGTAAAGGCAGTTTCAGAGGTTTTACCTAAAATAGCCAATAATCCCAAGATTAAAATAAGGTTAAGAAATAAGGCCAGATTAGCAATCAGACCAGAAAGTTTGTACCAAATGCCCATAAATAGGACTACAACCAATGTACCAACGATTATGGCTAAGATACCCTTATTTATGGAATCCTGTCCTAAGGTTGGTCCCACAGTGCGATTTTCTACTATATTTACTGGACATGGTAAGGAACCTGCCCGTAAGGCAATGGCTAGATCCTTGGCCTCTCGTATGGTAAAATCCCCTTCAATTACTGCCTTGCCGTCTGTTATCCAAGCATTAATCCTTGGAGCGGATTTAACCTTCCCATCTAAGACAATAGCTAATCTTCGATTAAGGGGGGAATCCCTTTTTACAAAGTATTTCTTAGTAATTTCAGCAAACCTCTTTGTACCTTCACGATTAAATTCTATGCTAACATACGGATAGGGATGTTCAATCCTCTCACTTCTTACCACATCAGCATCTTTTATAAAAACTCCTGTTAATTCAGGTTCACTTTTTAATAAGATTGGTGTTTCTCCTTTGTCTGGTAAATATTTAAGCTCATATCCCTCTTCTATTTCTCCATCTAATGCCTTTCTTAGCCTTTCTTCATCTTCATCTACCAGTTTAAATTCAAGCATAGCGGTTCTTTTTATCAAATCGCGAGCCCGATCAAATTCCTTCATTCCTGGTAGTTGGATTATGATTCTATTCTCCTTTCCTTTTTGAATTGGAACCTCTCCAATCCCAAACTCGTCGATTCTATTTCTTATAACCTCTAATGTCCTATCTACTGCATCATGCCTTTCTTTTTCCTGCAATTTCTGGGTATCAACCTCTAAGACTAAATGCATTCCACCTTGCAGATCCAACCCCAAGTTTATCTTTTTATCTAAAGGGCAAATAGAATAAAGAGCTACACCCAGTATAAATATGCATAATATACACTTCCAAGTCAACCTCTTCTTCATTTAGAATCCCTTCGTATTATCTCGTGGGCTAAGTAATTACCTACTTCTTTTGTTTAACCCTAAGATCAGATTTATCTTCCCCTTTTCCATATTGGTTCTTTTAGAGATTTCATCAATCGATAAACCTTCATTTGATAAACGATATATTTGGTTATAAGCAGAATATGCTGGTTTAGAATCTTTAGCCGAGGATACATCTATTAACCGACCTTTTGGTTTGGAAGAGGGAAGGGTTGATTTAGTTATTAGATCTAATTCTTTCAATCTTTTATCTATTTCCTCTATCATATCCTCCAATCTTCTACCTTTTCTATTTATATTTAGCGTCTCTTCTCTCACCTTCTCTTCGAACTCGTCCATTAACTGATTATAGGTGTTTCTTAATTCATTGACCCCTGTTCTAATAATAGATTTATAAATGAGTGGATCTCCTTCATCTTGATAGAGCTTCCTCTTTTTTAAGTATAGGTTTAGTGAAAACACAAAACCTAAGAAAAATAAGCCATTTAGGAATAAACTTATTACTCCAAAGATACCAAGGGTGCTTTTCTCTGCCGAGTTTGAATAGATTACAGGGATTTTGGTAGAGGTAAGAAAATTAGGAAAGGAAACCTCCTCTTTTGTGGATTCGAATGACAATTTATGATCAGATTCTTCACTTGGAACTAATTCCTTTCTTTTGGAAAGCCTATAGATTTCCCAGTAGGTAGGAGATGTCTTTTTTAGAACCTTCTCTTTTTCTAAAGAAGCCGGTTTACTTCCCAATTCAAACCTTTCCTCCATTTGTTTGAACATCCTTTTTAAATCCCTATTTTCTTTTGCTAAGACCGAGATTTTACTTTTCAGAATAGTTAGGTCCTCCTTTATCTCTTTTTTTGACTTAAAAGAAATGGGTTCCTTTTTGGGTAAATGAGCAATCTCATTTTTTTCGACCTTTTTCTCGACAGGCGTAGGCTCTATTTCTATTTCCTTATTCTCTTCCTTATTTTCAGAAACAAGGCAGAATCCATTTTTTTCATTCCTTAAGGAAAAAAGGTTGCGTTTCTCCTTATCAAAATACCCTCTTGATACTTCATCCGTTTCAGCAGAACCAAATCCAGTAAACAGTAAACAGTAGACAGTAAACAGTAAACACGCTTTCGTCATTTTATCTTCTTTTTTTAGCCTGCTTAATCTTTTCAAGAATACCTGGACGAGGAAATGGAAGGTATCCATACGAAACATGTTCGTAATCGGGTTCTAATTCTAATACCAACTCCCATTCCTTTACCGCCTCTTCATATTCTCCTTTTTTAAAATAGACATCCCCTAAGTTATCGTGAAAAAAGGCTACAAGTGGTTCTAAATCGATTGCCTTTTTATAGGAAGAGATTGCCTCATCTAATCTATCTAAATAATAATAGGCCAATCCTAAGTTATTGTATGCGTTTGAGGCGGTGGGCGAAAGTTCCGTAACACGCTTGTAACGTAAGATTGAGGTTTCTAATAGATCCAGTCCTTCTTCCCTTCTATTAGAGGTCAAATAATAAAAGGCCCTGTTCAATAGAGTATTCCCATACATAAAATGTGCCTCGGGGGTATTCAATCCAAGCTCAGTTGCTTGCATATAATCATTACGTGACTTCCAATCTTTATCAGATGGATTTTTATAATCAGCTGATGCAAAATTTGCATTCCCCCTCCAATAATAGAAAAGAGGATTGTTTGATTCCAAGGTTATTGCATTATTAAACCAGGAGACGGACATTGCAAAATCCCTTTTCTCTAAGTAGGCCCGTCCTAAGAAGAATGATACAAAGGGGTCTTTATTGTCCAACTCATAAGCAGTCTTTAGTTGAGAAATAGCTTCATCGATATGACCAATCTTTATCAAAATTTCTCCAACCTTTAAATGGGCTTCAAGGTTATCCTTTTCTAATTCTAACAACTTTTTAAAATTTTCAAGGGCCTTGGTCCAAGATTTACTTTCATAATAGATTCTTCCTAAATATAAGTAGCCTACCGCATTTTTTGGGTCAAGTTTCACTGTACTTAGAAATTCCGGTAAGGCATCTTCATACATCTCTTTTTTATAATAAGCCTTTCCTAAATATAGATGATAGGTAGGTTCATTTGGGTCTTTTGAAATTGCCTCTCGAAATTTACTAATTGCTGTAACTAAATCTCTTTTAAAATAGGCCTGATACCCCTCGTTAAAATAAGAAGATCCCTCTTTACCGTATAGATTTATTGTCAAAGATAAAGATACTAAGGAGGATATAAGCACCTTTTTAAACAATCAAATCACCCCCCCTGCACCCATAAATCCTAATCATATGATCTCTGATTCTGGCCCCTGCCTTTTATAATAATTATTATAAACCTATTTATGTCAATACATTTTCTACCTTATGTTGCTCTCGCTTTTTACTCCTATGATTCCTTGTTTAGAAAATTCTACATCTGTGTTTTTAGCTATTCTTAAGATTACTGTTTCTTCCTTAACCTCCATTATCACCCCATGTATACCACCTGATGTTATAACCTTATCATTCTTCTTTAAATTGGCAAGCATTTCCCTCCTTGCCTTTCTTTCCTTCCTTTGGGGAAGCGAAACTAGGAAAAAGAAGACCAAAAATATGAGAATGATTGGCACAAAGGCAGAAAATAAACTTGGCTTTTGGGCACTGGGCTGGGTAGCCATAGCATACACTATATCTATCATATCTCCCCCTTGTATAATACTTATTATACCTGATTATAGAGATCTTAGAATCAGACATCCTTATCTTTATAGGATGTCTTACCCAATTCAAATGTATCGTGCAATATCTTTACTGCCTCTTCCATTTTATCTTTCTTGATGATACAGGATATCTTAATCTCTGATGTTGAAATCATCTCAATATTTATATCTTTACTCGCCAAGGCAGAGAACATCTTTGCTGCTACCCCTGAATGGGTCCTCATTCCCACTCCAACAACAGATACCTTTGCCACATTCTTATCAGAGATAACATCCTTTGCACCCACTTCCTCTTTTACCTTATTCATAATTTTTAATGACTTTTCTAAATCGGATTTAGCTATAGTGAATGAGATATCATTCTTATCACGAATAGGTGCTGACTGAATAATCATATCTACATTTATAGATTCCCGAGCAAGTTCACCAAAAACTTTTGCGGCAATGCCAGGTCTATCAGGTACATCTAAGATAGTTATCTTTGCCTGATCGATATCTTCTGCTATTCCTGTTACTAAAGCCTCTTCCATGCCTTTTACCTTCTCTTTCACCATTGTTCCCTCCTCATCCGTAAAACTTGATCTAACATGGATCAGGACTCCAAACTTTTTAGCAAGTTCAACTGATCTTGACTGCAAAACCTTTGCACCGCTTGATGCCAATTCAAGCATCTCTTCGGATGATATAAAATCGAGCTTCCTTGCGTCCTGGACTATTTTTGGATTAGCTGTGTAGACCCCTGGGACATCTGTATAGATTTCACATACCTTTGCCTTCAAAACATGAGCTAAGGCTACTGCTGTTAAGTCCGAACCACCTCTTCCTAAAGTGGTAATATCTTTATCAATACTTATTCCCTGGAAACCAGCCACTACCACAACTTTTCCAAGATGCAGGTGCTTCCAAATCCTTTCTGTATTTATATCCACAATCTTGGCTTTAGTGTGCGTATCATCAGTTAATATTTCAATTTGTGACCCAGTAAAGGAAATAGCTGGGTGTCCCAAGCTTTCGATAGCCATAGCTAATAAGGCGCTGGATATTTGTTCACCAGTTGATATTAACATGTCAATCTCTCTTTCTGCAGGGGACGGGGTTATTTCATAAGCAAGGGAAATCAATCTATCAGTAGTATCGCCCGCAGCAGATACAACTACTACTACATCGTAACCCTTTTCCAGGGTTCTAATTATCCTTTTGGCCACCTCTTTTATCCGATTTGGATTAGCTACTGAGGTCCCGCCAAATTTCTGAACAATCAAACTCATCTCGCAACTCCTGCTTTTTTCCTAAAAGTTACTATCAATATTTCCCTTTTATAAATAGATCCATCAACTTATGTCCCTCAGATAAATAGGTAGAACTGCCTTTTGCCTGGGGTTCATCAAATGACTTTGCAGAATCCGGTTTAACTCCCAATCCATAAATTACAAATGGCACTGGGTCGCTGGTATGGGTTCTAACACCAATTGGTGTATGATGGTCAGACATAGCTAAAACGCGATAATCACCTGATATATTATTTAATATGGTTCCCACTACCTTTTTGTCAAAATCCTCTATAGTTTTAATTTTAAGTTCAATATCCCCAATATGTCCTGCTTCATCAGGCGCCTCTACATGAACAAAAACAAGATCTTTTCTATCTATTGTTTCTAATGCATATCTTGCCTTTGCGAGATAATCTGTATCATAAAAACCAGTTGTCCCTGGTACCGAGATACTATCTAATCCAGCGAAACTCGCAATTCCTTTTATTAAATCTACTGCTGAAATGGCTGCTCCATCGAGCGCAAATTTTTGTTTAAATGTTTCGAGCCGTGGAGCCTTTCCTTGTCCCCAAAGCCAGACCATATTAGCTGGATTTTTCCCTTCCCATTCCCTTTTTTGGTTAATTTCGTGTCTATCCAGTAATTTAATGGAGTTATCCATAATCTCCCGTAATATTTCACTTCCCATACCATTTGGTAGATAACCTTTAAATTCCTTCCCAGTTATATCATGGGGTGGAGTACATGATACCTCCTCAAAATCTCCATTAATTGTAAAGATGTGTCTATAACTAACACCTGGATAGAATCTTAGACCGTGGACCGCAGACCGTAGACCCTGGACCTTATTATCTAAATCTTTAATTAGTATTTTAGCCTCATCTGTAGATATGTGCCCTGCTGAGTAATCAACCAATACCCCGTCTTTTACAGTGACAAGATTACATCTAAAGGCTATTTCGTCCTCCGCCAAATTGATTCCTAAAGCGTGTGCCTCCAAAGGACCACGTCCTGTATAACACTTACATGGATCATAACCTAATACAGAAAGGATGGCTACATCTGAACCCTTTGGCATTCCCTCTGGAATAGTTTTGACCTGTCCAATCATTCCATGCGTTGCTAAAAAGTCCAAATTTTCTGTATTGGCAACCTGAAGAGGGGTTCTATTATCCAACTCTTTCAGTGGATAATCAGCCATCCCATCTCCAACTAACACCACATATTTCATCTCTTCCTCTTTAATTT
>JASEIO010000002.1:0-63204 GCA_030017475.1 bacterium | reverse complement strand
GGTTAATATCCCAATAATTCCACAACCTTTTCTAATCTTGCGGGAACAACTACTGGGGGTTCACTTACCTTCACTGCTCGATCAGGATCTTTCAGACCATGTCCAGTTAAGATACATACAACTAATGAATCTTTAGGAAAGTATCCCCTTTTATTAAGCTTTATCACTCCTGCAACCCCAGCTGCTGATGCGGGTTCAACGAATATCCCTTCTAAATGGGCAAGCATTTTATAAGCCTTAATTATCTCCGAATCTGTTACCTTATCGATTAATCCATCAGATTCATCCCTTGCTTCTTCTGCCTTTTTCCAACTCGCAGGGTTACCGATTCTTATTGCAGTAGCAATAGTCTCTGGGTGTTCAATCACCCGTCCTTCAACAATAGGTGCAGAACGGGCGGCTTGAAAACCAATCATTTTTGGTAATGTATCTATCTTTCCTGCTTGTTTATACTCCTTGTAACCCTTCCAGTATGCAGTTATATTCCCTGCATTACCAACAGGGATTGCATGGTAATCTGGTGCTTGGGATAAAACATCACATATCTCAAAGGCACCCGTTTTTTGTCCTTCTATCCTATAGGGATTGATAGAATTGACCAAGGTTATAGGATATCTATCGGTAATCTCTCTTACTAAATCTAATGCCTGATCAAAGTTTCCTTTTACAGCAACGACACGTGCTCCATACATCATAGCTTGGGAAAGCTTTCCTAAGGAAATAGCACCTTCTGGAATTAATACCACGCATTGCATCCCACATCTTGCTGCATAGGCCGCAGCAGACGCACTCGTGTTTCCAGTAGAGGCACACATAACTGCTCGGGATCCTTCTTCCAGCGCCTTAGAGACTGCCATAGTCATTCCCCTATCTTTAAAGGAAGAGGTAGGGTTTAGTCCTTCATATTTGAGATAAATCCTTAAGTTATTACCAAGTTCTCTCATTAGATTTTTGGCCTCAATCAAAGGTGTGTTCCCTTCAAAAAGTGTAACTATAGGTGTCTTATCTGTCACAGGTAGGTACTCTTTATATCTATCAATAACTCCTCTCCATATAGGATCGTTCACATTGACCTCCTTCGCCTATCTTCCTCCCACCCATTACCATCCACTATTTTGTTAATTCCTCCACTCTAATCAGTAGGCTTTTTGCCTTAACTATCGGAAGCTTGTCAATCTTTTTCAAGGCAATCCTTATATTCGCCTCCTTGGCTTCATGGGTAAGCATAACAATTGGGACAATATCACCACTCCTTCTTTCTTTTTGAATAACAGAGGAGATGCTAATATTATGTTCACCTAAGATACCAGATATGCTGGCTAAAACCCCTGGTTGATCTAAGGTCTCGAATCTTATATAATACTTCCCTAGAAATTCATCCATTGGTTTAATATCGATATCTTCATAATAAGATTTCTCAATATAACCAGCTACACCATTCGTAATCTTTTTGGCTAGGTAGATTATATCAGCTGTAACCGCAGATGTAGCAGGAAACTTCCCTGCCCCTTTACCATAAAACATTAGAGGATCTGTTAGATCTCCCATAATATATATAGCGTTATATTCCCCAGAAACAGAGGCCAATAAGTGATCTTTTGGAATCATAGTAGGATGTACCCTGAGCTCAAGCTTGTTATCTATTATCTTGGCAATACCTAATAACTTAATTGTATAGCCAAATTCCTCTTCGGCATAGACGATATCCCGCTTAGTGATATAAGTTATACCCTCAGTATAAACATCTTCCACACTTATTCTTTTTGAAAATGCTAAACTTCCAAGTACCACCAATTTATGAGCAGTGTCAATTCCTTCTATATCAAGGATTGGACTGGCTTCTGCAAAGCCAGATTCTTTTGCCTCTTTTAGAACTTCACAGAAGTCCTTTTTTTCCGAACTCATTTTGGATAATATGTAGTTACAGGTACCATTAATGATCCCAAATATAGAAAGGATTCGATTAGAAGCCAGGCCCTGTCTTATACACTGAATTATTGGAATTCCACCTCCAACTGATGCCTCAAACAAAACCTCGCAACCATACCTTTTTGAGGCCTCAAATATTTCATCCCATGCTTTAGCTAATAAGGCTTTATTAGCCGTAACTATATGCTTTCCTTTTTTCATTGCTTCAAGGATAATCTCTCGAGCCTCATGCTCTCCACCAATCAGTTCTACCACTATATCAATCTCTGGATCATCTAAGATATGATTTATATTAGTAGAAAGGAGTGATCGGTCTACTTTTATACCTCGAGGAGTAGTAATATCCTTATCTACAATCTTTTTAATTTGGACGCGTGCACCCACCTTCCGAGAGATACGGGATGGATTATTACTTAATACCTCAACTACTCCACTTCCAACAGTTCCAAACCCAACTATACCAATATTTATTACCTTTTTCATTTCCTTTCTTTGCCTACCCAAAAATCTTGTAAGCCTGTACCTTCAATAATAAAACCAAAAATTGCTATAATCCCTACTCCTCTACCCTCTTTTTTAACTCTTCAAAGATATGCTCCACTTGAGCCTCTGTATCCTCTAATCCACCATTGTTATCAATTACATAATCAGCCAATTCCACCTTTTTTGATAAAGGAAGTTGAGCCTGAATTATCTTCTTTGCAAGAGCTTTCGGAAACCTTCCTTTTACCCGATTGATCTGATTTTCAAAACTTGCACTTACTACTACTGTAATGTCAACCATATTCTTCAATCCTGCCTCTATGAGTAAAGGGCAATCAATTATTATTATCCCATTTAATCCATTTAACTCTTTTTTTATCTTAGATTTTATTACTGGGTGAGTAATCCCCTCTAATTTCCTTAGTAAATCATCAGATTCAAATACCACGGAAGCTAACCTTTTTCTATTCAATGTCTTATCTTTATTGAGTACATCCTCACCAAAACACTTAATTATGGCCGCTAAAGTAGGACCATTAGTGGAAACTACCTCTTTAGCAATCTTGTCCACATCGATAATCTTTGCTCTAAACTTCTTAAAAATATTTGCTACTGTAGTTTTTCCTGTTCCTAATCCCCCAGTTACGCCAACCACTATTCTCCTTTTCAAACCTTTACCTCATGTAGACTATTGGCTGCTACCTCTAAGGTAGGGAACTTATATGGCTTTCACAAAAGGGACAAAATCCTCAGAGTTCTGGTATTTTATCCATTTTCACTCCGAAGTAAAACCTTGTCAAGTTTTTTAGAAAATCTCTTTCTTATCAAACTCTTTACCTCTTGTGCAGTATCTAATTTTGATACCTCTGTTGCTATCTCTTTTGCCTCAGATAAGGTAACCGATCTAATTATCTCTTTAATCTCTGGAATTACTACTCCACTCATTGAAAATTCATCCAGGCCTAATCCTAATAGTACTAAACAAGATAAAGGATCTCCAGCCATTTCCCCGCACATCCCTACCCATTTTCCCCTTCTGTGAGCAGCTTCAATTACAAGTTTTATAAGTCGTAGGATTGCTGGATGCAAAGGTTCATATAGATGGGCTATCCTCTCATTTCCTCTATCCACAGCTATGGTATATTGAATAAGGTCATTTGTTCCAATGGAGAAGAAGTCAACCTTTTCGGCTAACATATCCGCAATCATACAGGCTGCAGGTGTTTCAATCATAACCCCTATCTCTATGGCTTCATCAAAAGGGATATTTTCCCTTCTAAGTTCTTCCTGAACCTCCCGGAGTATCTCCTTAGTCTTTATCAATTCTTCAAGGTTAGAGATCATAGGAAATATTATCTTTATATTTCCATAAACACTTGCCTTAAGTATCGCCCGCAATTGGGTTTTGAATATATCCACATTCGCTAAACATAATCGAATTGCCCGTAATCCTAAAAAGGGGTTGGATTCCAATTCCTCTGGCTGTTTTAAATGCAAAGAAAGTTTATCCCCCCCCAAATCTAAGGTTCTAATAATAACTGAATAAGGGAAAGTTTTTCTGGCTACTTCTTTATACACCCCTTCTTGTTCATCTTCATTAGGAAGGGTGTTTCTCCCTAAATAAAGAAATTCTGTTCGGTATAATCCAATCCCTTCTGAACCATGTTCCTTTACTAAATCAACCTCCTCAGGGATTTCAATATTCGCACATAATTCAATCCTAAATCCATCTTTGGTTTGGGCAGGTAAATCCTTAAGATTTGCCAATCCAGTTATAAAGAGCTCATATTCCTTTTTCCTTTTGCTATATTCTTCAATCACTTCAGGGGTTGGTTTGATAACTACCTCTCCCCTATTTCCATCTACAATTAAGGTATCCTCTTCTTTAAGTAAAGAGGTAATATTTATTAATCCAACAACAGCCGGAATTTCCATGGCGCGCGCCAAGATTGCTGTATGACTGGTCCTTCCTCCCATATCAGTAACAAAGGCTAAAATTTTCTCTTTATTTAGCTGGGCAGTATGAGAGGGGGTCAAATTATGGCCAACTAATATGCGACTTTCTTCTAATTCTAAATTAACCCTTTTCTGCTTTAATAGGTTACCCAATAACCTTCTTCCAATATCATGTATATCTACTGCCCTCTCCTTTATATATTCATCATCTAAGGAAGAAAAGGAACTGGTTAATGTTTCCAGGACACTGAACAAGGCATATTCTACATTTATCCTTTCTTCCTTTATCTTACGCTCCACCTCAATGATTAAAAATGGGTCTTCCAAGACTAGTAAATGGGCAGAAAAGATCTTTGCATATTCTTCTCCAACTTCATCCATTACCCTTTTTTTAACCTGTATCAATTCCTTTTTAGTTCTCTCTATTGCCTCTTTGAATTGTATAATCTCTTCCGCAATCCCATCTTCTGTAATCTCTTTTCTTTCTAATTTTAGTTTATCTGGCTCAAAGATAAAGGCCTTCCCAATGGAAATGCCAGGCGATGCAGCAATACCCTTCATCAATAACACACTAATCCTCTCCAAATTTATTCTCTATTAATTCTACTAATTCTTGCAAGGCAAGGCGGGCATCACGTCCTTTTGCCTTAATTATTATCTTTTCTCCCTGAATAGCAGCTAACATTATAATACCCATGATACTCTTTCCATTTACCTCTATTGGCTTTCGGAATTTCTTTACACGGATTTCTGCTTGGAACTTATTTGCTACCTGCACAAACAAAGATGCGGCTCTTGCATGCAACCCCAATCTATTCTTAATAGAGACTGTTTTTTGAACCATTTTTAGACCACTTGTCTTAACAATGTCTTTCTTCCCTTTTTTATGTTATTTTTGACACTATTATGTTCCAAATTCCCAGGATGATAGATATCTTTTTTGTTCTTTTGTCAAATCATCTATTTTTATTCCCATGGATGCGAGTTTTAAATAAGCTACTTGGCGGTCGATCTCCTCTGGGACATCATAAACCGTCTTTTCTAAGTTTCTTCCATTTTTTACTATATATTCTACTGATAAAGCTTGATTGGAGAAACTCATATCCATAACCTGAGGGGGATGTCCTTCGGCACAAGTCAAATTTACTAACCTTCCTTCTCCTAATAGATATATCCTCTTCCCATTTTTTAAGGTATATTCATCCACAGAGTCGCGGATTCTTCTTTTGTTACGAGAAAGTTCTTTTAGGGAAGAGATGTCGAGCTCCACATTAAAATGTCCTGAATTGGCAACAATTGCCCCATCTTTCATAGTTTCAAAGTGTTCTCCTCTAATTACACTCACATTTCCAGTTAAGGTGACAAATATATCTCCAATTTTAGCTGCCTCCTGGATTGGAAGGACTAAAAATCCATCCATCTTTGCCTGGAGTGCCTTTAATGGGTCAATTTCTGTTACAATAACCTGAGCTCCCATACTGCAGGCCCTTTTTGCTACACCTTTTCCACACCAGCCATAACCACAAACCACGAAATTCTTACCTGCAAGAAGTATGTTTGTAGCCCTTATAATTCCATCAATAGTGGATTGTCCAGTACCATAGTAGTTATCAAAAAGGTGTTTTGTATTGGCATCATTAACTGCAATAATAGGGTACCTTAAGATCCCTTTTTCAGCCATCGATCGCAGGCGAATTACACCTGTTGTTGTTTCTTCTGTCCCTGCAATTATATCTTTCAATAAATCCTGCCGAGTCCTATGAATGGTAGATACTAAATCTGCTCCATCATCTAAGGTGATCATTGGTCTGTCCGACAAAGCACCTTCTATATGTTGATAGTATGTTTTGGTATCTTCTCCACATCGGGCAAAAACCGGAATTTTATAGTCCTTAACTAAACTTGCTGCAATATCATCTTGAGTAGAGAGAGGATTTGACGCACATAATGAAACACTGGCTCCGCCATCTTTTAATGTGGTGACTAAATTAGCAGTTTCTGTAGTAACATGTAAACAGGCAGAAATCTTAATTCCAGCCAAGGGTTTTTCTTTCCGAAACCTTTTTCTTATTAACTCTAAAACGTTCATTTGGTTACCAGCCCATTCAATTCTAAGCCTCCCTTTTTCGGCTAAACTAATATCCTTAATATCATAATCCATTGTTCCCTCCATCTGTAAAAGGATAACAGATATTTCTTGTAATTTCAAGTACTTTTTTATAATTTCGGAGGAAACATAGGGATTATCTTGACAAAAGGTTTGAAAATGATTTAATATCTAAGGAGAGGAGGATTTTATGTTAAGGGCTCTACGAAAAAAGACAAAACCTATCATTTGGGTAGTAGCAGCCTCTTTTATAGGTGGTTTTGTTTATATAGTTTCAAGTAGAGGTTGTGTAAAAAGGTCATATGTACCAATAGCTAAAATTGAAGGAGAAGAGATTGCCCCTTATGAATTTAATAGGGTTTATGATGCCTTTTATACTATTTATGGAGATAAGGTGAAGGAGGGGGAACTGAAAGAGATGGTGTTAGATGAATTGATAAAAGAAAGGCTTTTGCTCAGAGAGGCTAAGATAATGGGGGTTACGGTAAATAATCATGATATAATTGATGAGGTTAAAAAAACGTATTTTGTAAATAAAAAAGGGGAGTTTGATTCACATGCCTACAACGAGTATTTAGAAAAAGCACCTGCCTCAAGGAAAAGGGCTCTTGAGAAAGGGGTCAGGAACTCTCTAATAATAAATAGGGTAATCTCACTAATAAGAGATAGTGTTAAGATAACAGATGAAGATGTAAAAAGTTATTATCTTATTAATTATCAAACTGGTCACGTTAGCCATATATTGATTGATCCAAATAGATTAAAACCTCAAGATATTCCGAAAGAAATAGTGGAGAGATATTATAATGACCATAAAGATATGTTCAAAGAACCTGAAAAGGTAAGGGTAAGACACATTTTGATCTCTTCAAAAGAGAATCCGGAAGAGGAAGCTCGAAAGAAGGCCCTCCGCTTGCTAAAAATGGTAAAAAAGGGAGAGGATTTCGTAAAATTGGCTGAGGAGTATTCTGATTGCCCATCGAAAAAAAGGGGAGGGGATTTAGGATTTTTTACCCATGGTCAAATGGCTAAGGAATTTGAAGATGTAGCCTTCTCTTTAAAAAAAGGAGAGGTGAGTGATTTGGTTAAAACACGCTTTGGATATCATATTATCAAGTTTATCGAAAGGCGTGAGGAAAGGGTGATACCTTTTAAGGAAGCAGAAGGTAAAGTAAGAAAAGTAATAATGGAAACGAAAGAAGAAAAGGATTCCGTGGCAGAAAAGATAGCTAAGGGCTTGCTTAAAAGAATCAAGCAGGGAGAAAGATTTGAAGAGATTGCTGCGAAGTATTCTCATGGTAAATCAAGGGAATTTGGGGGAGACCTGGGGATTATCCCAAGAAGGTATACCCTGCCTGATTTTGATAGAGAAAATCTGAAAAATCTCAAAGGAGAAATTACAAAATATGGTTATAGAGTAGATGAAGATTTTGCAAAGGCAGCATTTTCATTAAAAGAAGGAGAGGTTTCAGACGTAATAAAAACCCAGTTTGGATATCACATCATCAAGCTAAAGGAAAGAATCCTTCCCGAAGAAGAGAAGTTTCAAAAGATGCGGGAAGATATAATCTTTAGTGCAAGATGGGAAAAACAAAATAGGATATATAATGAATGGTATGATAATTTAAGGGATAAGGCAAAGATTGAGATTGGTAAAGGATTTTAGTTTTCTATCGAATTATTGCAATCTTACCGACCTTTACTCCCTTATCGGATTTCAATAGATAGATATAAATTCCTGAAGCTACAGATTTGCCTTTCTCATCTTTTACATTCCAGATAGCAGTTTTTGATATCCCTGTTTTGGTTATCCTATCCTCTTCTTCTAAGGTACATACCAACTCTCCAGCTATATTATAGATATAAACAGTGTTTGCATCTAAAGGTAGATTGAGAATATACACAACTTGTCCTTTATCAGGGAAGCAAGGATTAGGGTAAGCTATGACATTATCGATGGTTTTTACAGGTTTTACAATTAATCGGCCCTGACTATAACTATATACAGGTTGGTTAATACCGTCGCTAATTTTTCCATAGATATAATAGGTCCCTTGTGGAAGATTTGATACATCAAAATAGTATTTATTATCCCCATCATCTTCACTTATTCCACTAATAATCAATGTTCCATCATATCCCACATTATCTGTATCATAATATAGACTGATTTTTGCATCATCATCTGGATCATAATCATACCACCTAATCATAAATCCCTCTTCACATTCTGTATCCTCTGAAGGACCCAAGACTTTGATCTCTGGTTTATGGTTTACCCACCTACTGGTTATAGGTAAAGTTACAGATTTTCCGGTTGCCTTGAAGACAAGATAATTATACCCCTCTCTATTTTGAGTACATATAGCTTCACAATTAGATATCTTCATTTGATCTATAGCCCTTCCATCATTTATCCTGACCATAAAATATATTGGATACCCAGAAAATTTAAGATATATCTTCGACTCTTCTATTTCACAGCTTTCTATCTTAATCTCTTCATAATCCACAAGTGCTCTATAGGCATCCTTTGCAGTAAGCCATCTCAGCCATGGATAATTGGTTGTTACAGATTCTAGATACTTATCAAATTCACTGCATAACCCCTCCCAACTATCATACGGACCCCTTCTCTCTTGATCATAGATATCATCTGGATGGATAAAATGAGACCAAACCCCAAAATTTCCGATAAAACTTATTGTAGTTAATCTTTTACTTTCCGTCATTATGTATCCTGCAGTAACCCGTGGGATACAATAAAGATTTTCATTCCATGGTTCAGGACCAAACTCTCGATCCCCTAATCCTATCCTTTCTTTGATCTCTTCATTTCCAAAAAAGGCTCCACCTATTACCTTTATCTCAGGAAAGGCTTCATGTAGTGCCTTTAATCCCTCTTTGCTATATACATCCATAGGAGGGACATAGGTAAAAGGTAGGGGGCCTAAATCATCCTTGATCCATTGTTCCCTTGCCTTATTAAGGGCCTCTTTTATGTTACTTCCACTTTCCCATCCTTTACTATATTCCACTGTATCAATTGTAAGAGGATCTAGAACCAATGGCTGGTGGTTATATCCATGTAACCCCATTTCAGCCCCATATTCCATAAACCTATGGGCCAAATAAGGAGATGCCCTTTTCATTTCTCCATCTATTGCTATCTCACCATGATTCCACTCATCCATCGGAAAGGGAGGTGAAGTCTTTTTATTGTAATTGAACACATTGGCTAAGGTATACCTTAACCCATATCTATGTCCAAGTTCTATTATTCCTGAAAACCAATCTTCTACATAGAATTCTGTATCCTTTTTGTCTATTGGTGGCATCTCAAGATTCAACATTGGAAGGGAACAGTCATCGATATAGATAATCCCACAATTGGCAAGAAAAGATACCCCTATATCCTGGGCCTTTAATATGGATTGGATCAAAAACCCTCGAAATTCTTTATTTCCCAAAAGGCACGAATTCCAATAGATCACCTTCCCCTTTTCATATGAATTTTCCCAAACCAAAGGCAAGCCATCTGATGATTTGGCAATGACCTTTACATCCTCTTCCAATTTAACATTAAGGCTTTGTATCTCGGATCTCTCTTTAAGAAAAAGACCCTCTACCCCAGGAAAGAGCTCTTCTTGAAATATCAATCCATTGGTTGAGATAAAAGAGGGACTATTAGTGATACCGAAAACCTCTTTTAGGTTCTCATTAAATCCCATTATCCCTACTACTATATCTCCTCCATCCTTGACCCAGTCTTTTATCCTGTCACAAGTACTTACATCAAGTTTCTGAACCATCTCTGTTGCAAAGAGAAGTAAGCTATATCCTTCTGGATTTATATCTGTGGATATGTCTATTAGCTCATAAGGTATCTTAGAATAATCCAAGGCTTGCCCGAAATTACTGATTATCTCTTTTTCCACCTCAATCGATGGGTCATACACAACTAATACCTTCTCTTGTACTCCAAAGACCTGACAGGAGTATATTATTATACTAAAGGATAAAAATAGCCTCTTCATTATGGTATGTCATTAAAATATCTTGTAAAACATAACATACCTTAGGGAAAATGTAAAGTGAAAATTCCACCTTTTCGTAATGTCCAAGTTATGGAATGACAGAAAAAGGATATCTTACACCTGATAGCTCTGAGGCATACCCTGCATACTAATTTTTTTGTTGCAATCCTATACTATAATATGATATGTTATTATAAAAATACTATCTTTGAGGAATCTAAATCCGAATGACCGAAATCCAAAATTCAAAACACTACCAAGAACAATAGCTAATAATGAGATAGTAGGACAATTCATAAAATCTTTAGTTTCTGCTTGGTCGATATAGGTGGTTGAAGGTTTTCATTGTTAGAAGGATGAAGAGGAAATTATGAAAAGAAGATTTTGTAAATTTTTTGGTTCTTTTTTCTTTATAGTACTTTTTGTTTCTGCTTGTACTAACAAAGAGGAAAACCGACCTATAATTACTAAAGGAGGAATGGATGAAGGACTGGAAGAAAGGGAGATAAGATTAGTGGGAGAAATTTTCCCTATAGATGAAATAGTAGTAAAAGCCCCTTTAACGGGAAAGGTAACCTCAATTATTGTAGAAGAGGGTGTATTTGTAAGAAAGGGTCAGCTGCTCCTTGCCTTTGAAACTGATTTATATGCAGCTGAATTGGACACAAGCCGCTCCCTGGTTGCTCAAGCAAGAGCTCGACTTGATGCAAAGATAATAGAACGGTTAAAAACCAAAGAGTTAGGGATAGATGTAAAGATTGCTCAAGCTCGAGTTGAATCTACAAAGGTAATCTCAGATAATGCATCCAAAAAATTAGAAAGGGCAAAAAAGGCCTATGAAAGACAAGTAATAAGTAGACAAGAATTAGAGGATATAGAAAATGAATATGTAAGGGCCAGTGCTGAACATCAAATTGAAAAACTTTATTTAGAAAGGGTGTTAGCTGCAAGAGATGAAGATATTCAGGCTGCCAGAACCACCCTTCAAGAGGCAAAGGTTAATTTACAAAAAGCGCAGGCAGATATGAAAGAGGCGATGGTGCGGGCTCCAGTGTCAGGTTTTATAACCGATATAACAGTTCATAAAAATGAAAAGGTATATGAAGGATCTCCACTCTTAACTATTGTTGATATATCCAAGGTCTTCGTTGAGGCAAAGATATCTCCAGGTTTAGTAAAATTTGTAAAGGTGGGACAAAATGTAGAGGTAGTTGTAAATACAGTTCCACCAACAAAGGTTTCTACTACTGTTCATTCTGTAACCAGAGTGGCTTCGTCAGAAGATGGGATGTGTAAGGTAAAGGCTATCCTTCCTAATCCAAATTATAATTTTCAGCCAGGATATACTGCTAAGATAAAAATTTTCTGTGTCCCTGGTCTCTAAATAAATAGAGGAAATAAGGGAAAGATGAAAAAGGGATTTATTATCTTATCGATTATTACTTACTGTTTACTATGTATTACCCTTACATCTGCAAAGGATGAAGATGAATTTTATGAGTTGGGAAAGAAAAGATACCTTATAGGAGATTTACCAGGGGCAAAACAGTACCTCAAAGAGGTATTGGATTTAAATCCCCGTCATAAAAGAAGCAAAAGTTTAATAGAAATTATTGAAGAAGAAGAAAAAACAAAGGAGGAGGGTGGTTATATAGATCTTTCACTTTATTTGAAAAAGGCAGTCCTTTATGACCATAGAATAAAGATTGCAGAGAAAAGGATTGATTATGAATGGTCAAGTGGTAGGGAAATTAGAGCAAATGCATGGCCTTCTATATGGGCAGAGTTAAGTTATGAGACTGGCTCTAAAGAGCCTTGGTATCGGGTTTATCCATATAAATGGAATGCCTTTTTGGTTGGACATTGGGATTTAATAACCTTCGGAAAAAGAAAGATTAGAATAAAAAGGGCTAAGTTGCAGGAGTTTTTAGCTTTTCTTGAGGCTACAAGAGTAAAACAGGAGGTTATTCTTGATGCAGTGCGGATCTATTGTGATGTATTAGAAAAACAGGAGGAAAAGAAGGAGGCGGAGAATTTAGTTAAGATTACAAGTGACCATTTACAAAAGGTCAGGTTTTTTCATAAAACAGGTGGCTGCCCTAGGATTACATTACTAAATGCAGAGGATAGATTTTTTGAAGCCAAAGATGATTTGATGCATGCAGAATCCGAACTCACTGTAGCAAAGAAGAGATTAAACAAGATAGTAGGGGAAGATGTAGAGGTTGCGTATACTACTATAAAACTTCCAGAAGAGGTTGTAGAAAGATATTTAGATTTAGCTTATAAAAATTTGGTGGAAGTGAAAAAGATAGATAATCGAATAGAGGAGGCCAAACTTTCTTATAAGTTAGCTCAGAGGGAAAGATATCCAACCTTAACCCTTGATGCAAAATATGGATATACCGATGACAACCTCTTTCCAGGAAAAAAGGCATACTGGTTCTTGGCAATGTTTAGAATCCCTATCTTTGATGGGGGATTAACTCGGGCGAGGATTATGCAACAAGAAAGATTACAGGAGGTATCTGAATTAGAAAGGGATGAACTCAAAGACAGAATAAAGATGGAAGTGGAAGAGGCATATCTTCGGTGTGAAGACGCATTGGAAAGATTAATAGTTAATAGGGGCAGGGTGGATAGAGCAAAAGAGATACTTGATATAACAAAAGAAAGGTATGATTTGGAATTTGAAACACAGAGAGATGTGATTTTTGCCATTGACAGGCTTTTGTGGACGAAGAAAAGATACTTAGATTCAGTTAAGGATTATTGGATTAATAAGATTAAGTTTGCCTTAATGTTAGGGATAGATTTAACCAAATAGGTGAAGGGTAATGGAAGAGGAGGTTTCTGTTCTTCTGACTACAGAGGGAACGTATCCTTTTCATCCTGGAGGAGTATCTACATGGTGTGATAACCTTATAAAAGGATGTAAGGCAGTCTCTTTCACCTTATTTGCAATTATGATGAACCCTTATGTTTCACGTAAATATAGTCTTCCAAAAAATGTACGTGAAATAATTCACCTTCCTTTATGGGGTTCAGAAGAGCCAACAGAATATCTGAAAAAAATCCCTTTCTCTAAGATCTATTATAAAAAAAAGAAAACTACAGAATCAGCTATAA
Source organism: bacterium (assembly GCA_030017475.1). GTDB lineage: Bacteria > UBA9089 > JASEIO01 > JASEIO01 > JASEIO01 > JASEIO01. The sequence continues at coordinate 49,563 of JASEIO010000002.1, read as the reverse complement.
ATAAAAAATTTGCCCCACTTTTTCGTACCTTCCTCAGAAATTTACATAGATCAGAAGAGGAGGCCTATTCAATAGGAACAACCTTATATAAACTGCATCTATATTTTAAAGAATACGACATTAATGAAACCTTTAGGTCTGAAACAGTTTGGGAAATATTTAAAAAGGAGATGCTACGGTTTGCGGAAAAGGACAAGACTTATGAAGAAGAACCCCCTTCCCTTTATAGCTTAACAGAATGTCTAAGATGGTTATATCGATTCTTCTTAATCTTAAATGTTCCTGTTCCAAAAACGGATGTGACTCACTCTACAGCTGCAGCCTTTTGTTCAATCCCTTGTATAATTTCGAAATTTTCCTATGATACGCCATTTCTATTAACAGAACATGGAATCTACATGAAAGAGCAACATCTATTTATTTCCAGGTTGGAACATATCTCATATTCAAAGGGATTTCTTTTAGATCTAATTTCTGGCATATCCCGGATAAGCTACTATTTTGCTGATCAGATATCTCCTGTTTGTGAGTACAATAAAAGATGGGAATTTATAAATCGGGTTCCAGAGGAAAGAATAAAAACTATTTACAATGGAGTTGATCCAAGGGTATTTTACCCTGCGGAGAAAAAGGAAGGAGAAAAAACAGTAGTTGTTTCCGCAACCCGAGTGGATCCTATAAAGGATATTGAAACCTTAATAAAGGGGGCATCTTTGGTTAATAAAGAAATGGGAGATGTTAAATTCCTGATTTATGGTGAAGTGTCAAACCCAGAATATTATGAAAGGTGCATAAAATTAAGGGAAGAATTGGGGTTGACAGAGAATGTAATATTCGCTGGATATACATCAGAACCAACTACAATCTATAATAAAGGAGATATTGTTGCCTTAACTTCAATAAGTGAAGCCTTTCCTTATACAGTTGTCGAGGCAATGGCTTCAGGAAAGCCAATAGTAGCTACAGATGTAGGTGGGGTAAGAGAGGCATTGGAAGGGTGTGGATTAATGGTGAGAGCGAAAAAGCCTGAAGAATTTGCTACGGCCATAATAAAGCTATTGAAAGATAAAGAGCTTCGAGAGACCTTTGGATTAGATGCCAGAACTAAGGTCCTCAATATGTTTACTGTTGAAAATATGGTTAAGGAATATCAACAGAGCTACTTTAATCTGGTCGATCTCTCCAAGTCAAAAAGGGAAAAATGAGAATTATATGGTAGATGATCGAATTTTGGCATTGGCTAAAGAAATCCTTGAAGATAGGGGAAAACCTCAAAGCTACCTTGAAATAGCTGCCTTGATTGAGGCAAATGGTATAACTGATAAGGATTGTGTAGAGAGATTCGGATATGGAAATACCTTCCTCTTGGCAAAACATATCTATGAAATTTACCCCGAATTAGGGATTTCAAAATCCATAAAAGGGGGTGAGACAGAGAAGAGGAAATCAAATTGGTTGATGTTCTTAAGATATTATTCTTCGGGACTCTTTTTTGCCATGCCTATGGTTGTAATGATATTTGCTATGCTAATTCTTCCCTATTCACTTTGGACATGGATGTTGTATGATGTAGGGAGGGCAACAGGAATTGGAGTCGGTACAATTTTATCATTTATCATAACTGGGGGCTTTTGTCAGGCGATTGGGAGAAGGGGTCTATTCTATATCCATCAAAAAGAGGATATCTTAACCAAAAAGGTTTGCTTTAGATTATTTAGATTTGGAGCAACCACAACAATTCTCTTTGGATTACTCTTTCTTATAATAAATCTTCTCTTCGGTTTTCTACCCAATTATATATTCTGGTATGCCTTTATATACTACCTTTTTCTCTCCTTCCTATGGTTAAGTCTCGCTACCCTATACATGCTTAAAAGATTGTTTTTGTGCACCGTGGTGATTGCCTTAGGAATCCTTGCGGTTCATATCGCATTCAAGTTCTTTGGTTTGGATATCTTATTCTCACATGTAATTGGACTTTCGGTAGCAATTATAGGAGGCCTCTTTTTTAGTTATATGTTGCTTCAGAGGAAGGCGAAGAAGGCTGAGAAGGAATTTAGAGCCTCAGATCTCCCGCGTATTTCAATGGTTATCTATTCTATCTTCCCTTATTTTCTCTATGGGGTACTTTACTTTGTCTTCTTATTCTTAGATAGAGTAATAGCCTGGACCACTCCTTCGAGAGATTCGCCTTATATACTCTGGTTTAAGGTTCAATATGAATTGGGAATGGTTTGGGCACTCATTTCTCTTGTCTTAACTATAGGCGTCTTACAATATTCAATTGAGGCATTTTCAAGGACTGTAATTTCAGAGCAGAAAAAGGTGAAAGCCAGAGGGGTTTCGGACTTTAACCAAAGATTTATAAACTTTTATAAAAATCATTTAATTCTGTTTTTATTCATCTCTATCTTAAGTATTATAGGAGTCTATTCTGGAATGTTTCTTCTAAATAGGATAGAGATTTTTAAATATGTTGAGAATTTCTTTAATGAAATTACCTATTTTGTTTTCTTCTCTGCGTGTGTTGGATATGTATTTCTGGTTTGGGCATTGTTTAATGGTATCTTTTTCTTTGCCTTATCCCGTCCACATTTTATAATTCGTGCAATCATACCTGGGATAATCTGTAATTTTGTAGTGGGTTTTTTCCTTTCCAGAATCTTTGGTCACCATTTTGCAGTAATTGGTCTTTTAATAGGAGCCTTTGTCTTCATGATTGTATCTTCCATTTACGCTTTTAGAGTCTTTAAGCATCTTGATTACTATTATTACTCAGCCTTTTAAATCACAGATTTTTGATGTCAGATATTAGAAATTATTGTGTTTATTATGGTAAAGGAAGAATAAGAGACCTTTGTAAATTTGACTTAGTAATTATTCAACCTGCGCATTACACCCCCCAGGAGATAGCCTTTTTAAAAACCAATAAAACCAAAGTATTGGGTTATCTCTCAATTGGAGAAGATTATCCATTAAAGGTTCATAATGGAAAAGGGCCAGGTGGATATGCATCTTGGTATTTAGATTATTTTACAGGCGTAGGATGTGATATACCTGGACCAGATGGCAAACCTGATAGGCATAAGGATTGGGGATCCTATTTTGTAAATCCTAAAGATAAAGGATGGCAACAATATGTTATTTATGAAAAGATGGCTACTATTGTAGAAGACTTGGGTTGCAGCGGTGCCTTTCTGGATACTGTTCTTTATCCACATCTTTATCCTGAGGATATAAAGGAGAAAATCCTTAAGCCTGGTATGATTGAACTGATAAGGAAGATCCGTGAGACATATCCACAAGAGTATCTCTTGGTCAATAATGGATGGATAGTTTTACAGGAAATTACACCTTTCATTAACGCTATTATGTATGAAAGCTTCAGCTCTACCTTGAAGAAGCTCAAGCCTTCTGAACTTTCCTATACTACTTCCCAGGCAAATAGAATAAATAGTATAAGGGGTTGGACTGATAATCCCTTATTCGATGTCTTTACCCTGGATTATACCGAAGAGACGGATTTGGATTTAATTACATTTGCTTATAGAAGGGCAAGATCATTTGGTTTTATACCTAGTGTTTCGAGTCTTACGCATAGTAAATTATATATGGTAAATCTTGAATTTGGAGAGTAATAGATGATCTCTAATCTATTCGTTGTAAGTAAGATTATATCTCTCTTCTTATTAGTATACATACTTTTTCCCAGTCTATTTATTAAAAAAAGAAAGGGGGATTCTATTTTAGATAAATTCTTTGTTAATTTAACCCATATGACCTTTATTACCTTACTTCTTGTTCATTTTCTTGTTCTTCTCCACATCTATGAACCGCTATCTTTATATGGTGGTTATCTCTTAGTAGGTATTGGCTTTATAATTTATAGACGTAAATGGGCCTTCTTTGAGAGGTTGTCTAATTTCTTTTTAAGGGTTGTTAGTTCTTTTCTTGATGTTTTGGATCAAGGAGTAGATTTGGTCAAGGTATCCAAGGAATATCTAATCGAAAAAAAAGGTAGGGTCCTTGATAGAATAAGGTCATGCGATAGATCCAATCTAATATACCTTCTATCATTTATTCCAGTAATGGGTTATGCAGCCTATCTTAGGTTTTATGACTCTTTCCGGCATGAGGCTTTAGGAACCTCAGATCCATATGTATGGATAAAGGTAATGAAAGATATGGAGATGAATAGATTGTTTCTCACAGGGATTCATCCAGAGGGATTTGCCTCTTTTTTGTCTTCCATCCACTTTTTTACATATCTTGATCCAGTGTATATCTTTAAATTTATGGGGCCTTTTATATCACTATTAACTGTTTTATCTTGTTATTGGATAACTAACAGGCTTACAGGGAGTAAAGGTGCCTCACTTATTTCCTCATTTATTTATGGTATATTTATCTATGGGGGAACAATTGCGGAGCAACTACCCCTTGGTCTTTATAGACAAACAACAACCTTACCTCAAGAGTTTGGAGCCCTTTTTTTACTTCCTACTTTATACTTCATGCTACGATATATAGTCATGCGAAAAGCGAGATACCTTTTGCTTTCATGCGAAGGATTAGTAATCATATTTCGTGTACATTCTATAGTTGGATTAATGGCTATGATTGGAATGGTCTCTATTCTTCTATCAGGGATAATAGCCCGTCTATGGACAAAAAAGACTTTGATATCTGTACTTTTGGCATTCGTAGCATCATTGTTGTTAGGGCATTTATCTATTTTATTAGGATTTTTATCTGGATATAAATTGCACGAATCAGCACTTGGGTTTTTTACTCTATTTACTCCTCAATTCAGGGCAGGGGCCTTAGATTTAAGTGGTTTATTGTATGTAATCTTAGCAATTAATCTTTTTTTAATAGGATATGGTATAACTATCAAAGATAGGATAGATAAATTTGATTTCCTCAGCTTTACTATTTTTCTACTCTTCTTATTCTTTCAATATAAGGCTAATTTCTTTGGAATAAGGCATGTGGTTTGCCCTTATAGTACAGGTCATTTCTTAAGCTTACTAATTTCCATACCATTAGGACTATTTTATTATATCTTAACTTCTAAGATCTTAGGTAGGATATTAATAGGTAACTATAGACAGTTTGGAGCTGCAATTTCCGTAATCCTTTTATTGGGGATCGCTTTCCCGGGAAAGCCACCTGAATCCTTTAAGATGGAATACGATGGGATGATAAGAGGTTATTTGAGGATTTCTAAAATGTATACTCCATACGAATGGTTGATTGTATCGACTACTGAGGAGTATCCATTGTGTTTAAAGAAAGGATGGCATATGCATATCGAAGATTTTTTGAGTAGATACAATCCTCAGGATGACTTACCCATAGAGATCCCCCATATATTCATATTTACTGAAAAAAAAGGGTTTAGGGTTAAAGAAGGAGGCATTGAAATTGATTATAGATGGAGGGATGATTTCCAAAGGAGGATTAATGAATGGTGTCAAGTTTATTCTATCTATCATCGAGATATGGATATCTTTTATGAAGATGAGAATATTACTATCTATGCTATCCATAAAGAGGTCTCCAGGCCTAAGCCCCTTTGGAAAGAAGATGAACCGACAGATATAAGATGAAAAGTAGATTTGCATTTAACGTAGCTTTATGGTTTTTGATTAAGATTCTTCTACTACCAGTCTTATTCCTGTTGTGCTTTCTATCTATATCTATACTTGGCTTTATGCATTTGGAACATATCTCTTTCATTGATGCATTATTCTGGTTAGTTAATCGATCCGCCATTGCAAATGCCCAAATCCAGTCAATAACTAAAATCTTTTCTGTTTTTGTTACCCTTGGAATATACTTCTCAGGGATTTGGATAGTTGAAAGATTTTTTCGCAGTTTCTTTAAAGGGGAAGGAAAAGGGGTGTGGTTAAAAATGAAAAATCAACTTAGATTGGAGAAACTCGAAAATCATTTAATTATTTGTGGTTATGGACAAGTTGGAAGGACTGTTGTAGAAAATCTTACAGAAAATAAGATCCCATTTGTGGTTATTGAGAATGATGAAAGCTTAGTTAAATCCTTACTCGAAGAAGGAAAATTGGTTATAAATGGAGATGCAAGAAGAAGAGGGGTTTTACTTCAAGCTCAAATCATAAAGGCAAAAGGGATTTTGGTATTGATCGATAACGATCCGGATAACCTATACATTACAATTACAGCCAAAAATCTTAACCCAGAGGTAAGGATAATTACAAGGGTTGGGAAATCGAGATATCTTCGAGTTGTAAGATCAGCTGGTGCTGATGAAGTGATTATTCCTGAAGATGAAGCAGGGAAAATTATTGCCAAAAAAGCAATTGGCTTTATTGAAGAAACCTATAATAAATAATGCTTGCAAAATTACAAAAAATGTGGTATTGCTAAAAAAAGAAAAACAGGCTTCTTAACCCTAATCCTCTTTACTCTATTGAGTTTTGTAAATCATCCGTGTGAATCCGTGGTTAATTTTTCTTGGGATTATGAAAGCAGTGGTACAGAGAGTTAGAGAAGCTAAGGTGTTTGTTGAGGGTAGAATGATTTCAACGATAGGAAAAGGAGTGGTTGTTCTGCTTGGAGTTGGGGTTTCAGATAGTAAGAAAGAAGCGACCTACCTGGCTCAAAAGATTGCTAATTTACGCATCTTTGAAGATGAAAATAATAAAATGAATTTGTCTTTGTTGGATGTTCAAGGTGAGGTATTGATTGTTTCTCAATTTACATTATATGGTGATTGCAGAAAAGGAAGAAGACCTGATTTCACAAGGGCAGCGAAGCATGATAAGGCACAAGATTTGTACACTTGCTTTGTGGGGGCAATGAAAGACATTGGAGTTTCAGTTAAAACTGGTCAATTTCAAGCCAGGATGCTTGTTACGATCCATAATGATGGCCCAGTTACCTTAATACTTGAAACGTAACTACACATTAAATTGTGGGGCATAAGCCATAAGCTAAGGTATGAAGGTTTTTATAAAAAGATTAGTGGTTTCGGATTTTTCTTCCAATTGCTATATAATTGGATGTAATGAGACTAAAGAATCAGTAGTTATTGATCCTGGTGGAGACTCAGGTTTAATTTTAAGGATATTAAAAGAGAATGATCTCCGCCTGACCTATATTATCAATACCCATGGACATATTGATCACATAGGAGCTAATTCTTCAGTCAAAAAGACTACAGATTGCGAGGTTCTGCTCCATAAGGAAGATGAAAAATTACTTACAGATCCAGTGCTTAATTTATCAAGCCTTTTTATGAGAGATATATCCATAGATAAGGCAGATAGATTATTAGATGATGAGGATGTAATCAAAGTTGGTAGGATAAATTTAAACGTTATTCATACCCCTGGACACACCCCTGGAAGTATCTGTTTGAGAATAGATAGGTTTTTGTTTACTGGAGATACCCTTTTTGCTTCAGGTGTTGGAAGGACTGACTTTCCTTATGGATCGCATGAGGCCTTAATTAAGTCTATAAAGACAAGGCTGTTGATTTTAGATGGCGGAATTATTATCTACCCTGGACATGGTGAGAAATCTACCATTGAAAAGGAAAGGTTGACCAATCCATTCTTAACTTGATAGTCCAGGAATTTTCTTTTAGCCACAGAATCCACAGAGGTTTTTCAGAGTATACAGAATCAGTAAATTCCAAATAACAGATTTCAAACAAATCTCAATATCTAAATTCCAATGACCAAAACAAAGAAGGTTTAGAATTTGGAATTTTGAATCTGTTTGCGATTTGGTACTTAGGATTTTGGATTTTTGGTGGGGGTAAAGACGATACGCCGACCCTGCTAAAGGAGGTGTTGTGTGAATCGAAAGATATTTATTGCCAATTTATTAATTTTAATAATGGTTGTTGGTTGCGTGAGAGTTGGTGTTAGAGGTAGAAGAATAGAGCAGGAAATTCCTAAGAGGTTAGTTACTGTAATTGCTTTCGAAGATAAAACAGATAGAACATTCTCAAGCTTTTGGGATATAGGAAAAGGAATGGCTAATGAGTTAACTGAGGCTTTAGTAGAATCAGAGGACTTTGTAGTTATAGAAAAAAGGGAAAGATTTAAAGGGCAGGCCTTAGGATTTTCTCCAGAGGCTATCTCTCAATATGCTGCTATAGTAAAAGAGATATTGGGAGTGGATGCAATTATTACAGGGGATGTGGATGAATTTGAGATAAAGGAACAGGAAGGGCAAGTTAGGGGACGTGTTAGGGTAGTGCCAGAGGTAGCTAAGGTTAAGTTAGATATAAAGATAATTGATCCAGGGACTGGAAATATCCTTGCCACTGAAACTGCTGAAGGACAAGTGTCAAAGAAATTAAGGAGGAGAGGTAGAGTTGCGGAGTCTGATTTAACTAAGTTGCAAAGAATGGATTTTGGAGATAAGGAGTTTAACCGCACAACTATAGGAAAGGCAACAAGACTTGCAATAAATCAAGCTGTTAAAAAAGTTACTGAGGCTTTTAGAAGGGCTCATTATCCTTATTATGGGGAGCGTAAAGAGGTCGAAAAGGCTAAAAAGAAGGAATATGGAGAAGATGTAAAGAAAGTTCTTTTAAAAGGAAGGATTATAAAGATTGAGGGAGACAAATTTTATATAAATTGTGGATCATCTGTTGGAACAAAGGTTGGTGATATATTCACTGTCTATTCATTGGGCGAAGAGATAATTGATCCTTTAACAGGGGAAGGTTTAGGGTTTGAAATGAAGAGATCTGGAGAAATTCAAGTTATAGATGTAGAAGATGGATATTCAATCTCTGTTATTAAATCAGGGCAAGGTTTTAAGATCAATGATGTAGTAAAGGTTGAGTAGAGAGAAATAGCTTCCGTTTTTTGAAACGGCTTGGTTGATGTATCTTAGTAATCAGATTTCTTAAAGCTGTAAGTTATAAGCAGATAAAAAAAGCTTAATCCTTACGACTTACAGCTTTTTTATTGACTTTTTTAAACCTATATAGTATTATAATTATAATGGATGAAAGAGTTAATCAATGAGTTTATCGATTATTTAGCAGTAGAAAGAGGATTATCAAAGAATACCTGTTTAGCTTACTCGAGGGACTTGCAGCAATACCATAGTTTTCTTGAAAGGCGTGGAGTTACATCTTTTGGTAAAACTAAAAGAGATATAATAATCTCTTATTTACGGGATCTAAAAAAGGGGGGGATAAAACCTCGGTCAATTGCCAGAAAATTTAGTGCTATCAAAATGTTTTATAGATTTTTGCTTAAAGAGGATGTTCTAAATGATAACCCCACTCATAATTTGGAGTCCCCCAAAGTTACATCCACTCTTCCTCGCTTTCTTACTTACCAAGAGATAGAACTACTTTTAAATCAACCAGATGTAAATTCTCCTTTAGGTTTAAGGGATAAAGCCGCTTTAGAATTACTTTATGCCACTGGGGTTAGAGTTGAGGAGTTAGTTTCCCTTGAGTTGAAAGATATCGATTTAGAAATCGGGTTTGTTCGGGTATTTGGGAAAGGGGCAAAGGAAAGAATAGTTCCTGTAGGGAAGAAGGCGCGGGATGCTATTAGGAGATATTTAGAGCTTGCTCGTGGGAGATTGGTAAAGGATAACAATCAATATCTGTTTGTGAATTGGAGAGGAGGGAAACTATCTCGTAAAGGGGCGTGGAAGATAATTCGTGGGATTGCCAAAAGATGTGGAATAAAAAAACCTGTCTTTCCTCACATTATACGTCATTCATTTGCTACCCATTTATTGTCCCATGATGCAGATCTTCGTTCTGTACAGGAGATGTTAGGTCATCAGGATATATCCACTACCCAGATTTATACCCATATTACTCAGGCTCGGTTAAAAGAGATACATAGAAGATATCATCCAAGGGGGTAAACAAAGCTGTAAGCTGTAAGTTAAAGTGGAGATTATTGTTACTCATACTAATGCCGATTTTGATGCCTTGGCAAGTTTATTAGCAGCAAAGAAATTATACCCAAAGGCACACCTGGTTTTACCAGGAAATGCAGAACGTGGGGTAAAAGACTTTATAAAAGTTTACAATCATCATCTTCCGAATATAGAGAAACATAAGGATATAGAAATAGATAGGGTAAAAAAGGTTATTATTGTGGATACAAGGCTTCCAGGTAGAATAGGTAAATTTAAAGAGTTACTTGAAAAAAGAATTCCTATCTATATTTATGACCATCATCCTTCGAAGGCAAACGATATTAAAGGAGATATAATGGTTACAGAAGAACTTGGAGCAACAGCTACTATTCTGTTGGATTTGATAAGATCACGGGATTTAAGTATTACCCCTATGGAAGCTACTATATTTTGCCTTGGTATCTATTCTGATACAGGCTGCCTTACCTTTCCTACCACCACTCCAAAAGATCTTGAGGCAGTGGCTTATCTACTAAAGTGTAATGCTGATTTAAACCTGGTAGCTCGCTTTGCAAATCAGGAATTAACCAAAGAGCAGGTTTCGCTGCTTGATGAGCTGTTACATAATCTAAAGTGCCATTTTATAAATGGGGCTTGGGTAGCTGTCGCCTCCACCAAAATTTCAAATTACATTCCTGATTTAGCAGTCGTAGTTCATAAAATAATGGACATTGAAAAGCCCGATGCTTTATTTACTATAATAGAGGTGGATGGGAAGATCCATCTAATAGCCAGATCAAGAAAGAAAGAGGTGGATGTTAGAAAGGTGCTTTCACGATTTAATGGAGGGGGGCATAGCGGAGCTGCATCAACTACTATTTTAAAACGGGATTTGAAAGAAATAGAGGATAGATTATTAAACATACTTTTTGAAACCCAAAATGTTAAGGATCTAATGGAAAGACTTCCTAAAAAGATTAAGAGTCTATTTCGGGAAATATCCCGTGTTTCAGATTCTTTGAATTATCCAACATATGTGGTTGGTGGATTTGTAAGGGATTTGTTATTAGGGGAAGAGAATTTTGATATAGATATTGTGGTAGATGGTGATGGAATTAGATTTGCTCGGGTTTTTGCGGCATGTTCAGGGGGGAAGGCAAAGGTTCATAAGATGTTTAAAACTGCAGTGGTTACCTTATCTTGGGGTTTTAAACTCGATGTAGCATCCGCTCGGAAAGAGATCTATACGAGACCTGCTGTATTGCCAATAGTTACCTATGGTACAATAAAAGAGGATTTGTATAGGCGAGATTTTACTATCAATGCTATGGCTGTTCAGCTTAATAGAAAATATTTTGGCAATTTGATAGATTTTTTTGGAGGGCAGATACATCTTAAAGAAAGAATCATTAAGGTGTTGCATAATTTGAGTTTTTATGATGATCCAACCCGAATCTTTCGTGCAGTGAGGTTTGAAAAAAGACACAATTTCCTACTTGATGAAGAGACGGTTTCACTTATCAATAAAGCTGTAAAATCCGAAGTATTTAAGTATTTGGGTAAAGAGAGATTCCGGGATGAATTGATTTTAGTATTATCTGAGGAGGACCCTTTCCCAGCTATTTCACGATTGGCTGAGTTTGGAGTACTTAAATATATACATCCAAAGATAAGGGTTACGAAAAAACTTGCTTTAATGTTCCGTAGCATTCAAGATACCATCTTTAATCTACAAGTGGTTATTGAAGAAAAAATAGAATGTTTCCTGATCTATTTTCTATGTTTAGTAGATAGGTTAAATTTAGAGGAGCTCCGGGATGTGATAAAAAGGTTTAAGTTTACTAAATCACAAAATGAGAAGGTGTTACTTGCCAAGCATATGAGCGATAAACTGATTATTGCCTTGCAAAAAGAAGAGCTTTCTGCAAGTTCTATCTATAAGATGCTTAAAGGCATTCCAATAGAAGTACTTATATTCATGATTTCCAAAGCAGAGGTTAGATATAAAAGTGGTGATTTAATAAAGGAACGAATTATAAAATTCATTGGTGATTTGAGAAATGTAAGTGTAGATGTTTCGGGAGAGGATTTAAAAAGACTGGGAATAAAACCTGGACCACTATATAAAGAGATTGTAAAGGAGTTGTTATACGCTAAAATTGATGGAAAGATTTCCACAAAACAGGAACAACTAAACTATATTATTGACAACTTCCGGGATAGAGGGTAAACTTAAGGTACTGGCTTAAATAATTGGCAGCTTAATCTTGATGTAGCTAATCAGCTCTAATTTTGGGAGGTGGTAAAAGGATGAAACTCATTGATTTAAGTGTTCCTTTACGTAGTGGTGGACATGAGCCTGACCCACCCAAGATTAAATATATAGACCATAAAAGAGGGGCGTTACTTCTTGGTTTAGGGGCAGTGCTTTGTAAAGGAAGATCGTTTTTTGATCATGTTAAGAATTTCTTCCTTTATTTAGTAGGAAGATACAGAATTACAGCAAAAAACTTCCCTAATGGAATGGGTATAGCCTTAGAGGTGATAAAGACGGATACCCATGCTGGAACACATCTTGATGCCCCATGGCATTTTGGTCCCCGCTCTTGTGGAAAACCCTCAAAGACCATCCAGGAGGTTCCACTTGAATGGTGTTTCGCAGATGGTGTTCTTCTTGACTTAACGCATAAAAAACCAGGGGAGTTTATAACGGCGGATGATATAAAAGAGGCATTAGAGAGAATAGATTACAAAATTAAGCCATATGACATCGTGCTTATTAGAACTGGACAGGATAAATATTTAGAAGATAGGGACTATCTTCTTTTTCAACCTGGGATGTCAAAGGAGGCGACCCTATTCTTAGTAGAACAAGGTGTGAAGATAATAGGGATTGATGCATTTGGTTTTGATCGGCCTTGGGTGAATATGTTTACGGATTATATAAGAACTCGAGATAAAAGATACCTTTGGCCGGCCCATTTTGCTGGAAGGGAGAAGGAATATTGTCATATAGAAAAGATGGGAAATTTAGACCGGCTTCCCAAGCCTTTTGGTTTTAAGGTAGTTTGTTTTCCAGTAAATATTGAGAGGGCAGGTGCTGGTTGGGTAAGACCAGTTGCAATAATTGAGGAGTAAAATGATACATACAGAAGATACAATCGTGATTAAAGGAAATGTGGATGAGGTTTTTGAAATATCTTCGGATGTGGAAAGATATCCTGAATTTATACCTACCTATAAAGAGGTAAGGATTTTAAGTAAAGAGGGACCGGAAATGATAGTTGAGCGAGAAAGTGAAGCTGGCTATAAGTGGAGGTCCCGTGTTTTTGTGGATAAGGATAAAAGGTTAATTAAGGCAGAGCAGTTAGAGGGTCCGCTAAAAGGTATGAAGATAGAATGGAAGTTTGCGGAAATAGATGATGGGACAAGGATAGTTTTAACACATGACTTTGAATATAAGAAGGTTCCTTTGATTGGAAATCTGATTGGAAGACTGATTGTTTCGCGAATTGTAAAGAAGATGGCTACCCAGACCTTAGAGGGAGTCAAGAGGAAGGTAGAGGAAGGTCTTCAGATAGGACGTAGAGGATGAAGATTCTTTAAGGATTTCAAACAAAGGGTGGTGAATAATATGACTAAAGAAACCCCTCCTGTTGATCTATCAGATTTGGTAAACTTACTTAATCAATGGGAAAATATTCAGGATGTGTGTCATGAGATAACTGGCACAAAGGCCCAGTTTGTAGATAAAGATGGAAGGTTTATAGCTGGTTTTCAGCATCTGCACAAGGCGTGTCGTCTTATCCAGTCATCAAAGATTGGCCAAATAAGGTGCTGCCAATCCTACAGAATGAATTGTTTTTCTTCAGAGAGTATAGAAGAAGGTTTTTCTATTTTTAAATGTCCTGCAGGTTTACTCAACTTTTCCGTGTCATTGGTTCTTCAGGAAAAGCCAATAGGAGCTATTTTAATGGGTGGGGTTTTAGAAGAGGAGGCAGTTTATGAAAGATGTCGGAGATTTGCTAAAGAAATTGGGGTTTCGGAGAATGATCTATTGATGAATTTGCAGTTGATTAGGAGGGTATCAAGAGACCAGTTGCTTATCGGTGGGAAGATGTTAATGGCATTAATTAAGCCTTTCTCAGAAACCATCTCTCGCTACTATCGTCTCCAGGAAAGTGCAGATAGATTCATAAAGCTAATTGAAGAAAAGGATGGATTATTGATGATTGATGATTTGACATCATTACATAATAAAAGATACCTGATTGCTCGCTTGGAGGGAGAAATAGCCCGAGCAGAAAGATATAATTCGAACCTTTCCTTGATATTGCTTGATATAGACCGTCTTGAAGAGATTAATCAGACCTATGGTCATCTAATTGGGGATCAGGTTCTAAAGGAATTTGCTTGCCTCATTTTAAAAAATATTAGAAAATCCGAGATATTAACCCGGGTAGGCGGGAAGAAGTTTATGATTATTCTACCAAATACACCAGAGGAAAGGACCTATGAGGTAGCAGAAAGATTGAGGAAGATTATAAAGGGTTGGGTGTTCTTGAAAGATAAAGATCTAAATATATCTATAACCTCCACCTTTGGGGTAGCAAGTCTCTCTAAAGAGATTAAAACCCCTGAAATGTTAATAAAAAGGGTTGAGGAGGCTTTCTCTTGGGCAAAAAAGAAAGGAGAAGATAGGATAAGGACATTTACCTCTGTTAAAAGAGAAAAAGAGGGGATAAAAAGAAGGGTAGTAATTACTGGATTAGGTGTAATCACCCCAATTGGAATCGGAAAGGATGCATTTTGGGAAGCAGTTAAGGAAGGTAGATCTGGTATAAGAAGAATAGAGAGTTTTGATACATCCGATTTAAAGGTAAAGATTGGAGGAGAGATCCGAAATACTGAGTTTGATCCCTTAAATTGGATAGATAAAAAAAAGATAAGGCATAGTGGTAGAGAGACCCAATTTGCTATTGCAGCTGCTCAAATGGCTTTAAAAGATGCCAATTTAGAAGATATAAGGAAACTTGATCCTCACAGAATTGGAGTTATTATTGGGGCAGGAGGAGGAGGATTGGGATTTGGAGAAGACCAGTATAAAACCTATCTTGAGAAAGGACCGGAGAGGGTCAGCCCTTATCTATCTGTAGTTATTTTTGCTGGAGCTATTTCGTCTGAGGTTTCAATAAATTTGGGTGTAAAAGGACCAAGTTTCACTATTTCCACAGGATGTACAGCTGGTGCAGATGCTATTGGCTATTCCTTTAATAAGATAAGGAATGGAGAAGTTGATCTGATGGTTACAGGTGGGACTGAAGCCCCTATGAGACCTCTTGTTATTATTTCATTCCAGGCAATAAGGGCTTTATCCACTCGTAATGATGAACCAGAGAAGGCATCCCGTCCTTTTGATAGAGAAAGGGATGGCTTTGTATTGTCTGAGGGAGCAGGTATATTAATCTTAGAGGAATTAGAACATGCCCTAAAGCGAGGAGCTCCTATTTATGCAGAGGTGGTTGGTTATGGTGTATCAGGAGATGCCTATCATATGACTTCCCCTTCTCCTGATGGAACACAGGCAGCTCGAGCTATAAAATTGGCTTTACAAGATGCCAATTTGAATATAGAAGATGTAGATTATATTAGTGCTCATGGTTCATCTACTCCATTAGGAGATAAGATAGAAACTAAGGTTCTCAAGCAAGTTTTTGGTGATTATGCCTATAAATTGCCTATAAATTCTATTAAATCTATGATTGGCCATTCAATAGGGGCAACAGGGGCTATTGAGTTAATAGCCTCTGTCTTAGAAATGCAAAATAATTTCATTCACCCCACCATTAACCTTGAAAATCCTGATCCTGAATGTGATCTTGATTATGTTCCAAATGTTGGACGTGAAAGTAATATTAAGGTAGCTGTGTCAAATTCTTTTGGATTTGGTGGCAAAAATACAGTTTTAATTATAAGAGATGTGGATATTTAAAGATTAGAGGTGGCATGGATGAATCTTATCCATCAATACTTTACCCAACTATACATAGGTTTTATTGTTATATCTATTATCTATCGAATACGGAGACTACTCAAGTCCTATGAGGTTGAACCACATGAAGGGAAGGTCTATGCAGGATTAACATATCCCATCTTACTTGCCCTTTACCTTATAATAGCTGTTGGAGCAATCTTAGAATACTTTTATTGTAGATACATCATATCTACACGGGTCAGGGTTAATTTGATCTTAAGTGGAATAGGGTTATTGATGTATGTATCCGTAATACCAGTTAGGGCAAAGGCAGTGGTTGCATTAGGGAAATATATGAGTCCGGACATTAAGATAATGGAAGATCATAAATTAATAAAGAGTGGTCCATATGGATATATGAGACATCCATTATCCTTTTGTGTAACAATTGAAACAATTGGCCTTACCATTATACCTAACGCCTATTATTCATTAATCGCTACCTTGTTTATTTTTATCCCTTTTGTTATCTATAGGGCATATTTAGAGGAGAAAGCAATGATTGAGAAATTTGGTGATGAATACCTTAATTATAAAAAGGAGGTCTATGCATTTTTACCTTTGAAGAGGATATCTCGTAAAGGATCTTAAAGGATATATTTGGAGGATAAAAAATATGGAGATTGCTATAGGTATAGTAGGTTTAAGCCTAACCCTTTTGGGTCTAATTTTTGCTTACATCTGGAAGAGTAATGGAAGGCTTCAGATGGATATAATGGCAGGTTTAAACAGTATGATGTTTGTCTTAGAACGAGTTGAAAAGGGACAGGAGAAAGGATTTGAGGTATTAGCTCAAGGACAAAGAGAAATGGCTAAGATGATTGAGCAAGGACAAGAGAGATTAGCTCAGATGCTTCTGAATCAGACAAAGATATTGGAGAGGATTGAAGGAAAGGTTTAGTAAAAACTGGGAGGAGGAGTAAAAATTGGGTCAACTGTATATTATGACGAAGGAAGTGATGTACTTCATCTCTAAAAGCATTCGTAAAGAGGAGGAAAGGGAATGGATCTATTTCAATTATTTTTGGGGATATACCTTGCTGTACTCGGTGCATATCTTTCTATTCTCATGGGAAGAGTATTGAAACAGAATGGAAGGGTGCTCGAGAAGATAGATATAACAACAAGAACGCTTGGTGATAAGATAGATACAACAACAAGGATGCCTGGTGAGAAGATAGATCAAGGATTTAGAGGGATGGATGAACGGGCAGAAGAGAGACATTGTGAAGTGATTGAGCTTATAAAGGTACTCGCAAAGGGATAAGGAGTGGATTTTAAAATGACAGGTTCTATTGTAGGTGCCATATTTGGTGGATTTACGATTCTTGGTGTATTCCTTACTCTATCTGCATGGATAAACGGTAGAAGTATTAAAAGATATATAGGAGAGTTAATAAAGAGTGAAGGGAAGGCTACAAGAGAATTGATGGCAAAGTTATCTGATCAGCATGAAGCAATGATTAAACAACATGAAGCAATGATAAAGCTTATTGTTCCTGCTTCTAAATCAAATAAGGATTCTCAAGAGGATTGAAGGAAAGGTTTAGTGAAAATTGGGAGGAGGAGTAAAGAGAAGGGGGATATAAATATTGCATATTGAAAATTCAATTGTGATCAAGGGAGATATTGATAAGGTTTTTCAGGTGATGGCTGATGTAGAAAGATGGCCTGAGTTTTTGTCATCTCATAGAAAAATGGATATTATTAGCAAAGAGGGAAACAGAATAATGATTAAGAGAGAGGGAATGATTAAATGGAGGTCTATTATTACTATTAAAGATAGATTGATGAGATCTAAACAGCTTGAAGGTCCTTTAAGGGGTTTAATAGCTGAATGGAGGTTTGAAGAGACACTTGAGGGAACAAAAATGACCTTAGTTCATAATTTTAATTATAAGATATCGTTAGGTAAACTTATTTTAGAGCCAATTGTAGCTAGAATTTTAAAGAAAATAGGTAATAATACATTGAGATGTGTTAAAAAAAGGGTCGAAGGGGGATTAGAGTGAATTTTACTCTTTTTTATATAGCCTTCTTATTTCTATCCCTTATTTATAGGCAGATGAGAAGATCTGCAACTAGTAGAAATAAGGAAGAAAAGGGGGTTATATATTCAAAGTCGATTTATCCTATTCAGTTTATACTGTATATGGTTTTATTTATTGGATGTGCAATTGAATACCTTCTTTTTAGACGAAGAGTTAATTTAGCGATTTGTTCCACTGGTTTTATTATGTATTTTTTTGGTATATTTAATAGAGAATGGGTCATTAAATCGTTGGGTAAATATTGGAGTCATTATATTGAGATAAAGAAAGATCACAGGTTGATAAAGGAAGGTCCATATAGATATGTGAGGCACCCCCATTTGTTATGTCTTTTAATCGAAATGACTGGTCTTGCCCTTATACCAAATTCCTATTATTCACTTCTTCTCATCTGGCTGATCTATCTTCCAATAACACTCTGGAGGATATACTTAGAAGAAAAAGCACTGATTGAGAAATTTGGGAAAGAGTATATTGAATACAAAAAAGAGGTTTACGCCCTTCTACCTTTAAACTTTATAAAAGGTGTATTAGCTAAGGGAAGAGACTATAGATGATTATCATCCATTCTATCATCCCATTTTTTGCTGGTATCTTGACTTTATTCATTGGAATCTTTGTACTTTCTAAAGGCACAAAGAGAGAAGTAAATAAGAGATTTTGTTATTTTGCCATTTGCGGAGCAATTTGGTCCTTTAGACTCCTTGGAGGATTTCTTATTCCTGTTAAAGAATATGCCATAATTTGGCTAACAGCCTTAAGTATAGGTGTTATTTTTATACCTATAACCTTCTACCAGTTTGTGTTAGCTGTTACTGGAGATTATACTAAGATAAAAAAAGTGTTACGCCTTTTCGGATATATTGGTGGTCTTATTCTATTACTTCTTACATACTCAGGATTTTTTGTAAAGGATGCTATCAAGGTATATGGAGGCTACTATCCTGTAGGAGGAGGATTAACAAACTACTTTTTCATTTTATTCTTCTGGTTCTTTTTCACATATGGAACCTATCTTTTGTATAGAAAATATAGGGCGACAACCTCTCCCATAGAGAAGAACCGTATGAAGTTTCTATTCAGTGGGATATGTATAGTTATATTTGGAGGTGTCCCTAATTTTCTTTTGGCATCTGGGGTAATGAAAATATACCCAGCTGTCTATTCTGCCTATTTAGCAACGGTTATCTATGGTATAATCATAGCCTATGCTATCATCAAATACCACCTGATGGATATCGAGGTTGTAATTAGAAGGAGTACGGCTTATGTTATTGTGAGTGCCCTTATGACATTTTTCTTTCTTGGTGGTATGTTGTGTATAGAAAGGGCAATTAGAAAGCTTACTGGGATTGAGACCTTTTTTATTTGCCTTTTTATGGCGTTCTTGATCGCTATTTTCCTTGTGCCAGCAAGGGAGTGGATCCAATCTTGGATTGATAGGATTTTTTATCGGAGGTCTCTTGAGAGGGAGAAGTTTTTGGAGAGGTTAAGTGAAAGCATATCTTCTATTTTTAGTCTGGATGAGCTTTTTACATTAATAGTTAGTTCGGTTAAGCAACCAATGGGTGTTAGAGGTGTCTCTTTAATGTTATTGGATGAGAAAAAGTGGGAGTATAAGGTTACGTTTTGTAGTGGGATAAATGAAAGTGGAACAAGAAAGGTAAGGATAGAGGAAAATGATGGTTTGATCAGGTATCTTTCAAGTGAAAAACGACCACTTCTTTTGGCAGAACTTGATGAAAATCCTTCGCTTAAAGATCAGGCTTACAAGATTAGGCCTTTATTCCAGAACCTTCAAGCTACTTTGTTTGTTCCGTTTTTTAGAGGGAAATTAATCGGCATCTTAGGTCTTGGAGAGAAGTCAACTGGTGATCTCTATACCTTAGAGGAGCTTTCCTTCCTTTCTTCATTGGGTAACACATTTTCGGTTGCAATTGAAGATATTCGCTTAATTAATGATAAAGCCGAAGAGAAGGTAAGGGAGATGGGTAACATAATCTTCACCTTAACCTCTGCGTTTGAAGCAAGGGATGAGTACACATTTGGACATTCATCAAGGGTAGCAATGTATGCAGAGAAGATTGCAAGATGGCTTGGTTTAAAAGAATATATGGTTGAGGCTACACGTATTTCTGCAATCTTACATGATATAGGGAAGATACATATTCCAGATAATATTCTTCAAAAGCCAGGAGAATTGAATGATGAAGAATGGGAGATTATAAAAAGGCATCCATCAAATGGGGTTGAATTGATGAAAAAGCAGCCAATAGAATTTCCAGAAGAGGTGTATAAAGGGGTGAGGCATCATCATGAAAGGATGGATGGAACAGGATATCCAGATTCGATAAAGGGTGATGAGATAAATATAATAGCAAAAATCATTGCAGTAGTAGATGTATATGAGGCTATGACATCAGATAGGGTATATAGAAAGGCCCTTTCAAAAGAGAAGGTTATTCAGGAATTGAGGAATGAAAGAAGGTATGATCCTCAAGTTGTAGATGCCTTCATAGAGATTTTAGAAGAGGAAGAGAAGGAAAAGGTTGAAATGGTATGAAAAGGTGTTATGAAATTCAAACCTGTCCAGCAAGTCATTATTTAAGGTGTCCTGCCTATAAAACAGGTAAAGATTGTTGGGAGACAACCGATTTACCATGTTGCAAGAGAAATAACAAGGATAGATGTAATGATTGCTATGTCTATATTAAGGCAAAGGAAGGTAATTGATGGGTTTCTTTTCACAATTTATCTTGATCATTCCAGGAATACTTATGGCCATTACTATTCATGAATATGCCCATGGATGGATGGCAAATCGCCTTGGGGATCCAACTGCAAGATATGCGGGTCGCCTTACCTTAAATCCACTACACCATTTAGACCCTATAGGTACCTTGATGTTATTTATTGCCCATATTGGATGGGCAAAGCCTGTCCCAATCAATCCACAGTACTTTTCTAACCCAAAGTACGATATAATTTGGGTCTCTTTGGCAGGGCCTATGGCAAATATAATTTGTGCCTTTGCATGTGGAGCACTTTTTCGTTTTTTTATTAACCTTTCCACACTTCTTGCATATATATTTATGTACGCAGTTTTAATAAATTTAGTTCTTTGCGCATTTAACATTATCCCTATTCCACCTTTAGATGGTTCAAAGATTTTGATGGGTATTTTGCCAAGACAACAGGCCTATGAATTTAGTAAACTGGAGCCATTCGGTCCCTTTATCTTGCTTTTTATAATTATGTTTGGAAGAATGACTGGATTTAATATTATTTGGTCAATAATTTCAAGATTTGTCACTACATTTAGCTATCTATTTACTGGAGAAGTGATCGGTATCTAAAGAGAAGGCTTTCGGATAAAAAGGAGGTTACCAGAAATACTCAAAAACAGGCATATATGAAATCAGGAGAAACAGCCAAAGTAGTCATCATTGAGAAAGAGAAATAACTAAATATGGTGGAGAGATGGATAGGGTTTTATCAGGTATGCGTCCAACTGGACGTCTTCATTTAGGACACTTCGTAGGGGCACTAGATAACTGGAGAAGTTTACAAGATAAATACGAATGCCTTTACATGATTGCTGATTGGCATGCCTTAACTACTGATTATTCGGATACAAGTAAAATCCAGGAAAATGTGAAGGATATGCTTATTGATTGGTTGGCAGTTGGAATTAGCCCGGAGAAATCCACGCTCTTCCTTCAGTCAGATATCCCAGAGCATGCAGAATTACATCTCTTGCTTTCCATAATTACTCCTATCTCTTGGTTAGAAAGAAATCCAACTTACAGAGAACAAAAAAAGGAATTGGGTGAAGAGCGCCTTTCTACTTATGGTTTTTTAGGTTATCCAGTATTACAGTCAGCTGATATATTAATATACAAGGCTACGCTTGTACCTGTGGGGGAAGATCAATTGCCACATTTAGAGTTGACACGGGAGATTACAAGACGCTTTAACTATTTGTATGGAGAAGTGTTTCCTGTGCCTGCTCCTTTGCTTACAAAAACATCCCGGCTCCCAGGCATAGATGGTCGAAAGATGTCAAAGAGTTTTGATAATTGCATTTATATCTCAGATTCTGAAAAAACATTGAGGGAAAAGGTCAGGCATATGATTACTGATACTGAAAGACCAAGGCTAAATGATCCTGGTCATCCTTCAAATTGCAGGTTGTTTCCTTTCCATACTGTTTTTAATGCTAAGCGAGTTTCGAAAATAAGTATTGACTGCAAAGAGGCTAAGATTGGATGTACTGATTGCAAAGAGGAATTAAGCCATTGTCTAATCGAGTATTTAAAGGATATCCAAATAAGACGGCACGAATTAGAGGCTACACCGAAGCTGATTATAGATATCTTAGAAGAAGGAGCTGAGCGGGCACGAAAGATTGCTAAGCAGACTATGGAAGAGATTAGAGAGGCATTAAAGATAAGCTATAAGCTATAAATCGGAATGTGTGATGAAAAGATGGGTATTTGGATGTTTAATAGCTATAATCTTTGGAATAATCTTCCTTTTTTTTAAATCTGGTTCGAAGCCAGCATATTTGAATTCTTCTATCTCTTCTAAGCCTTCTTTAGAGATAAAAGGGTTCCATTTGATAGAGACAAATAAAGGAGAGAAAAAGTGGGAGTTAAATGCTTCCAAAGCAGATATTTACCAAAAAGAGATAAGGTTAAAAGAGGTTAGGGTTAAGTTCTTTCACCCAGAACGTGCCTTCGGGGCAAAAGATGAATCCTATTTGATTATAACCGCAGATAAAGGAAATATAGAAAAAGAAACAAAGGATATAAATGTAGAAGGGGCGGTTTTAGTGGAAACAGCGGATGGCGCGCTCCTTAAGACTGACTCATTGGTTTGGTGTGCTAAAAAAGGGGTAATATCTACTCGAAGCCGGGTTAATTTTACGAAAGACAACGTTGCAATCTCAGGAAGGGATTTAGAGGTAGATCCAGAAAAAGAGACAATAACCCTCAAGGAAGTGAGGATGGTTGTTAGACCAGATTCATAAAGAAAGGATGAAATGCGAGTATTTTATATCT
Source organism: bacterium (assembly GCA_030017475.1). Taxonomy (GTDB): domain Bacteria; phylum UBA9089; class JASEIO01; order JASEIO01; family JASEIO01; genus JASEIO01. The sequence goes on along the minus strand of JASEIO010000002.1, from coordinate 26,524 downwards.
CAATTATACTAGTGGCTTTACTGGTTTTCGGGGTTTTAGGGGAAGAGAAAGAACTAACTGTAAAGGAATCAATTGTTATTACAGCGGATAACGCTATCTTGGACAAGAAACGAGAAGTAACTATATTGACTGGGCGAGTAGTGGCAACTTCTGGAAAAACTGAGATTGCAGCAGAGGAAATCAGAGCTTACGGTAAATTGGGTGAATTTACGAAAATCATTGCAGATGGAAATGTTTCGATTCGAGATAAGGAATCGGACTTAGTGATTACTGGTGGGCATCTTGAATATTTCAGAGAGCGGGAATATGTTGCAGTTACAGACTCACCTCGCTTAGTAGTCCCAAAAGATAATTTGGTTGTTACTTCCAAAAAGATGGAGAGGTTCAATCGGGATAAAAGGTGTATAGCAACAGGTGAGGTTGTGATCCTTAAAGAAGATATGTCTTTACGTTGTGGGGTTTCAGAATATTTGGAGATTGGGAAAAAGGTGATTTTAACCTGTAATCCAGAAGTAGAAGTCACTAAAGAGGGAAATAGGTTTTCTGGAGATAAGATAATATATTATCCTGAAGAGGTGAAGATGGAGGTTGTTGGAAATGTAAAAGCAACAATCACTCCAAAGGAAGAGGAGAGATAATACCAATTCTAAAGACTAATGCCTCTTGAGAGGAGAAAGAATGGTTGTTTTAAGAACAGAAGGGTTAGTAAAGAGGTATAAGACCAGAGTTGTGGTAAACAAAGCAGATCTCGCGCTTCGTCAAGGAGAAATTGTAGGTTTGTTAGGACCAAATGGTGCTGGAAAAACAACTACCTTCTATATGATAGTTGGTTTAATCTCCCCAAATAAGGGACGTGTTTTACTTGGGGAAAAGGATATCACAGATTTGCCAATGTACAAACGAGCGCGTGCCGGTATTGGCTATCTTTCTCAAGAGCCTAGTGTATTCCAGCGGCTTACTGTGGAAGAAAATATATTGGCAATTTTAGAAACCATGGAATTAACTAAAGAAGAGAGGAGTCGTAAATTAAACTCTTTACTTCGGGAATTAAATATCTCGTATTTAGCCAAACAGAAAGCCTATACCTTATCTGGAGGAGAAAGAAGACGGACAGAAATCGCCAGGGCTTTAATTACCTCTCCTCGCTTTATGCTTTTAGACGAACCATTCTTAGGAGTTGATCCAATTACTGTTCTTGATATTCAAGAAATCATTATAAAACTTAGAGAAAAAGGATTAGGGATTTTAATTACAGATCATCAAGTTCGAGAGACATTAGAGATAACTGACAGGGCCTATATTATGTATCAGGGAGAGATCCTTATTTCTGGAACATCAGATGTTTTAGTCAAAGATGAAAAGGCAAGGAAGATCTATTTAGGAGAGAAATTCACCCTTGGACAAACTCTTAATTAATTCATAATTACAGAATGTTCTTTAGGGGGTAATATGAAAATTAATCTCACTTCACGCCATATGGAGGTAACTCCTTCTTTACAAGACTATGCAGAGAAGAAGTTAAAAAAGGTTGTTAAATATTTTCCAAAGATAAAGGATGTTCAAATAACTTTAGATATTGAAAAATCGAGACACAAAGCAGAAGTGAAGCTAATTGGCGATAGGTTTTCTATTCAAGCAGAAAAAGAGACAACGGACATGTATGCCTCTATTGACCAGGTAGTGGATAAGATAGAAAGGCAATTAAAGAGATATAAGGAGAAATTTAGATCTCGAAAAAAAAGGTATAGGAGAGGTGTAGAAAAAATTATCTCTCTTGAAAAGGTGGAACACCCAACAATAATAAAGACAAGGAAGATTGTTATTAAGCCTATGTCTATTGAAGAAGTAGTGATGCAAATGGATTTGTTGAATCGGAATTTTATAGTATTTGAAAATTCAGAGACTGCCAAGATAAACGTAATTTACAAAAGGAAGGCTGGTAACTTTGGATTGATTGAACCCTAAGGAATCACACAAAAATCCAAAGAATTTTTACAGAATTCCTTGGTAACGAGCTTCGCTCGAATTTGTTCTGGAGGTGTAGATGAGATTGGTTGATATTTTAAGTAAAGATTTGATCAATGTGGACTTAAAGGCAAAGGATAAAATTGGAGTACTTAATGAGCTAGTTGATCTACTTGTGAAAGCTGGGAAGGTTTTAAATAAAGAAGAGGCGATGAGGGTACTTATTGCTCGGGAAGAATTAATCTCGACAGGGGTTGGAAATGGAATTGCTATTCCTCACGCTAAGTCAAAAGAGGTAAAGAGTATCGTTGCATGTTTTGGCCGGTCAAAAGAAGGTGTTGACTTTAATGCCTTAGATGGAGAGCCTGTATATCTTATATTTTTGTTATTAGTTCCAGAGCATGGGAGGAGTGGTGCCCATATAAAGATTTTAGCGAAGATTTCAAGACTCCTGAAGAACAGATATTTTCGAGAATTGCTTAAGAAGGCTGATAGCCCCTCCCGCGTTTTAGAGTTAATTGAAAAAGAAGATGAGGAGTACCTATGACAGAGCACAGAAAATTCTAATGACCAAAACGAGAGGTTAATGAAGGGATGGGTAATATTTCAATAAATGAAATATTAAATGATAAAACTCATGGGTTAAAACTACGCATTATTTCTGGGGGAAAAGGGTTAGAAAGAAAGGTTGCGACTACGGATGTTAATAGACCCCAATTAGCCTTAGCTGGATATTGGAACTATTTTGCATATAAAAGGATTCAGGTATTTGGAAAGACTGAGATGTCGTATTTAAGAGGGCTTTCTGTTGAAGAACGAAGTAAAATATTCTCTAAGATGTTTAGCTATAAGATTCCTTGTTTAATAATTGCCAGAGGTCAAAAGCCTTTTCCAGAGTTGATCGAATTGGCTAAGAAAAGTGGAACGGTTCTGTTGCGTTCTCCACTCATAACAACTCGGTTAATTAGTAAACTCCATCATTATTTAGAAGATAGATTCGCTCCAACAACCACCATGCATGCAGGTCTTGTTGATGTTTATGGTGTTGGGACTTTACTCCTTGGAGAGTCAGGGATAGGAAAGTCAGAATGTGCCTTAGAGCTCTTAGAAAGGGGACATAGGGTGGTAGCAGATGATATTGTGGATATTAAAAAAACCTCTGATAATAAATTAATAGGGACATCTTCGGAATTAATCAAACATCATATGGAGGTTAGGGGATTAGGAGTTATATCAATTGAAGATCTATTTGGGGTCTCATCTATTTGTGATTCAAAGGAGATTGATTTGGTAATAAATTTAGAAGAATGGAACAGTAGTAAGGAATACGACAGATTAGGATTAAAGGACTCTGAGTTCGAAATCTTAGATGTTAAGATCCCTCAGGTATCGATTCCTGTTAGACCTGGAAGGAATATTGCAGTTATTACTGAGATAGCAGCTATGAATCATAGATTAAAAAAGATGGGATATCATTCAGCAAAAGAACTGAATAGAAGATTATTGAAATGGATGAAAGTGGGTGGAAATGAGAAAGAGAAAGGTTAGATTTGTTATTATTACTGGTTTATCTGGAGCTGGAAAATCACAAGCTGTTAGATATTTTGAAGACATTGGCTTTTTCTGTGTTGATAATCTACCTCCCATATTAATTCCTGAATTTTCTGAACTCATTTTTAAATCAAAGCAAAAGGGTACAGAAATTGCCTTGGTTATTGATATAAGAGGAGGTGGGTTTTTTAATGAACTATTTAATTCCTTGTCAACCCTTTCTCAAAGTGGAATTGAATATAGAATCTTATTTTTAGAGGCATCTGAGGAGGTGTTGCTTAAACGTTTTATAGAAACAAGAAGAAGACATCCATTGTCTTCATCTAATATCTCCTTAGAAGAGGCTATAGGACTGGAGCGGAGAAGATTAACAGAGATAAGAGAAAGGGCAGATTTAATAATAGACACATCAAGCCTCACCCCTCGTCAGCTTAGAGATGCCTTAAAAGAACATTTTGTGGATCTATCTAAGGAAAAGATGACCCTTACTATATTATCCTTTGGATATAAATATGGAATTCCTAAGGATGCCGATCTTGTTTTTGATGTAAGATTCCTTCCCAATCCTCATTATATAGATGATTTAAGATCCTTAAATGGTGAAGATAAGAAGGTAGTTGATTATGTAATGGATAATGAACTTACTCAAAGATTTATGGATAGATTTTTAAATCTAATTGAATTTCTTATCCCTCAGTATATTGAGGAAGGGAAATCCTACCTTACTATAGCTATTGGTTGTACTGGAGGGACACATAGGTCGGTAACCATAGTCAACAGTTTGGCCCGTTTTATAAAAGAGAGGGCACAAAAGGTAAATTTGATGGTAAAACACAGAGATATAAACAGGGTAGAATATAAAATTATAAATAGATCCTATTAACTTGAAATAGGAGGGAAGATGGGTTTAAAGGAATTGAGAGACGAAATAGATAGAATTGATGAGGAGATACTTTCCCTTTTGAATAAGCGGGTAGAGGTTGTTTTAAAGATTAAAGAGGCAAAACGCAAAAAAGGTTTGGCTACATATAACCCTCCACGTGAAAAAGAGGTGTATAAGAGACTTTTAGAAAAAGCCAGAGGTCCTTTTCCACACTCAGGGATAATTCCAGTATATAGAGAGATTATGTCTGCCTGTTTGTTTGCAGAGGCGCCTTTAAAGGTTGCCTATTTAGGTCCTGAGGCAACCTTTACTCATTTGGCTGCCAAGGAGAGATTTGGTTCACAACCTGAGTTTGTTCCAAAAAGGAGTATTCAAGATGTTTTTATAGAGGTAGAAAAGGGAAGGGCTAATTATGGAGTAGTTCCTGTAGAGTCTTCTACTGAAGGAGCAGTTACCCACACCTTGGATATGTTTATTGATTCAGATCTTAAGATCTATTCAGAAATCCTATTAGAGGTTTCTCATAGTCTACTTTCTAATACAGAACTTTCGAAGATTACTGAAATCTATTCCCATCCTCATGCCTTTTCCCAGACCAAAGGTTGGCTGGAAAGTAATTTGAAAGGAGTTCCGTGTATTGAGGTATCAAGTACCTCTGAAGGGGCAAAAATGGCGGCTAAAAAGAAGAATGGAGCAGCAATTGCCTCTACATTGGCTGCAGAGATATATGGATTGAAAATAATTGCCAAGGGGATTGAAGATAACCCTAAGAATATAACTCGCTTTTTAGTGATTGGGAAAGATATATCCGAAAAAACCTCGAATGATAAAACATCCATCCTTTTTTCTGTAAAGGATAGGGTTGGGGCCTTATATTCGATGTTAGAACCTTTTGCACGCCATGGGGTCAATCTTACTAAGATTGAATCCCGTCCATCAAAAAGGCAGCCTTTCGAATATGTATTTTTTTTAGATCTCCAGGGTCATATTAAAGATAAAAACGTAAAGGAGGCATTGAAGGACTTAGAAGAGAGGTGCCTTTTTTTAAAGGTATTGGGATCATATCCAAAGGATGGTTAAGTTTGGGAATGGGTAAAAGACTTGCAATCTTTACGGTGATATTATTAACTACTCTACTTCAGGCAAAAGAGGATAGGGTTATAAATGTTATAAAGGTAGAAGGGGTTATAACTCCAATCACAGTTAGTTTCGTTGATTCAGCTATTACCCAATCTGAAGAGGAAAATGCAGAATTACTTATTATTCAGCTTGATACACCGGGTGGTTTAGAACAATCTATGAGGTCGATTGTTAAAAGGTTCTTCCAGTCGAAGATTCCTATAGTCGTTTATGTATCTCCAGAAGGTGGCAGAGCAGCATCAGCTGGGGTTTTTATAACTATGGCCGCAGATTTTGCAGTTATGGCTCCTACAACAAATATCGGTGCTGCGCATCCAGTGGCAATGGGTATGAGGATGGATGAGCATGCAGAGAAAAAGGTGGTTAATGACACCGTAGCGTTTATAAAAGAGATCTGTAAAAAAAGAGGTCGAAACATGCGATGGGCTGAAAGATGTGTAAGAGAAAGTGTGTCTATCGGTGCAGATGAGGCTCAGAAGTTACATGTTATTGATTTTATTGCAAGCGATTTGCAGGACCTATTAGAAAAGCTTGATGGGCGAAAAGTTAAGGATAAGATTTTGCATACTAAAGACAAAGAGCTAAGGTTTATTAAGATGAATGTAAGGCGTCAATTTCTCCAAACTATATCTGATCCTAATATTGCTTATATCTTACTCATATTGGGTATCTATGGTCTGATCTATGAATTTATGAATCCTGGTATTGGATTTGCTGGGGTATTTGGTGGCATCTCCTTAATCTTGGCCTTTTTTTCCTTTCAATCCTTACCCATAAATATCGCTGGATTATTACTAATATTATTAGGAATAATCTTACTTATCTTAGATTTTAAGATACCAAGTCATGGAATATTAACCCTTGGTGGAATAGTCTCCTTTACCTTAGGCTCTTTTATGTTGATAGATGTAAAAACACAGATCTTTTCTATCTCAGCAAAACTCATAATTTCCGTGAGTATAATCACAGTCCTTTTCTCTGCATTTGCTATATCTCTTGCCTTAAAGGCTCAAAGAAGAGAGGTGGCTACAGGTATAAGGGGAATGATTGGTCAAATAGGTTATGCCAAGGAAGACTTTGAGAAGAAAGGGATAATTTATTGTCAAGGGGAATATTGGAATGCAATTAATTTAGGGGAGGTGATAAAGAAGGACGATAGAGTGAAGATATTGGAATATAAGGGTAACAAGGTTTATGTAGAGAAGGTAAAGGAATAAAAAAAGGAGGTACTTGTATGACATATCTAATAACTATACTTGCAGTGCTTTTCTTTCTTGGTTCACAAATGATAAAGATCGTTAAGGAATATGAAAGGGGGGTAATCTTTAGATTGGGAAGGTTGATTGGAGCAAAAGGACCTGGTTTATTTATTATTCTACCATTCGGGATTGATAAGATGGTAAAGGTGGAACTGCGGACCATAACCTTAGATGTCCCTGCTCAAGAGGTGATAACCCGTGATAATATCCCTATAAAGGTGAATGCTGTGGTTTATTTTAGGGTAATGGAACCAACCAATGCAGTTGTAAATGTAGCCAATTATGTCTCGGCCACCTCTCAAATTGCCCAAACTACATTACGGAGTGTTTTAGGACAGGCAGAGCTTGATGTATTGTTGGCTGAAAGGGAAAAGATCAATCACGAGTTGCAGAAGATTATTGATGAGCAGACTGATCCATGGGGGATCAAGGTAAGTGTGGTAGAGATTAAGGATGTAGAATTACCCCAAGGGATGCAAAGGGCAATTGCAAAACAGGCAGAGGCAGAGCGAGAACGGAGGGCGAAGATAATTCATGCCGAAGGAGAAGCCCAGGCATCAGAGAAATTATGCCAGGCAGCAGAAATGCTAAGTAGGACTCCAACAGCAGTGCAACTCAGATTCTTGCAAACCCTGACTGAAGTAGCTACAGAAAAGAATTCTACTATGATATTCCCGGTCCCCATTGACTTGCTTTCACCGTTTATAAAAAATAGGACTTGAGAGATTGATGGAGAAAATAGATAGGGTGGCAATTATTGGAGTAGGTTTGATTGGTGGGTCTTTGGGACTTGCATTAAAGAAAGCTGGGTTTGCTTCGGAGATTATAGGCATAGGAAGAAATAGAGAAAGTCTTGAAAAGGCTTGTGAATTAGGTGCTGTTGATTGGGTAACTACTGATACATCAGCGGGGGTAAAGCATGTTGATATAGTGGTTGTTGCTACCCCAATAAGTGTTATATTTGAAATTATTCCTAAAATCTCCCCTTTACTTCCGTCCCGTTGTATAGTAACCGATGTTGGATCAACAAAGCAAAAGATTGTAGAAGAGATGGACCTTCTTCCAATAAATTTTGTTGGAGGGCATCCCATTTCGGGTTCAGAAAAAAGAGGTATAGATGCAGCACGGGAGGATCTTTTTTTAGATGCCACTGTGGTTCTTACCCCAACACGGAAAACAGATAGGCATGCCCTACAGGTTATAATATCACTATGGGAGAATATTGGATCCCATGTCTTAGAGATGGATCCAAAAGAGCATGATTTGCTTCTTGCAATAACCTCCCATCTCCCACACATCGCAGCTTCATCCTTGGTTGAGATAGTAAGCACCTGCAAACATAAGGATGTACCTTTATTATTAGGTAAGGGATTTAAAGATACTACCCGAATTGCAGAAAGTGATCCTATTCTTTGGCGGGATATATGTTTGAGTAATAAAGAGGTGATTGTAAAGGTACTCTCTAAATATAGAGAAATCATAGCCAATTTTGAACAACTAATTGCAAGGGGTGATAAGGAGCAATTAACAGAAGGTTTTTCCCGGGCAAAGAAGTGGCGAGAGAAGATAGATGAAATCTTTATTAGTTAAACCCGAATATAGCGCGTTACGAGGAGAGATTAAGATTCCAGGGGATAAATCTATTACCCATCGCGCAATTATGCTTTCATCCCTCGTAGAAGGTACGACTTTAATAAAGGGGGCATCCCTTGCCTTGGATTGTCTTAATACCTTGAAGGCATTTAATGCCTTAGGAATTGAGACAAAAAGGGATGAAGAAAGTCTGGTTGTTCATGGAAAAGGGTTGTATGGTTTAGGGGAGCCTGAAGATATAATTGATGTAGGTAATTCTGGAACCACTATGAGGTTGATTTTAGGGATATTGGCTGCACAAGACTTTTATGCAGTTTTAACAGGGGACGAATCTTTAAGAAAGAGGCCCATGCGCAGGGTAATTGAACCATTACAGAAAATGGGGGCTTCGCTTTTTGGAAGAGCCAATGGGAATTATCCTCCAATTACTGTAAAGGGGAATCCTGCCTTGCGTCCGATTAGTTACCATACTAAGCTGCCATCTGCTCAGGTAAAATCAGCTATCTTGCTTGCTGGTTTATTTGCACGGGGTGAAACCTCTGTTACAGAGAGCATGCTATCCCGTGATCATACAGAGAGGATGTTACGGTATCTGGGGGTTAATTTGGAAAGGGATGGATTAAAGGTAATTATCCAAGGACCTTCCTATTTAAAGGGAAGAGAGGTAATTTCCGTTGCTGGGGATATCTCTTCGGCCTCATTTTTAATTGTTTTAGCCACACTTGTTCCAGGTTCTTCACTCTGGCTCAGGGATGTTGGAATTAATCCGACCAGGACTGGAATAATAGATGTACTGCGGAAGATGGGTGGAAATATAAAGATAGTTGGGATACGGGAGGAGTGTGGTGAGCCAATAGCTGATATCTACGTAGAAGAAAGTAGACTCCGTGGCGTAAGTATAGGGAATGAGGAGATCCCAAGATTGATTGATGAAATCCCTATTATAGCTGTAGCCTCGTGTTTTGCGGATGGCGTGACAAAGATCACAGGTGCTTCGGAACTTCGGGTTAAAGAGACTGACCGAATTTCGGCCATTGTATCTTCGCTTAGGAAAATGGGGGCAGATATTTCGGAGCTAAAAGATGGGATGATAATTCAAGGTGGAAGACCTATTAAAGGGGGAGAGGTTGAGTCCTTTGGAGATCATAGAACAGCTATGAGTCTTGTTATTGCTGGATTACTTGCCAAAGGAGAAACTAAGGTAAGTGATGTAGACTGTATAGACACCTCATTCCCTGGATTTGTAGAAACTATAAACTCAATCCTGGATATCCCATCCATTAAATTGGTAGAAGACAAATGAGAAGGATTGTTGTTGCTATTGATGGACCTGCAGCTTCAGGGAAGACCTCAGTTTCGAAAAGAATAGCAGTCCATTTAGGTTATGCCTACATTGATACAGGGGCAATGTATAGAGCAGCTACATGGAAGGCGATGAAAAAGGGGGTTGATCTAACTAATGAAGAAGCAGTGGCTCGACTTATTAGAAAAACAGATATCTCTGTTTCTAAAGATGGCAGGGTTTATGTTGATGGAGAGGATGTCTCGAGGTATATAAGAGAGCCTGATTTAACTAAGCGAGTTTTCTATATAGCCAGAAATTCTAAAGTTCGCAGTCACTTAGTCGCCTTACAAAGAAATATGCTGGGAAATCAAGGAATTGTTATGGAAGGACGGGATATCGGCACAGTTGTTTTCCCAGAGGCTTTGGTTAAGATATATTTAGATGCTACTCTGGATGAGAGAGCAAAAAGGAGACTTAAGGACCTGAACAAGGATTTCTCTGATATAGATGAGATAAGGAGTGATATTGAAGCAAGAGATAGAAGTGATTTTGAAAGGGAAGATTCTCCACTCCGAAAGGCAGAGGATGCCATTTATGTCGATACCACTAATTTAACTTTAGATGAAGTGGTAGAGAGCTGTCTTGAGATTATTAAAAAGAGACTTGATATAAGCTATAAGATATAAGCAGATAGAAATGCGCAGTCCTTACAGCTTATAGCTTTTTGGGTTATATATGACGATTGGTTATAGAATTTCCCATTTCATAGGTAATGTATTGTTGCGACTTCTTTTTCAATTTAAGGTATATGAGAGTGGGAACATACCAGAGAGCGGTGGAGTTTTGATATTTGCTAATCATATGAGTTTCTTAGATCCTGTGGTTATAGGTGCTTCAGTAAAAAGGCAGTTGAATTTTATTGCCAGGGAGGAACTGTTCCATATTCCTATCTTCTCTTGGATAATTAGGAGATACGGGGCCTTCCCTATTAAAAGGAGTAAAATTGATAGGGGTGCAATCGAGTATTCATTAAAGCTCTTAAGGGAGGGAAGGATACTTCTTTGGTTTCCTGAAGGGACAAGAAGTATTAACGGTAGATTAGGGAATGCCTTACCAGGCACAGGTGTTATTGCTATTAAGGCTTACAAATTGGAGGCAAAGGTTATACCTGCTAGGATATTTGGAACTGAGGTTGCATTACCGAGAGGTAGGATATTTATAAAACCTGCTAAAATTAGAGTAAGATTTGGTAAATCAATAGAATTTGATAAATTCTTTGGGGATATTCCTAAAAAAGAGATATATCGGAAGGCAGCAAACATGATAATGGAACATATCAAGTCGTTAGCCGTTTGACGTTCATCCCCGAACGAAGTGAAGGTTAAGATGGAAGTGATTTTAGCTACAAAGGCTGGATTTTGTTTCGGAGTAAAAAGGGCAATAAAGCTTACCTACGAAGCCCTTACTAAAAAAGAGAATGTGTATACATTGGGTCCATTGATTCATAATCCACAAATGGTACGTAAACTTGAAGAGGATGGAGTTCGGGTTATTGATGATTTAAGGGATGTTCGAGGAGGAATTCTTGTGCTTCGTTCTCATGGTGTTTCACCTTTGGTATATAAACAAGCAGAGGAAAGAGGATTAGAGGTGATAGATGCTACATGTCCAAGAGTACGAACTGTACAGGATCTGGCATCCCGATTAAAGGAAGATGGCTATCAATTGATTATTGTAGGAGAAAGAGATCATCCTGAAGTTATGAGTATAATGGAGAGGGTAGAAGGTGATGCTAAGGTTATAGGTGAGATTGAGGAGGTTTGTAAAATAGATTTTAAGAGAAATGTTGGGGTGATTGGTCAAACTACCCAGGATTTATCTCTGTATAAGGATATAATTGGTAGAATCTTAGAGGAGGTGCAAGAGATAAGGGTATATAATACAATTTGCGAAGAAACGATTAAACACCAGGCCGCATCTTTAGAACTTGCTAAGATGGTAGATGTGATATTTGTTGTTGGAGGAAGAGATAGTGCTAATACAAAGAGATTAGTAAGTGTATGTAGAAAGGCAGGTGTAGGTACCTACCATATCGAATATCCCGAAGAGATAAATGGTATAGAAACATCAGTTAGAAAAGTGGGAGTGGCGGCAGGTACTTCCACTCCTCCATGGGTTATTAATGAAGTAGTTAATAAACTGAGGCAACTCTGATTAGAAGGCTTTAAGTGGTGTGAGATGTTTTGGCTTTTACTAAATTTTGTGATTAGTGCCACTCTTATTGTTATTGGAGCAAATAGGCTATCTAAGTATGGAGAGGGTATCTCGAAATTAACTGGTTTATCTTCTATTTGGATTGGGATATTACTCTTAGGTTTTATCACCTCTCTCCCAGAATTGATAGTTTGTATAGCCTCAGTCTCTTTAGTTGATGCTCCAGATTTAGGGGTAGGAGATATCTTTGGGTCAAATATCTTTAACTTAATGATTATTGCCATAATAGACATTGTTCAGGGTAAAGGTCCAATACTTCATGAAGCAAAGGAAAGACATATTCTATCAGCAGGTATTTCAATCCTCCTCGCTGGAATAGTTGGCTTTAGTATTACCTTTAATACCATCCAAGATATCCTTAGACTACCTGATATCTTTAAGGTTGGTGTAGATACCTTATTGGTTTTATCTATATATCTTATAGGGACAAGGCTTATATTCCGATTTGAAAAAAGGGAATCTAAACTGAAGAAAGTAGTATATAGGAGAACAGATGAAGATAAAGATTTAAGGACTTTAGGGATTAAATTTGTGATTATTTCTTTGATAGTTGTTTCGTCCGGGATCTGGTTATCCTTCATATGTGATAAAATCTCCACAGCCACAAACCTGGGACATAGCTTTGTAGGAACAATATTTTTAGCCATTACTACATCTTTACCTGAACTTTCGATTGCAATTTCAGTGGTTAAATCAGGGATGATCGATATGGCCTTAGGAAGTATATTTGGTTCCAATATGTTCAATATCGCTGTAATTACGATATCGGATCTTTTTTATAGAAAGGGTCCTATTTTATCTAATCTTTCTACAACCCATACATTAACCATAGCCTTACAAGTCATCTTAACCTGTATTGTGATCATTAGCTTGATGTATCGTTCTAAAAGAAGCTTTTTGAAGTTAGGTTTAGGTGTTGTTTCCATGATTGTATTTTATTCTATAGGGGCTTGGCTTCTTTTTAAAATCCACTAACTTCCTATTTTGCACCCTGGGGTGTAGAAGATAGGAGGTAAAGGAGGGAGAAGATGATTGATCAACAATTGTTAGAGATTTTAGCTTGTCCTGTATGTAAAGCTGATATTATCTACGATGAAGTGAACCAGAAGTTGATTTGTACGGAATGTAAAAGGAGATATCCTATAAGGGATGGGATTCCTATAATGCTTGAGGAAGAGGCAGAAATCACAGATTAGATGATAGGTGTTTTGGGTGGTAGGTGTTAGGGGTTAAGGTTAGTCCTGACCCCTTTACTTTTCTACCTTCTGTAGATCATCCGTGATAATCCGTGGCTAAATCTGCTTGACTTTTTCACGATTCTTTGGTAACCTAAAGATAGGTGATATAAATGGATGACAAAAGACTAAAGGCATTAGAGAACATGGAGAAGGATTTAGAATTCTTAGAACATGAAGTGGAAGAAGAAGATTTGGAAAAAATTGACAAAACCTTAGAGTCGATTGAGAAAAGTTTGTCAGGAATAACCTCTTCATATGATCCCACATTAGATGGAAAGGTGATAATAGAGATAAAGGATAATTTAAAGGCCTATTTAAAGATCACTATGCCTAAAATTGGAGGTAAAAGGGTTGAGTTGGAAGACATCTGGAAGGCGATTAAAGATAAAAGGATAAAAGAGGTAGATGAAAAACTGGTTAATAGCATATTACAAGACAGAAGGTATAATGAAGAGATTCTTATAGCTACGGGTATATCTCCAGAGGAAGGAGAAGATGCCTATTTAGCTTATAGGTTCAAGAAGGGAGAGGTTTATCCAGGACAGGTTTTGATGATAAAGGTGCCAGCAACATCTGGCAAACAAGGTAGATCAGTAACTGGAGAGATAATCCCTGGTTCACTCGGATCGGATATAAAGATAATTTGTGGAAGGAATGTCTTTTTGGAGAGAGATGGACTACAGGCTTATGCTACATCCAAGGGATTAGTAAATTGGGAAGACAATAAATTGACTGTGGAGAAGATCTATGAGATTCCAGGTGATCTAAAAAAAGGGATGGGTAAGATTGATTTTCCAGGAAAGGTGAGGATTGGTGGCTCTATTGAAGATGGTGTGCAGATTAATGCTGGAGCTGATATCGAAGTTATGGGAAATGTGGGAGATAGCTTACTGGAGGCTAAAGGAACAGTTAGGATCAAACAGGATATCTTAGGGAAAGGAAAAGGAAAGATTGTAGCTTCAGGGGATGTAATAGCTAAATCCTGCGAAGATATAGAGATAGATGTAAAAGGAAACCTGCTTGTTGAAGGGGAGATTGTTAATTGTAGGATCAAGGTACTTGGGGTTGTGAAGTGCCTTGGCAAAAAGGGGCAAATCCTTGGTGGGAAGATAGAGGCAGATAAAGTAGATGCAAGATCTATTGGTTCTATTGAAAAAGTGAAGACTGAGATTAAGGCTTCAGAGGTTTCTATCTTAGAGAATATCTATCAAGGGGTAAAATTGGTAATTGATAAGGTTCCAGTGGAGATAAAGAAGGGAGAAAAGGCGGCAACCTTTCGTCTTCACGATGGAAAGGTAGAAAGGGAGGCATACCAGGAGATAGAATTAAAACCAAGCGTTTCGGTTGGAGAACCTGAGTCAAATTTTGACTTTTCGAGGTATCCCCGCTCAATTGTCATAGAATCCTCTTCTTTAGAAGAAGGAAAAAAAGAAGGGGCAAAGATTTTAGGTTTGGGGCTGCATGATGTTACATGCACTGAGATTGAGCGGATAGATGGCAGAGTAAAGGTTCGTGTTTTTCAAAAGGGTTTTAAGGTATTGCCTTGGGAAGCAGAGGATGAGTCTGTAGAAGAGATAAATATTTCTGGTTCATTCAAATTAGAGAATACTAAAGAAGGGTTGTTTTTAACTGTTTATCCTCCAAAGGGTAAAGGAAAAAGGGTGAAGATAGAAGATATTCAGTCTGAGATTGAGGATAGAGGATATATCAATATTGATCGTAACTCTTTAAAGAGTACTGTGGATGAGGAGAAAGGGGTTCCAGTTAAAATAGGGGAGCATCAAAGAAGGAAAGGGATTGATGCCCAGGTTTCAGTTGAATTGTCAGAGGACAAATCCAGGGCAGAGATGATAGTAATCCCTGAAAAAGATGGTGGTTTACCAATTAAATATGAAGATGTTATAAATGCCTTGCGGGAAAAAGGGGTTGTAGCTTGTATTAAAGAGGATGTAATCAAGGATGTAATTAATAATAAAAAGTGGAACACATCTATCTTAGTGGCAGAGGAGATTCCTCCTACTCCTGGATATAGTGCTGAGATTGAGTATAGTTTTAGAAAGGATCTTACCAAAGTCCATCTTGTAGAGGATGAACATGGTAGGATTGACTTTCACGAGTTGAATCTAATTAAAAACGTGGAGGAAGGAGAACTCTTAGCCAAGAAAAAAACCGTTAATTTTGGTGGTAAACCAGGATTACGCCTAAGTGGAGAGGAGATTCCTCCTACTTTTCAAGATGTACGCCTTCCAGCTGGAAGAAATACAGAGATATCTGAAGATGGCCAGGAATTACGGGCAAAAATCTCAGGACATGTTGTCTGGGCAAATGAAAGGATCAATATAGAACCCATCTATGATATTAAAGGGGATATAGATTTCCATTCAGGAAATATAAACTTTCTTGGAACAGTGATGGTTGGAGGAGATGTAAAGGATGGCTTTAAGATAAATGCATCAGGGGATATCCAGGTTAAAAATGGGGTGGGGAAGGCAACATTAAATGCCAAGGGAAATATCTTGATTGGAGCTGGAGTCCAGGGTAAAGAAGAGGCAACGTTACGTGCCTCAGGAGATATTGTAGCCAAATTTGTGGAGAATGCCCATCTCATATCCGAGGAGAATATCATTATTCAAGAAGAGGTTTTACATAGTGAGCTTGATTCTGGTAAAAAGATCCAGGTTTTGGGGAAAAGAGGTTCAATTGTTGGAGGTAAAATAAGGGCAGTAGAAGAGGTAACTGCAAGGGTTTTAGGTTGTGAAGTCTCTACACGGACACTCGTTGAGGTTGGTGTAACACCAAGGATTAGAGGGCAATTAGAGACATTAGAAAAAATGTATAAGATAGAAGATAGGAATTTAGAAAGAATCAAATTGGATATCTCTACCTTAGAAAGATGGAAAAAAGAAGGACATTTATCTGAAAGAAGATTAAGACTATTAACCAAGTTGATTAAAAGGCGAAACATCTTGCAGATGAAGTTACGTTCTTATATTGAAAGAAAGGAAATCTTGGAATCACAGATTGCCCGTTCCTTAGGTGGAAAGGTGAATGTAATCGATACACTCTATCCAGGTGTAACCATAGTAATCCGGTCTGCAAGATTGGATATAAAAGAGAAGATGAAATCAGTGACGCTTTATTTTGAAGGAAATGAGGTGAAGACAAAACCATATGAAGGAAAATAGGAACTAAAAACTAAAGGGGGTTTCTAAATGCCTATCTATGAATATCAATGTTTGGCTTGCAAAGATAGGTTTGTGAAGTTGACGAGTTTTTCAGATTCAAATAGTATTCAATGCCCTAAGTGTAATTCAGATAATTGTCAGAAGCTATTCTCTGTTTTTGGGATTAGAACAGGGGGTAATTTCACCCCATCTACATCTTCGAAATCCTGTGGTACTTGCACTGCCTCAAGTTGCAGAACATGCCACTAATTATATCAATATGTTTCTTGATCCTGTTATAAATTTTGTCTTTCCAGCAAATTGTGAAATCTGTGGATCAGATCTTACCTCAATTAAAGAGAAATATGTTTGTTTTAAATGTCTATCAAAAATCAGGTTACTTTTTCCTCCCTTTTGCCATAGATGTGGAAAGGGCATTTCTTCTTCTTTTAAATGGGTTGAAAGACCATTATGTAAAGAATGCCTTAAAACCAAGAGATATTTTTGCGAGGCAAGGGCAGTTAGTAGATATGAGGGAATAATAAAGGAGTGTATTCATCTTATCAAATATAAAAAAAGGATTGCCTTATACAAACCATTGATGCATCTTTTAATCGATTGTATTATTAAAAACTGGCAAGTAGAGGATTTTGATTTTATTATTCCTGTCCCTTTGCACAAAAGTAGGTTGAGAAAACGTACCTTTAATCAAGCAGAGCTTTTTTCCTCATCCATTGGTAAATATTTTGGTATCCCTGTATCAGATAGCCTTAAAAGATATAAAGATACCCCTTCTCAGGTAAATCTATCTGAAAAGGAACGAGTGCAGAATGTTAAGGATGCCTTTTTGATTAGAAAAAAGGACCATTTATTTAAGGATAAGGTAATAATGCTTATTGATGATGTCTATACAACTGGTGCTACTGTCAATGAATGTAGTAAGGTATTGATGGAAGCTGGGGCAAAGAAGGTATATGTGTTGACCCTGGCCCACGGATAAGGACAGAGGACTGTTACAACGGATAATGGGGGTAGATTAAAATGCCTGAATTAAAACACTGTTCAAGATGCAGAAAGCTTTTTGTCTCTTTGGGAAGGAGCCTTTGTCCAAAGTGTTTAGAGGATGATGAGAGGGAGTTTGAAAGGGTAAAGGAATACTTAGATGAGCATCCTTTTTCCAATGCAGGAGAGATTGCAGAAGGTACAGGTGTCCCTGAAGAGAAGATTATTGAATTCATAAAGCAGGGAAGACTACTTCTTGTGGATAAAACTCCCATAACCTATCCATGTGAATTGTGTAAAAGACAGATTTTTACAGGAAGGCTCTGTGATTCTTGTAAGGGGAAATTGTCAGAGGAGTTAAAAAAGAGTTTAATTAAATCTACAGATGAAAAACATAGAAAGGAGAAGATAGATCAGGCATCTAAATTTGTCCTTAATCGTAAAGGTATAAAAGGCAAAAAAAGTGAGTAAGGTTTTCTGTGCTTTTTGCCGATATATATATTAGAGTACATATGACTGAAATAGGAGTGAAATGGATTGGATGATTTGTTACTTCAGTTACGGGATGTGATAGTAAACGAGAATTCTTTGTATAAACAGTTAGTAGATTTGTCAAAAGAGAAGAAAGATGTGTTGTTAAATAGGGATATAGAAAGGTTGTTAATGATAATCTCTTCCGAAGAATCCCTTATTAGTAAAATTCAGGAATTTGAAGATGTTCGATTAGGTATAATAGATAATTTAGCAGAAGTCTGGCAGATTCCCAAAAGTGAATTGAATTTTAAAAAGATCATCTCTTTATCTTCAGTTGATCTTTCCTCCCTCTATTCTGAATTCCTTTCTACCGTACAAGAACTTAAAGATTTAAATGAAATGAACAACCAGTTAATCAGGGATTCATTGTCATTTATTAATTATATCCTGAATATAATTGTCCCTATGCAGGAAGACTTTACTTATGGAAGGGTAAAGAAGAAAAAGGCAAGGCCTTTAGTTGTTGATAGAGAGGTATAAAGGTGGAGAGGCTGTTCGGTAGTTTACAACTTTCCACTTCGAAGGAGAAGATATGAATGGATCGCTTTTAGATATTATAGGTAAATCTGGAAGAAGTCTGCTTGTTCATCAAAAGGCATTGGATGTTACTTCCCATAATATTAGTAATGCCAACACCCCAGAATACTCCAGGCAGGTTGTTAATTTGAGCCAAACCCCAAGGGAATTAGGTATAAGTGTAGAGATTGCTCATATAGAAAGGGTAAGGGACATATTCTTGGATATGAGGATTAACAAAGAAACGGAAAATCTCTCATCTTGGAAGGTAATAAATGATAAACTTCATAGGATAGAACTTATATATAATGAGCCTGGAGAAACCAATATAAGAACCTTATTGGATGAACTTTGGAGATCTTTAGAGGACTTGGCTAATAATCCTGAAGATGCTGCACCGAGAGAGATGGTGAAACAAAAGGGTATAGCGGTTGCAGATGGAATAAGACATACCTATATCCAGATCTCTAATCTGCAAGAGATTGTTAATCAGGAGATTAAAGAAAGGGTTGAAGAGATAAATATTTATGCATCAAAAATAGCTTCACTTTCCAAAAAGATACAATTTCAGATGGATAGAGGTGTTAGCCCTCCCAATGATTTATTGGATAAAAGGGATTCGTATATAGAAGAACTTTCACGCATTGGGGATATAAAGATAGAAAGGACTGATCCAGATGATTTTAAGATTTCTGTAAATGGCTTGGTTGTCGCGCAAGGAGATAGATTTTATCCCATTGAGGCTCGACCCGATCCACAGAATAAGGATTTTGTGGAGATATATAGTCGAGAAACTAAAGAGCGGGCAGAGATTAGAGGTGGTGAATTAGAGGGTCTATTTTTGGTAAGGGATGAAATCATCCCTTTTCACCTAAATAGCCTTGACGAATTAGCCATTACCTTAACCGATAGGTTTAATGAAATCCACCGTGCAGGATTTGGATTGAATAACACCAAAAAGATAAACTTTTTCCAGCCATTTTTAGAAAGGGATGAAGATGCAATCTATAAGATTACTGGAAGCCCTTCTGGATATGTAGATAATGTAAAGGTTTGTTTTAATGCCAATACCTACTTAAATCCCCCTCCATTTATCGATCCAGTTGTTGCGGGTAAATTAGAGATAAATGGGAAGCTTATTCCATATGATCCAGATGATGAAGATATGGATTCATTAGAGGATGTGGTTAGATTAATTAATGAGGCCTCGTGTGGGGTTGTTGCCTCTATCTCACCTTCAAATAGGTTAGTTCTAACTGCTACCTCAAAAAGTGATTATAGGATTTCATCCTTATCTGATTACGTTGAGACAGATCTCCGTGAATCGAGATTTGAGGTAATAACAGGTCCTGGAAGGGTTAATCTATCGGGCGGCTTTTATCCTACCAATTTTACGAACACCATTACTGGTTCTGTATCAATAAATGGAGCCGTATTTAACATCTCGGAATACAGTACTGTTCAGGATTTAATGGATGCTATTAATTCGAGTAAAGAGGCAGGAGTTACCATAAGTTATGATGAGGAAAAGGATATATTTACCATAAGGTCGGATACCCCAGGAGGTGCCCTCGTATTAAGCGAAAGAGAGGCAGTAAGTACTTCCTGTGTCTCTACTGGAGGTCCAGGTGTAGGACTAAATATTGATACCGCTTTTACTAAGGCTGGTTTTTCAGAGGCAATAGGAGGAGACCATACGATTACTATAAATGGTGTTTCATTTGATATTGATGTAGATGGATCAACTGGCTATATGGTTCGGGAATTTATAAATGAGGTCAATTATTCAAATTGTGGGGCAGTAATAATCTATGATAAAGATACAGATAGGTTTAGTATCATGAGTCGGGATAAAAATAAACCTGTAGAGATTCAGCAAAGTATACCCAATGGATTTTTAGGGGTAGCCAATATATGCGACAATAATGATACAAGCAGCCATATGTATTATGGGTTCTTTACTGAAACAAGGATATTGGAAGGTCGAACCTCTGGCAATCTCTTTGAAAAACTTGGTATCCTAAAGGATAGGGAAAAATATGTAGCCTTTTCACCTAAGCATACACCTACAAAGGCTTTAGAAGGTGAATATGTAAAGGTTCCAAAAGAAGGGGCAGCCTCACTTATTTCGTTAACCGATTCGGTGTTACTTGATATAGATAAGATTGCTGCAGCACAGGGAAAGGATACATCTAGCCCTTTGGATGGAGAATGGGATGTATCTAATGGGATTGGAGATGGACGGAATGCCTTAGAGTTGGCAGGCTTAAGTTATAAACGTTTTTTACTGGAAGGCGAAGCTACCTTCGGTGAATTCACTCATTTCCTAATTTTAAAAACTGGAGCAGATGCCCAATCAGCTAAAAAGGCTACGGAGAATCAAAAACTAATCCTTAGTAATTTAGAAGGGTTAAGGGATTCTATATCAGGTGTATCATTGGATGAAGAGATGATAAATTTGGTCAAATATCAGCATGGTTTTAATGCCTCGGCAAGGGTGATAGGGGTAATCACAAGATTACTTGATAGGGTGATTACCTTAGGAGCATAGCTTAGATGAGGTGTCAAATGCAGACAGCTATTTCCTAATCTTTGGTTAAGACAGGAGGTTTTATGAGGATTTCTAATAGATATCTATATTCAACGGTTATGAATAATATAGAAACGAATTTAGAGGAATTGGAAAAGTGTCATTTCCAATTGAGCTCTGGGAAAAAGGTAAAGTATCCTTCTTCGGATCCAATCGCAACAGTTGATAGTATGCGTCAAAGGACATACATTGATAGAATAGAGCAATTTGATAGAAATATTGATAACGGTATCCATTGGATGGAACATACAGATAATGTTTTACAGCAGGTATGTGATAATCTACATAGAGTGAGAGAATTGGCTATACAAGGGGCGTCAGAAAGCTATAATCAATTAAATAGGGATGCAAATGCTAATGAGATAAATCAGATCTTAGAAGGGATGATAGATCTTGCCAATACAACCTTCAATGGAAAATATATATTTTCTGGAACCGATACCTTGACCTGTCCTTTCGTAGTTACTATTGGAGATCCACAGAATTTGATTGGTTCACCCCCTGGGAAATCTGACCCTCCTTTTCAAGAACGCTTAGGTATAAATAGGAATAATGTTACCCATGTTACATATAAGGGAAATACAAATCCAATCTACCGAGAGATTGAAGAAGGGGTTAAGATAAGGATAAATACAATAGGGGACGATGTGTTTTCAGTCACCGCACATAGAGTGGAGATGGGAGATATGACTGTAGCCGATCAGGGAAAGGAGTTAAATGATAAGGTCAATTATCAAGGTAGAATCTCTTCAAATGTCTCCCCTTTTGGTACTGGTGTATTTAGGATAAATGGGGTGAAGGTATTCTATGATGCCAATCGCGATTCATTGATTTCAATAAAGGAGAGGATAAATGAAACAAAATCTGGGGTAAAGGCAGATATTGTAGAGGTGGAGACAGAAGATGGTACAAGATACCATCTGGTTTTAGAGACATTCGAGCCAGATGAGATCTGGTTGGAGGATATAGATGGTAATCTATTGGAGATATTAGGCTTTATTGATCCAGATAGGGATGCTCCAAATAATATTGTAGCTACGGTAAAGGAGAAGAAGATTAGTATTTTTCAAATGTTGATTAAATTAAGGGATGATCTATATCAAGGGAATACAGGAAAGGATTCAGAGATAGAAAGGGATTTAGGATATATTGAAGAGGCCTTGCAGAATGTTTTAAGGTATAAGGCTGAAAATGGAGGAAAGATCAATAGGCTTGAATTTACCAAATATAAGTTGAGAGACTACAAATTGCATGCCACAGAACTTTTACAGAATGCAGAGGAGGTTGATTGGGAAGAGACTATTATGAATTTGAGATTACAAGAGGCAGTAAATCGGGCAGCCTTGGCATCTGGTGCAAGATTGATCCAACCGACCTTAATGGATTTTCTATAAACTGACAATTGATAGCTAAAGGAAGGAGGAGGATGATGAGGATTAAAACCAAGCCATTTGGTGAGGTTGAAGTGGATTCAGACTCTATTATACATATAGATGAGGGACTGATTGGTTTTGAGAAGACAAAGAGATATGTCTTGCTCGACATGAAAGATGAGGATATTCCATTTAAATGGCTGCAGGCAGTGGATAATCCTAACCTTGCCTTTGTGGTTATACCACCAAATTACTTTCGATCTGATTATAGGTTAGAGGTAGAAAAGGATGAGTTAGCCTCAATTGGTTTAGAGGATACGAATAAGGCAATAAGTTTGGCTATTGTAGTTATCCCAGAAGGAAGGCCAGAGCAGATGACTGCCAATCTTTTGTCTCCCATCGTAGTTAATCCTGATAATAAACGAGGGAAGCAGATGATCTCTAAGAATCCAAGATATGGGGTTAGACACTATATCTTAAAAGAGCTACAGTCGCATCTTACAGATAAAAACAAGGAGGTCGAAGATGCTGGTCTTGGCTAGAAAAAGGGATCAATCAATTATGATTGGGGACGATATAGAGATAATCATAGTAGATGTTAGAGGAGATCAAGTAAAATTAGGGATTACTGCTCCGCGTCATATTGCCGTACATCGTAAAGAGATATATGAACAGGTTAAACGGGAGACTATTGAGGCCTCAAAGACAAAGGTAGAAAGATTAAAGGATTTAGAAACCCTTCTCAAAAAACAAGGTGAAAGAAGGGAGTAAAAAGAATGGGATTTTAAAAAGGAGCCACTCAAAATTATTAGAAAAATGGTTAAATTATACTGAAAAAGTTCGATATTTTGAGTTAATCACCTTCAATTTCTTTAAATTGCCCTAAATAGGGTTAAATAAAATCTAAGTTTTTGCCGTTCTATAAAGTAAGAACGTTTAGTAGAAATGTGAACATAATAATCAATTAATATAAGGATGTTTCAGGGATGGATATTTACTCAAGGAGGCTTAATAAAATTAATAAGAAGGCTTATCATGGGAAGAGAGGTGAGCTCTTGTCATGATAAGCCTTTTTTGTCAACAGGTGAGGGAGGAAGGAGGTGATATTACAGAAAAAGAGGAGTAAACCTCTTAAAAAAATCTTTTAATCACAGGGAGGGATTAAAGAGACATCAAGGAGGATGAGTAGTATGAGAATTAGACATAATGTTCCTGCTTTATATTCTCATCGGCAATTATTGAATACCCATGAAGCCCTAAAAAAGAATTTAGAAAGATTAGCCTCAGGATATAGGATAAATCGTGCAGCAGATGATGCTGCAGGACTTGAGATCTCTGAACATATGAGAGGACAGATTAGAGGACTTAAGATGGCAAATAGAAATACCTTAGATGGTATCTCTTTAGTCCAAACAGCAGAGGGAGGATTGCATGAGATCCATGAGATGCTTCAGAGAATGAGGGAGTTAGCAGTTCAGGCAGCAACCGATACATTATCAGATGAGGATAGAACAAAGATACAGGTAGAGATTGATCAATTGGTGGATGAAGTTGATAGAATGGCAGAGGCGGTTGAATTTAATAGGATAAAGCTTTTGTGGGGTGCCCATGGCGAGTCTGGTGCTTCACGTGCATATTCAGTTCCGGATGTGGTAACAGATGGTGGAGGGATTCAATATTACGACTATAATAACGATGGGGATTATGCAGATCCTGGAGAATTTACAAGGGGGTATAGAAGATTAAGACTAGATGTTCCATATACAGCAGCCGGTTTTGAAGCAAATATCCCCACAGGGTCAATCATCATAAGAAATGCCCAAACCTCATGGAGAGAGAATGCTATATCGCTTGTAAATCCTGGTAATACATATACAACTACTGATCCAGCAAATCTTCCAACCAAGCCTCGTACCCTAGCCGAGATCATTGATGATATAAATGACATACCTGGGGTGAGTGCGAGATATGATGAAGATAAAGATGCGTTTATCATTACCCATGTAGGAGATATAATACTGGAAGAAAGACCTGCGGCTTCGTTTGATGTCGGATTCTTTTCTGCCTTAAATATATCTGCCTATAATGTAAGGAATCCTATTGGTAGAAATCCCAAAGGGGATGATGTAACCATCACTACACCAACGGGATCCGGATTTTATGCAGGAAAAGGGGAAGGGGTTAAGGTAACAATCACTGGATCGGCAGAGGTTGTATCAGACCGAATGAAGTCCTTAGACTTGGAGGCGAGGGGGATATACAGTGGGGCAGGAGAAACACACCCAGGATTCCATCCATTAGTGAATGCCGGTTTTGAGGCAGTACCAACTGGTTCAATAATCATATCTACCTTAGGAAAAAGCTATCATTTAGATATAAATCGTGGGAATCCTGATGTAGATAACTATTTCAATGTTGGGGTCTATGAAGGAAATCAGAGAGTTCATCAATATCACGTAGATATTACTAACCTACAAGATATAATCGATTGGATGGAGAGAAAAAGGGATTACAAAGTTTATAACCCCATCACCTGTTCATGGGAATATAGACCAGGGCCTGGATTAGAAGTGGATTATACAGACGATATATTTACAATCACCAATAATGGTTATGAATTCAAACTCCAAGAGAATCCTGGTTTGCACGGAGTGGCAATGCCAGATGATCCTGGCGCAACTCGACTTACCGCTTCAAATTTGGGTTTCTTCACTGCCATAAACGTCGTAGTGGCAAATGCATCTGCCTATAATAAAACAGAGGGTTATTGGGAAGGAATCTATAGCCCAGCAAATGTATTAGGTTTAACCCTTCATGTTGGGGCAAACGAGGATGAAGTGATTGTAATAGATATCGAGAATGTATCCTCAGTAAGGCTTGGGGTGAGAGATACCGAATCAGGTAAGGCAATCTCATTAGGTACCCGTGAAGATGCAGAGAACGCCATTGGGATTTTGGATAAGGCCATAGATGAGGTATCTCGGAGACGAGCAGATTTAGGTGCCTATCAAAATAGATTACAGTCCACCTTAAATTACTTAGGGGTTTCAGAAGAATCAATGACCGCAGCAGAATCCCGAATTAGGGATATAGATTATGCCAAAGAGATGTCTGATTTTGTAAGGAATCAGATATTGGTACAAGCAGGTATAGCAATGATGGCTCAGGCAAATATGATGCCCCAGGCAGTTTTGGCACTCTTGGGATAAAAAACTAAAATGAGGGGAAAACAATGCGTCATATAGAGAGTATCTTACTACAGAAGGTACTGAGTAATCGACATATCCAAAAAAGGGATAGGGCCAGAAATAGATCAAGTGATAAAGAAGATAATCCAGCTCTGATGATGAAGATCTCAGCTAATCATCCTATGCATCAGACAGGACATATGATCTATCTTAAGCAGATCCTAAAACAGCAAGGAATAAGTATTTAAGGTATTCTTCTTCATTTAAGCCTTTTCTTTTTGGATGCGTACGGTCTTAAAGAAAGGTCTTTTTGATGAAGGGTGGTTTTCTTAATAGGTACGGCCGACTATAAGAAAACCTATCAAAACCTTTTTCTTTGATTACATAAATTAAGGCTCTTATTAAATAGGTGTCTATAACCCAATGGCTTTTCAGGAGGTGAAAGACGATCTTAAACCTTAAAACTAGGGAGGGTTTTAAGAAGATAGTACAAGGAGGTTTTTAAAATGGATATGAGAATAGTTGAAAATCCAGAATCGAAGTTTACTCAACGACTACTTCAAAGGACAATGGAAAGAATAACCAAGAACTTAGAAAGATTATCCTCAGGAAAAAGGATAAATAGGGCAGCAGATGATGCAGCAGGATTGGAGATATCAAAAAGGATGGAGTCTCGCATTGAAGGAATGATAGTGGCGCAACGTAACATCCAGGATGCCACATCCTTGATTCAGACCGCAGAACAAGGGATGGATGAGATCCACGGGATGGTTAAAAGGATTAGGGAATTGGCAGTTCAGGCAGCAACAGATACAATGAGCCAATCAGATAGAGAGGATCTCCAGGCAGAGGTCGATGAATTGATTAAGGAGATAAACCGCGCAGCATCCCAGGTCCAATACAACAATATGAATCTATTAAACTCCGCAGCAGGGACAGATGGAAAGGCAGTGGCAGTATCCGTTCGGG
>JASEIO010000029.1:16662-20640 GCA_030017475.1 bacterium | reverse complement strand
TAGTTGAATGGGTAGTTGGCTGGTCTCCAACTGTTATAGAATTGGCAGCGATGGTTGCTCCTGCCTCAAAACCCGTACCCTTTATTAGGATTGGTTCATTGGCCATTCCATGACCTGAGGATGGGGTCAGGATGATACCTTCAGCAAATGCCTCCTCATTTCCTATCATTATTTGACCAAACACAGCCACTAAGCACACAACAAAGCCGATAAAACCTTCTTTAAAAATCTTACCCATTTAAACCCTCCTGTTTCTTATTTGGTACCTCCAAATCTGTACCTTCTAATAGGTGTCTTCTATTATACCATACCATTATTTTTTGTCAAATCTTTTTTACATTTTTTATGAAAAAGGGATTAAAATTGGTAAAAAAAGGAAGCCCGGTGTGTAGACTTAAGGTCCCCGAATGGAACATAGGCATAATCGAATCCAAAGTTTTTGAATCTAAACCCAAATCCTCCTGTCAAACCAACCTCTGGATTATTTAGACCCAGGTATCCTACCCTTATAATCATCTCCTTACTTATAAGATATTCAATTCCTCCATTTATCTTTGACCTTTCTCCAATCACCCTATTTGCATTGAGGGCTAAAACAAGCCCACCATCCATCAATCTATAAATGGCCTCTATCTTGTAACGTATAGGTACCTTTTCTTCTTTAGATACAAATTTAACATCCCCTCCTAAGTCTTGGATTACAAAACCAATAAGTGATCTTTCAGTTGCCATAAGAAATCCTACATCAAGGAATATACCCGAAAAGCCTTTATTAGCTAATTCCTCCCGAATGAATTTAAGGTTTACTCCAAGCATCATCTTTTTCTTATACATTCCAGCACAGGTTAAGGTAGCCACTAAATCATTAGGTCTAATCCTTTTTAATCCAGATCCGGTACGATTTTCCAATGTGGTTTGTTGTATCTGACCATAGTCTAAATAGAAGATACTTCCTCCAAAGCAGCTACCTTCTGAAAAAGGATGGACATAACCAATAAAGGTTGCATTGATATCTTCAAGCCATCTATTGTAACTCAAGACAATCCCTTTTCTTTTAATAAGACCTATACCACTTGGATTCCAATAAGATGCAGTTAAATCATCCTCTGCAGGAACAAAGATACCTCCCATAGCCTGAGCCCTTGCTCCAACACCAATATGCAAGAAATCTAAGGGTGCTGTTCCTCCGTATTCTGCTGCCATGGATAGCCCTTGAGTAACCAATAGAGATATTAAGATGTACCTTAAAGGCTTCATATCAACCTTCCTTATCGGATAATTACCAACTTCCCACTTTTTCTTTCTCGAGCTTTATTGGTTAAGAGATAGATGTAAATCCCGCTTGCTACATCTTCTCCTTCACCATTCTTGGCATTCCAGGAATATTTCCCTCCTGTATAATCCTTTTTAATATCAGCTACCAATTCTCCGCTTACTGAATAGATCCTAATCCTTATATCATTTGTTAGATTATCGAAAATAATCCCTGTATCATTTGTCCCTGTATTTTCCGATCCATCATTTGGCTGAAATGGGTTGGGATAGATGATTACTCCAGGATTGTCCAGGCTATTTTTTGAATTGTCTATATTGAAGGGCTTGGATATAGCTATAGATTCTTCTCCAAAGATTCCATCTCTTGTTACTATCTTAAGAACAAAATCTTCGCCTGCCTCAAGGATTTTAGTTGTATCCCAATTATATAGATATCTCCCATCTTCCTTTTTAAATCCTTCAAGTTTTTTGTCCCTTATTATTGGTCTCCAACTTACCTCGTGATCTTTACTATAGTATAGATCTATAAAGATCTCATCTCCATCAGGATCTTCCACACTAAATCTGATTATCTTACATCCATCTTTGCCACTCCTTGGAGTCTCTATCTCTACCTTTGGTGGTGAATTTCTGATCTTCACCCAATCCGTAGCTTGTTTCCCATAAAGGTTTCCATCATAGGGGATAACCTCACACCTCCATACCTCCCCTTTATAGGTTCTGGATGAATCTACTCTATCAGTAGTTAGGTCTTCTTGAAGACGATCATCTTTATACCACTTGAAAATATAAGTCGTCACTTTGTTTCCATTTTGGTCGTATGATTCTTTAGTTATTTTACATATTATATCATCGGTAGTAATAGGGGTATCAGGTATTAATTTTATTTCTGGGGAGGTAGGAGGTACATTACCAATGAGTACAGAGGGTGATTTCTTAATATCTCCAAAATCCTCTCCATCCTTTGGTCTTATAGTAAAATACCACCTTTCTCCAGAAGACAGTGCAATATTAGGGATAATAGTTTGGTCATTATAATCTTCTTGAAGGACTTGATTCTTATACCACCTAATCTCTGTACCAGATTCAGGGTCGTTATCGGCATCATAATAATCATATATAATCCTTAAGTCATCCTTTGGCATAGGGTCTTTGGGAGATATAGCTAAATTGGTTACCTCTGGTTGAGTGTTTTTAATGGTTACCTGATCCTCCCCTCTAGCCTCTCCACATACCTTCCCATCCGATGAAGTGACTATACACCTCCACACCTCCCCTTTGGAGGTATAGGATGGATCTACTTTATTAGTAGTTAGATCCTTTTGCAATTCTGTATCCTTGTACCAGGTGTAGGTATAGGTAATAGGATCTCCATCCGGGTCTTCGGATTCTTTAGTAATGATACATATAAGTTCATCAGTAGTTTTTGGTAAATCTGGGATTACAGATACCTTTGGAGCTGTAGGGGGTTTATTTTCCCTCACTTTGATCTGAAACTTGTGGATATCCAAAGGAAGTGTTCCTGATGTATAAGTGAAGGTAGAGGTAGTCCGCATATCTATATCTTTCGCTCCACCACTTTCATCAATAAGGGTGAATGTGTACTGAGAAGGTACATCAGTAGGAATTTCCCAGCGCAGGGTGACCTGGGTTTGGACCAAGTTGGTTTGAACAAAAAAATCCCATGTTTTAGAAGAGCCTGGAGGGATAGGTGTTCTTATATCCCAATCAAGCTTGTCAAAAACAGATTCCTCAGGATGGGGGAAATAGAGGGTGAGGTAATCTCCTCCTGGTGGGGTAGGTGGTTCTGGTTTATCATTTTTATCATAACCATCCTCAGCATCTATAGCTACCCCAAAGGTTGGTTTGCCATAAACTGTATCTGAATACCCACAAGCATTTACATCTATCCCAACCTGCCAATTATTAACACTACTTCGAGATATACCTTCACTAAGGAGTAAGAAAGGGAGGAAAAAGATGGGGAATAGAGGATGATATCCTCTTTTCATAAGATGCCTCCTTTCAAAAAATAAAGGAAGAGAAAAACCTCTCTTCCCCCTAAGACCATATTATACCAAAAATTTACATTTGTCAACAAAAATCTTAATTCTCATCTGGGACATATCAATAAGTTTGGGCTAATCTATGATTAAAAATCAAACAAAAATGGTTAAATTATGTAGAAATAATGAGAAAAACAGTTATAAATGCTTCTATTTACTGTAAACCACCTAAAATCTGTCTAAAGTTATCTTGCGCTTTGGTCGTTTTAGATAGTAAAAGAAGAGGGGGTGAGATGTATATAAATCCAGATTGAAGTTTTTTCAAGGATGATTAGCTATTCCAAAGGATTGATAAATAATGAATTAAACAAAGGCTTATTACCTGATTCTTGCGGTGATAAGCTTTTTTTATTGACAAATCAGTTTTTATGAGATATAGTTTTAAGGTGATAGATTATGTTTGAGGATGAGGTCCTAAAGGAATTTTTAGAAAAGGCATATGAAGATGCAAAAAGGGAGATAAAAGAAAAGGGAATTCTCACTATTCAATTGGCTATTCCTTTGCTTTTAAGATCCCAATACAATCACATAACCCATCTTGACGAAGAGGTAACAACAATCAAAGAGGATATAAGAGGGATAAAGAATGTTATGGCAACAAAGGATGATATAAGGAATATGGCAACAAAGGATGATA
>JASEIO010000029.1:0-16562 GCA_030017475.1 bacterium | reverse complement strand
TAGCTAATATGGCAACAAAGGATGATATAGCTAATATGGCAACAAAGGATGATATAGCCAATATGGCAACAAAGGATGATATAGCCAATATGGCAACAAAGGATGATATAGCTAATATGGCAACAAAGGATGATATAGCTAATATGGCAACAAAGGATGATATCAATATCCTTAAGAATGACATTGATCTCCTTAAAGATAGAATAAAAGATGTAAATCATTGGATTATGTTTGGGGTTGGGATATTAGCCATTTTTATCCCAGCTATAATGACAATTATAATAAAATTTGTTAAATAGCCCCTTGTCTCGCCCCCAGATAGAGATAAAGGATTGTCTATTTGAAAGGGGTTCTTGGCATGGATGTCAAATCTCGCCAAAATTGTTTATTGCAAATTGCTTGTTCCTTATTGCCTATCGTTTATCCTAAATCCTACCTTAATCCACATTTTATAATTCCATTTCTAATCCACAACTTAGAACACCCATCTTTTGATAGCTTAATGGAGATAAGAATCATAAACAAGGCTATTGGCTATAAGCAAATACAAAAAGGAGTTGGTGTAAATGAAAGGATTTAGGTCTTTAATTATGCCAATTTTAGTTTTTGGAATGATTTTTGGAATGTGTAGAGGTGTAAATGCAGCAAATCCAATTCTTTCCTGGCTTGGTGTTGGAAATTACAAATCGGATGGATTAGATCCAGAAATTGGTGAGACAAATACAGACTTTATCTACAGAGTAGAATATAAAGATGAAGATAATGATCCACCAGGCTCAGGCTATCCAAAACTCCACATCTACAAAAATGGAATAGAAATAGAAGCCGGATACACAATGACAGAAATAGATACAGGCGATACAGATTATAGAGATGGAAAGGTTTATTATTATATTATTCCTTTAACCAATCCTGGAGATGATTACACTTATAAATTTGCTGCCGAAGATATTAATGGTATTTCTGCAACTGGGGAGCCAACAAAGAAAAAAAGTGGACCAAAGGTTACTACTCCACCCACTCTTTCCTGGACTGGAGAAGAAGGTTATGAATCAGATGGTATAAATCCTGATCCCGGAGATATAAGTACGAATTTCATATATCGAGTGGAATACAAAGATGTTGATAATGATCCACCAAAGGCAGGGTATCCAAAATTACATATCTACGATATGGATGAAAGAGAATTGGATGGCAGTCCTTACGAGATGTATGAGGTAGATCCAAAGGATACAAATTATAAAGATGGAAAAAGGTATACATATAGTATGAAATTGCCTGATGTGACTGAAGGGAAGTCATATCTCTATAGGTTTGAAGCAAAGGATAAATGGGGTATAGATGCAACTGGAGATCCAATAGATAAAAATTCTGGGCCTCGGGTAAATAGTCCACCAATAGTTGTAAAAATAGATAGAGATAGAGATAATAAAAATAAAATATATGCTATGTATAAGAAATATATATTTACTTTAAATGCTATTGATCCTGATGGATGGGAGGATATTGAGAAACTTTATCTGCAGATTGAAAACAACGGGAAGGACGTAATTGAGATATGTTACAAAGTAAGAGAACCTAAAGGTGAGTCCACAATCAAAAATGAAGATATTAGACTTGGAAGGGATTATATTGCGGGAGATATAACATGTGATAATTCTAAATCAGATGGTAAAAAACTTATTGTGGATTTAAAGATAAAATTTGATTGGGATTGTCCTTCAATGACTGATGCAGAGGTAAATTTAAGAGCGGTAGATAAGGCAGGGGGGGATTCAGGATATGAAGAGTTTATTAATGATTTGGATATTATAACCGATGTAGAGATAGGTCAAGATGATTGGTATGCAAAGGATAGAATCTTAAAATCTGGATCAGATACAGAAATCTATTTTCAAATAGAATATAAAGATAGTAAAGTTGTTGTTCCAGACGAAAATATTGAATATATCTCTGCTCGTTTAAATGATATACCTAAAGGAAAGGTCTCAAAGAAAGGAAAAGGGGAGATTCCGGTAAGGGTTGAAGGTGGAGACGGAAAATACAATTATCATCCTTTTATAAGGCTATATAACTCAAATAAAGAATATAATTTTACAGATATTACTACACAAATATTGGTTGATAATAGCCCACCATCTCCGATAAAGGAGGTGGTAGATGATGGGGTATATACTAGTAGCTCGGACCAACTTCATGCAAAATGGAGTGAATCATTTGATAAGGAATCAGGCATCAAGGAATATGAGTATGCTATATGTAAGTTAGGTAAGTCTCCAGGAAGCAGTGATTGGAAGTCATGTGGCCTAGCTACAGAGATAATTGCTTCTGAGTCTTTGGAGCATGAAGCTACTTATTATTTTTATGTTAGGGCAATAAATAAAGCAGGTATTCCAGGTGATGTAACGAGTAGTGATGGAATAACAATTGATACTACTCCACCAGATAATGTGCCAAAGGTAACAGATGAGGGGGGATATACAGGGGATAATACAAGATTATATGCAGAATGGGAGCCAGCAAAGGATAATACATCAGGGATTATAGAATATAAATACTGTATTGGAACAAAGTGTGGTAAAGCAGATGTAGTCAACTGGACATCTATTGGAACCAAGAGAGAGGTTACACATACCGGCTTGAATCTACAAGATGGAGAGACATACTATTTTTCGGTAAAGGCAAAGAATGGGGCAGGTTTATGGAGTGTTCCAGTCTCCTCTGATGGAATAACAGTAGATGTAACTCTGCCAGGGAAACCAGTTGTCAAAGTCAGTGGGAGGTATGCTAAGGATAAAATCCACGCAAGCTGGGAATCAACTAATTCTAAACCAGGAGTCACAAGATATAGATATGCCATAGGGACGACTCCCAGTGGATCAGATGTACTTGACTGGACAAATGCAGGATACGATTCAGAAGTTACAGTTACATTAGAAGATCAATTAAAGAATGGAAAAACCTACTACTTTTTAGTTAAGGCAATAAGCGAAAAGGGGAGAGAAAGTCCAATAGGTAGTTGCGAGATAATAGGTGATACAGTTGCACCAAAAGTAGAGGTAGACATAGACGCTCCATATATAACTAAATCTATGGATAATAAACTACTCTATACCAATTGTAATGATAAACTACCAGTTAAGTTTATTGCGAGGGATGATGGTTCTGGGATAAAGGAATGTCATTATGCCGTTGGTACAGAAAAGGGTAAAACGGATGTTACTGGAGGATGGATAAAAACAACCTCCACTGATTTCACTATAAGAGGTTTGAGCTTAAAGGAAGGTAAGGTATACTATATTGGTATTAAGGTAACTGATAATGTTGGAAATTATAATACCTCTTCCCTAATTGAGGGAACCTGGAGTAATGGGATAAAGGTTGATACAATCAAACCAACAGTTAGGATTACCACCCTTCCTAAAGAATCAAGGATTTATGGAAATGGGATCTATATAGAGGCAGAGGCAGAAGAGAAAGAACAAGACCCGGAAAAACAAGGCATAAGGGCTTTTAAATTTCAATATAAATGGGATTGTGTGAAATGGCGAGATATCCCTAAAGATTCAATAGTTGATTTCACTTGTGGGATCAATGGAGAACACTTAGTTATTAGAGGATGGTGGGATGTAACAGGTCTACTTGATGGAGGTAGGTACCAACTGAGGGCTGTTGCTACGGATCAGGCCTTGAATGAGGGTGAAAGTGTAGTTAATGTGAAAATAGATAAAACTCGTCCAAATATAGGAGAGTTCTTGGTTAAGGATGATGTTGTAGAGCCCCAGTATATTGAACTTGAGAATGGGTTAAAGATAAAGATCCCTCCTCATACAAAGGTTAAGGAACTACCAGAAGGAGAAATGAGGTCTATAAGGATATTAGATATAGAAGGAATGGAAAAGATGAAAGAAGGTTTTGAGAACACTATTAAAAATGCTGAGTTTAAAGAAGAGGAAAAGCCCATTTTAATTAAAGGGAGTGTTTATAGATTTGTTGGAGTAGCTATAGAGAAGGATAAAGGGAAAGGATATGGAGTTGAAGATAATGGAGACCTATTTATTAATAAGCCGATTAATGGTAAGGTAAAGATTGATATCTCTTATTCAGATAAGGTAGAGGTAAATATCCCTTACCCCGATTCGGATAACGACCATGTTGTTGATGGAACACGTATACCCGTAAGGAGATTGAAAGTCTATAAGTTGGTTAATCATAAATGGGAAGAGATCACTCATAAAGAGCTTGATTTGAAAAATAAGGTTGTAAAGATATGGGTCTCAGGTTTTTCAGTTTTGGCTTTAGCTGGAAGTGAGGCAAAACCATCTTCGAATCTGAATAATGTGGTTATTTATCCAAACCCATTCAAACCCTCAGAGGCTGTCGATGGGGTAGTAAAACTCATCCATCTCACAGAGACAAGTAAGGTTAGGATATACACATTATCCGGAGAATTGGTCAAGGTAATTGAACCTACAGAACTGAAGGCAACAGGATATAATCCAGATGATCCAGAAGATTTTGGAGTCAAATGGAACGGAGAAAACGGATATGGAAATCCGGTAGCATCTGGTCTATATTTTATTTTAATTACTGATCAAAACGATAATAAAAAGATACTCAAGTTGTCAATAATCCGAAAATAATAAAAAGGGGTTGATAGATTATGAAAATCCTAAGTCTAAAATTTATTGCTTATAGCTTACGGCTTATAACTTACATCATATTATCACTCTTCACTCTTCACTCTTCACAGCTCACTGCCTTTTCTATGAACAAGGATACAGGTACAACAGGGGCTAATTTTTTAAGATTGGGTGTGGAAGCACGAGCCGTTTCGATGGGTGAAGCAGCGAGTGCGGTTTGTTCGAATAGCAATGCCATCCATTGGAATCCGGCTTGTTTAGTGAAGGTAAAAGAAGAAGAGATAGGTTTTACCCATTCGGTGTATCTTGAAGGGGTAAACTTTGATTTCCTTTCCTTCGCAAGAAAGGGATTTGGCTTAGGATTGATGTATTTGGATGGAGGGAAGATTATTCGCCAGGAAGAAAATACAGATGGTAGTTATAAAGGTGAAAATGGAAATTTTATGGTGCGAGATATGAGCCTGTCCGTGGGTTATGCAAGTCGAGTCCCAGGGGCAGATCTTGTATTTGGCTGGGCAATAAAAGGGATTCATCAAATGAATGATAAAGAAGAGGTAAAATCATTTGGATTGGATATAGGTGGATTGTATGAGTTATCTAATATACCTATTAAAATGGCCTTTGTATTTCAAAATTTGGGGAGAAAGATTGGCATTTCCAAAAAAGAAGAGGTAAAGTTGCCAAGAGATATAAAAATAGGAATAGGATATTGCCCAAATGGAAGTACCATAGCAATGGACCTAAATTTTCCAAACGACAATAGATGTTCATTCTCAATAGGGGGAGAAATGTTTATTGGTAGTGAACATATATTTGCCATAAGATGTGGGTATAAATATACACCGAATGATTCGGATACCTTCTCAGGTCTATCCGGTGGATTTGGATTGCGCTTTTCAGATTTTAGAATTGACTACGCCATAAGTTCGTATGGAGATTTGGGTTCAACTCAACGG
This sequence comes from bacterium, assembly GCA_030017475.1. Taxonomy (GTDB): domain Bacteria; phylum UBA9089; class JASEIO01; order JASEIO01; family JASEIO01; genus JASEIO01. The sequence goes on along the minus strand of JASEIO010000029.1, from coordinate 10,963 downwards.
GTGTCTTTAGCAATGCAATTTTGAACCCGGTTTTCAGTAAACCTTTTAAATTTTGATTGACTTTTAGCAATCTATGGTGTATCCTTATCGTAGTATTTAAACTTCTAAAGATTTAATGGAGGTGACTCTATGTGTAAAAGGATTTTGGTAACGATTGTGATTTTAAGTTTTGTTTGGACACCTGTCTTTGGAGGGGAATGGTCTTTAAACAGTAGAAGCGAAGACACCCTTTATACTATTAAAAAGGGAGATTGTCTATGGAAGATAGCCAAAAAGTATCTCAATGATCCACTTCTTTGGCCAAAATTGTGGTTATACGATGGTAATACCTATATCAGAAATCCAAATTTTATATATCCTGGCAAAAGGATAGTTGTACCATCAGAAGAACCAATTTTAGTGAAAAGAAGTGTCTTAGAAGAGAAAGGGGAAAGGATTGAAAAACTCAAGCGGGAAGTTAATGACCTGAAAGAGGTTCGGGACGAACTCATTGCAGAAACAGAGAGAATCCGAAAAGAAATGAATGAAAAGGTAGCTCGCCTTAATGCAAAGGTTGATGATTTAGAGGTAAGATTAGATGAGTATAAGGAAAAAGTAGCCAAGTATGAAAGTGTTATTAGCTCTAAAGAAAGGGAAATTGGCTCTTTACAAAAAGAGGTTTCAAGTTATAAGGCTGAAATTGGAAAGAAGGATGAGTGGATTACCACACAGTTGGATAAAATAAGAAGTGACTTAAGAGAGGTGAAGGATTTAACAGAAGAGGTAAAGAAGGAGAAAAGTTTTTATCAATTTGTTGCCTTTGGTATAGCCTGTGGTGCAATAGCCTTAAATCTACTTGGCGATTAATAAAGAAGGGTAAAGGGTTATAAATCAAAGGATAGATGATGTAGAGAATAGTTTAGGTAAAGAGAGGAATTATTCCTACGTGTCCTTTTGGACGGTAAAGCGATAATTTCTACTTACTTTTGCTTCCCAAATATCTCTTGAATCTTCTAACCTTTTAATTCTCAAAGAGGGATAGCGGAAATCTTTTAATTAATTTCCATATCGGAATTCTAACCATAACCCTTAGACCATCTTCTTACTTTATTATAAAAAATCCCCGCACATGCCGTATGCAATGATGTCTTTGAACCTGAATATCCAGGTGGGTGCCACTTAGATGTTTTATACTTCCATTCTTACAATGGCCTGTATGCCACACCTAAAGTTTAGGCTCCCTTCTTTCAAAATGTTGGGCTCAAACTGACAAATCATGCAAACGAACACAGCAGGGATATACTTTTTTTACCTATTTTTAGTATATCACACATCAATCCCAATTGCAAGAGAAATTTTCATATCATATAGATAAAGAATAATTTTGTTTTGCAAAATTATTCCTTATCTATCTGTTTTTCCTTCGATAAAGTCATTTACCCTTTTCTTTGCCTCAAAATCTGAAAATTGAATTGGTGGGTATTTCATGGCATAGGATGAGATAGAGATTAATGGTCCACTTATTCTTCTATCCAAGGCAAGTTTACAGCATCTTATTACATCTATAACCACACCTGCAGAATTTGGAGAGTCCTCTACAGATAGCCTCAATTCAAGTTCCAATGGCACATCCCCAAATTTTCTTCCTTCAATCCTTATAAAACAAACCTTATTATCTTTCTGCCAAGGAACATAATCTGATGGTCCTATATGGATATTTTCAGGGTCTAAGGGGATATCCAACTGGGATTGTACAGCCCTTGTCTTTGATATCTTTTTTGATGCCAATCTTTCCCTATTTAGCATATTTAAAAAATCGGTATTTCCACCAGTATTCAATTGATAGGTTCTATCAATCTTCACCCCTCGATCATTAAAAAGCTTGGTTAAAACCCGATGTACGATTGTTGCACCTAACTGTGATTTTATATCATCCCCAACTACAGGAAGTCCTCTTTCTTCAAATCTCTTTTGCCATGTTTCATCCGATGCAATAAATATTGGAATGTTATTGACAAATGCACATCCGGCATCGATAGCGCACTGCGCATAATATTCGGTCGCAAGTTGAGAGCCAACTGGAAGGTAATTTAATACTATTTCTGCACCTACGTCTTTCAGTACCTTTACTACATCACAAGGGGTGTCATTAGCCACAACAAACGTTCTTTCATGTGGATAGTCCTTCATATGTTCTGCCACTCCATCCAACACATTACCCATCATAACCTTTACTCCAAAATTTGGTAGGTTTTTACAGAAGATTTTAGTACAATTTGGCTGTGAAAATACTGCATCTCGTAGATCCTTCCCAACCTTTCTCTTGTCAATATCAAAGGCTGCTACAACTTGAATATCCTCTAATCTATATCCACCTAAGTCATTATACATCAACCCGATTACTTCATCTTCCTTTATACCTTTGTAATATTCTAACCCTTGAATTAAAGCGCTAGCACAATTTCCCACTCCAACTATAGCAATCTTTATCTTTTTCATTTAATTCCCCTCCTTTTTATCCTTTAAGAAGATTCAATGCCCTTTCTATTCTATTTATTACCCTTTCCTTTCCCAAAAGTGATACTACATCAAATATTCCAGGAGATATGGTCCTCCCAGTTAATGCTGCACGTAACGGATGAATTATCTTTGCAGCCTTTATCCCAAGTTCTAAGGCCAAGCTTCTAACAGTTTTTTCAACGGAGAAAACATCAAAATCTTCCTGTTCCACAAATCTTTCCTTTACCTTTTTCAGCACCTGAGAAGTACCTTCTTTATTAAGTATATTTATAGCCTCTTTAGAATAGTTAACTTCCTTTTCAAAGAAAAACGAAGCAAACTCTGCAATCTGAGAGATTGTCTTCAATCGATCCTTGTAAAGTTTGATCACCTCCTTAAACCAGGAATTTTTCACATTGAACTCTACAAGCCCTACCTTTTTTAAGTAAGTTATGCAAATATCTGTCATGCGGGATATATCCATCCTTTTAATATATTCGGAATTGATCCATAAAAGTTTCTCTATATCAAAAACTGCTGAGGCCTTACTTACCCTCTCTAAGGTAAAATCTTTAATCAACTCCTCCCGGGATAATATCTGAGGGGATGAAGTAAGTCCCCATCCTAATAAACTCAAATAATTCACCAGTGCCTCTGGTAAATAACCATTTTCAATATAATGGGTTATTGATATTTCGCCATGACGTTTACTTAAAGGGGTTCGGTCTTGTCCTAAAATAAGTGGTAGATGGGCAAATTTTGGAGGATCAACTGATAATGCTTTATAAATAAGAATCTGACGGGGTGTATTGGAAATATGGTCCTCTCCTCTAATTACATGAGTTATTCCCATCTCATAATCGTCAACTACCACTGCGAAATTATAGGTAGGTGTACCTGTAGATTTAATGATGATGAAATCGCCTAAAATGGAATTATCAAAGCTACTTGTTCCTCGAATTAAATCCGATACTACGGTTGTCCCAGGATGCTGAATCTTGAATCTAACAGTTGGTTTGCGACCTTGTGATTCATAGTGCTTTCGCTGCGAAGGAGTTAGCTCTCGGCAGGTTCCACTATAGACAGATCTTCTCTTAAGTCTTTGCATCTTACGACGGTGTTTTTCTAAATCCTCTCTGCTACAATAGCAGTAGTAAGCCTTCCCTTCTTTTACAAGTCTCTCAGCATATCTCTTATATATATCCAATCGATCCGATTGAAAGTAAGGCCCTTCATCCCAATCCAATCCTAACCACTTAAGCTCCTCTAATATAGTCTTGACCCATTTATTAGTTGATCGTACAATATCTGTATCCTCTATCCGTAGGATAAATTTACCTCCAAAATGTTTAGCATATAACCAGTTAAATAAGGCAGTTCTTGCTCCTCCAATGTGCAATGCCCCAGTTGGGGCAGGGGCAAATCTCACCCTGACCATTTTCTCCTCTTAAGATGAGACCCATAACTATTGCGTCCTCTTTTGTATCAGTATAATATCTCTTCCTTATCCCAATGGGTATAAATCCAAACTTTTTATATAAATTCTTGGCTGGCCTGTTAGAATCCCTTACCTCCAAAACTATCCTCGCAATATCCCTTTTTTTAACCCAATGAATTAGGTGGGCCAATATTCTTGACCCTATCTTTCTTCCTCTCGCTCCAGGATGAACAGCTATATTTACAATATGGGCCTCATCGAATATAAGCCAAAAACCTCCATATCCTACGATTTTACCTTCTACTTCTGCCACAAAGAACCTAGACATCCGATTCTTCAATTCTTGACGGAACATCCTTTCTGTCCAAGGAATGGGAAAGGAAACCATTTCAATTTCTAAAACCTCTTTGATATCTTGTCTTTTAATTGGTCGAATGATTAACCCATCTTTATCTCTGCATCTGGTGGTCTTATGTATAAAGGACTTATAGAAAATAGATCTCCCCCCTTTCCATTTTGTATCTCTTTTAATCCTAAATAGGCTATATTTTCGGCAGAAGGAAGGTAATCTTTAATAATGCTGGCTCTATCTCGAAGAATCCCTTTTATTAGTGGGCCATAAATCTCTACCCCGTCTCCTAAAAATATTACCTTCTCTTTGATCATACTCAATAACTCAGAAGGTGTGATAACCAAATAATCAGTCAATCTAATCAACCTCTCCCTTCCCCCTTCTCCCCTCTGACCTCTGTATAATGCTGTATATACCTCTTTTCTCTTAGCATCAATAATTGGGCAAATAAGATCTTTAGTATATACCAAATTATAGGCCAATCCATCTAAGGTAGAAATCCCAACGATTGGGATATTTAAGCTTTGAGCTAAACCTTTCCCAACTGCCATTCCAATTCGTATACCAGTAAATGACCCTGGACCAATAGATACTGAGATACCATTTATGTCATTTATATCAAGCCCTGCATCTAAAAGTACCTTTTTATCTATAGCCTCCATTAACCATGAAGCGTGAGTCAACCTATCTTGACATGTATAGGTTGCTAATAAACTATTCGATGAAACAATAGCTACACTTCCAATAGAGGTCGAAGTTTCAATTCCCAGTATCTTCATAACTTTGCTTCAGATATAAGAAAGGTGGGTAATTAGTTGTTGAAAATGTTCCGAAAAAGGGGCAAATGAAAAACAACGAGTTGTATATGCCAACCAGTCAATCTCTACCCTTAAATAGGTATCTGGTAACAATCCCTTTATCTTTTCTCCCCATTCAATAACAGTCACTCCTTTGCCATAGAGATATTCCTCATACCCTATTTCATAAAGTTCTCGAAGTGAATGAATCCTATAAAGATCAAAGTGGTAAAGGGGTAATCTTCCTTCGTAACATTTTATAATGATAAAAGTAGGGCTATTTACATAGTCTTTAATTTTTAAACCCTTGGCTATTCCTTGAGTAAAGCAGGTTTTTCCTACTCCTAATTCACCAACTAAAGAGATAATATCTCCTTCTTCCAGTAACTCCCCTACCTTTTTCCCTAACTTGTGGGTTTGGATAGCACTATTAGTTACTACCTGTAAGGTGTTCATATCCCTTCGGAACCAAATCTTCGGAATTTCCTAATTCATCTATAAGTTTTAAACCCTGGGTTCTTGAAGTGATTTCTCCTATAATTGTTATAGGAATGTCTAATCTCCGCAGATTCTCCTCATCTATAGTAAACAGCAACTCATAATCTTCCCCACCATATAATGCTAAGTCTCTTGGATCTTTAGAAAGTACCTCTGCTATCATTCGAGTCTCAGGTGAAATAGGTAGTTTATCTATGAATATATTTACTCCTACACTACTTGCCTTAGCAATTTGCATTACATCACTTGCCAAACCATCTGAAAGATCAATCATTGAATTAGCTAATCCTCTAATCACTTGTGCCTCACGCACCCTGGGATATGGAAATATATGTTTTTGAATTACATGTCCTTTGATCTCCTCTATTACCTCCCTATTATCTTGTAGGATCGCTAACCCGCAAGCAGAATCTCCTATTGTGCCTGTAACAGCTACCTTATCCCCAACATGTGCCTCACTGCGTCTTTTAAGATATTCCCTTTTCACCTCACCTAAAAGTGAGATGTTAATTACTAAGAAGCGCGATTTCACAATATCTCCACCCACTATATCTACTTCAAATTCTGCTCCAATTTTGCTTATTCCTTTATATAACTCATCCACAAAATTTGTAGATAAATTAGAGGGTAAACCTAAGGCAACCAAACAGTGTTTCGGCAAACCTCCCATTGCTGCTATATCACTTATATTCACTGCTAATGCCTTCCACCCAATTTGATATGGGGTATAGGTTTTCTGACTAAAATGGACCTCTTCCACTAACATATCTGTAGTAAATAATAACAATTTGTCATGCCCTATTTCAATTACTCCACAATCATCACCTATACCTACAAGTACATCCCTATGTATATCTTTACCAACACTTCTGCGTATTCTATCAATCAATCCAAATTCTCCAAGAACCGAAACATCCACCTTCTGGCTCCTTGCAATTGTAAATACTCTACTGCCCTAAATCCTCTAACTTAAAATCCTTTAATCTTTCTTTAAATCTTTTTACCTCCTCATCATCAATAGGATTTGGTGGCATAGTAGCAACATTAATCACTGGATCGTGAACATAGATCGGAGAAGAGGTACGTAATGCCAAAGCAATAGCATCTGAAGGTCTGGAATCAATCTCTACCTTACTTCCATTTATAATAAGATTTATCCTGGCAAAGTATGTATCATCTTTTATAGCATTAATTACAATCCTTTCTACCTTCGCACCCAAATTCTCAATCACAGACTTCAACAAATCATGGGTAAATGGTCTCGGAAGCTTTACCTTTTCTAAGGCAAATAAGATGCTTTGTGCTTCAAAGATCCCTACCCAAATAGGTAGAATCTTTTTACCACCATCCTCCCTTAAGATAACTATGGGCATATTTGTATTTGGATCAAGCGCCACACCCGCTACATTCATTTCAATCACCTTACGCCTCCCTTCTTAATTTTAAGTTTCGTATCTTGTGCTTTGGATTTTTCACTTTTGATGTATACCCTTTTATTACAATTTCCTACCATGCAAACGATTTCATAATTTATTGTAGAGATTTTCTCTGCTATTTCATCTACATCTATCCGCTCATCTCCTTGAGATCCAAATATAACTACCTCATCTCCAACTTTAACCCCTGGTACATCCGTTACATCCACCATACAAAAATCCATGGTTACCCGACCAATAATTTTGCACCTCCTTCCTTTAATTAAAACCTCTCCCTTATTTGATAAGGAGTGACTTAATCCATTGGCATAGCCAACTGGTAGAATAGCTATTAGAGTTTCTCTTTTGGTCATATAGGTTCTGCCATAAGAGACAGCAGAATCTTTAGGTAGTTTTTTCAAATAACAAACCTTTGTCTTAAACTCCATTGCTGGATAAAGGGTGACCATGCGAGAAACCTCAGACGAGGGGAAGAGTCCATAAATCGCAATACCTGGCCTAACCAAATCAAGCCACATATCTTGTAGATCTAAAATAGCTCCGGAATTGGCTATATGTTTAATGGGGATATTAATCCCTTTTTTCTCCAATTGACTGACTAAGGATTGAAAGTGAGCAAATTGAGCGATTGCATAACTCTTATCCAAACAATCCGAAGTAGCTAAATGGGAAAACAATCCTTCTATTTTTATTTTAGGAAGCGTAACTATTAGCTTTATAAACTTCTCTGCTTCATCAATTGGTACTCCAAACCTCCCCATTCCAGTATCAACCTTAATATGAATTCTTGTCTCTTCATCTGAAATGCGTGATAGGGCTTTTGCCAAATCCATTGTAAAAACAGAAGGGGTAATCCTGAATTTTATAACATCCTTGGCATCACTTGGTCTAATTGTTCCTAAAATAAGGATAGGAGAAACTATGCCATTTTTTCTTAATTCCACAGCCTCCTGTAAATTAGCTACCCCCAACCAATTACTACCTGCTTTTATGACCGTTTTTGCTACCTCAATCAATCCATGTCCATAGGCATCTGCCTTTACTATGGACATAATTTGAATCTTATCTCCTACTATCCTTTTAATCTCCTGTACATTATAGAAGATCTTATCTAAATTGATCTCTACCAAGGTTTGATGTAACATTACTAAATCATCGTTATCCCAAGATGGGTGGCATCTTCTCCTTTAACCAAAACCTGACCTGTTTTCTTACTCAAAATATATTTTACCTTCACCTTAGCATCTGTTGGTGCATCTGAGTATCTTACACATAAAGAAGAGGATCGAAGTATTATATCCGGAGTAATCTCTCCTCTCGTAATACCTATTGGCCCCTTATACCCTTCCACGGAAATACATAAATCGCCTGATTTTACTAATCTAAGCAGTGATTCATTTTCCTGTTTATTTCTTCCAATAACAATCTTACACGTTTCACTTATCCTAAAATGGCGTCCTATTTTTAAAAGTTCTACATCCGAAAGCGTCAATTCAGAGTGATTCATCAAATCTCTAAGTCTTCGAGAAAAACATCGATCGGTTAAAAGACAACCCGAGGCAGGGGTCAAAAAACGAGTAAGCCCAAATCTCCTTGCTAATTCAAGTTGAGGTCTTCTTGATCTGCCATGGAGTGAAAGTAACATGCGACGCGAAACCAAACCCTTTTCTTCAGGATAAGTCTCTTCTAATAAAAGAGCTGAAAGAGGTCTTAGAACCAGGGATCCGTAACCTGATTCCTTCCCTACTACATGCAAGGCAAATCTTGACTGTGACTTTGGTCTTTCTCCAAGAACTTCTCCTGTTATAAGGAAGCTGGCTTTAATTTCATCCATATACCTCCCTGCCTTCTTTAGCATAAATGCATGGCAATCAATACAGGGATTTAGGTTTTTTCCAAATCCATACCTTGGATTTTTTATTATATCTAAGTATTCCGAAGAGATATCAATTATCTGTAAAGGGATTTTCAATTCACGACAACAATCCTTCGCCATATGTGAATTGTCAAAGAAAGGGGATAACATGTTTACCCCAATTACCTCAATCCCTTGATCGATTATCAACTTTGCTGCTAAAGCGGAGTCTAACCCACCAGATATTAAGGCTACTGCTCTCATTTATCTATATCTTTTCTCCACCTCATCATAGATTGCCGACTCAATAGATAAAATGGGCCTTCCTAAAAAAACCCTATTAAGGTTTTCTCTTGCGAGATTTCTACCTTTGCCAAAGAAAGAGGCACATTCAGCTGATTGAGAATAGGAAAGCATAGCCTGCTTTTCATCCTTTAACTTTTCATATACTACTCCAATATTGTTATAGGCCTTCCTTAATCTTCTATAAATATCCTTTTCTTCCGCAGCACTTATGAAATGAACCTGATCATGCAAAGCATGTTTATCCTTCATAATAACTTCTTGATACTTTACCTTTGCCTGTTCTAACATATCCAAGTGTAAACAGGTATTCCCCAGATTATAACATACATTTGGAGAGGAGCGTAACATGCTAAAACGTCGGAGGGCATCATCATATCTTTTTGCTTGATAATAACCAACCCCTAAGTTATAATATAATAATTCCTCTGTAACCCCAAGATGCTCTGCCTTTTCATAAAAAGGGATAGCACGCTCAATCTCGCCAAGGTTATAATATACATTTCCTAAATCAAAATTTGCTTCTCCATTCTTAGAATTAGAATTTATAGCCTCCTGTAATTCCTCTTCTGCCTTCCTTAGCATACCACATTTTAAGTGAATCTTTCCTAATAGACTATAGGTTTCACTATACAGGGGATCCTCGAATGTTAATTGCGAAACTGCCTTCTTTAAGGAAGACAGAGCTTGATTCAATTCTCCTTTTTTAAGATATATCCTTCCAAGATAATAGTAGGCCTTTGGTATATTCCTCTTTGTTGCAAGCTTAAGTAATTTTTCTGAAGTTTCAGGGTCCTTTTGAAGATAGAAAGCCCCTAACCGGGTTAATGAATGAGGGTCAAATATCTTGCCTTCCGAGAGGTTATAGAGATATCTATGGATCTTTAGAGCATCTTCATATTTCCCCTCTTCTATATAAGTCTTAAGTAACACAAGAAGAGCCTTTTTGTTCTTTGGCGAAACCTCTATAGCCTTATGGGCAAAAAAACTTGCCTTCTTAAAATTACCCAATTTCAAACATACATCCGCCAACGTAACCAAGGCGAATTTATCCTTGGGTTTATTTATAAGGATGTTTTCACATATCTCTTCTACCTTAGATAACTCACCTCTTAAAATATAAAGATGTGAGAGATTATACTGAGCAGGTATATTTTTAGGATTAACTCCCAATGCCTTCTTTAATTTATTATAGGCTCTGACTAACTCTCTATTTTTTAAATAGGTCTCTCCAAATTGGTTTAAGACTTTATCCTCACTAAAACAAGAAGATAATGCCTTATCCAACTCCTGTTCTGCCAGTTCAAACTCTCCTCGATTTATAAACTCAGTCCCTTTCCTTACATGCCTTTTTGTCTTCAGTCCCTTGGTGAGGAAATATGAACTGACTCCTATGCCCAAAAAGGCAATAAGGAAGAAAATACCCACTTTAATAGGAATCCATTTAATACGGGACCTCAAATTTTCCAAAAATCCTTTCTTTTTCTCATCCTTTAGCTCTATCCCTTCTTCTAACTCCTCCTCTAACGGTAATAACTCATCTTCTTCCAAATCTACTACCTCTTCCTTTTTTTTCTCTGCAGATGAAGACGTAGGTTCCTTTTCCTCTAAATCCTGAAGCAAGAGACTTATTTCATCCATATCTTTATTATCTTCTGCCATCTTCCACTCCACATCCATTTTACTAAACTCTTTCCCTAAAGTCAAGGAAAATCTTTAATTAGATTGACTATAATGACGGCACCGTTTTCCACAAATCAAGAGGTTAATCTAATTGCAAGTTTTTCGAGTTTACCATCATAAAAG